>CAZNLT010000069.1:0-27510 GCA_964573705.1 uncultured Desulfobacterales bacterium
CCCCGGGCCGGGAAGCTGTTTGAGCGACAGTGAGTTCTTGCCGGGCCGGGGAAAACAGCATGGGCTGGCCGAAACGCTGATTATGGACGGTTTTTCCTTTTCCGATTTCTTCCGGCGGGGGAAGACGGCTCCGACCCTCGAATCGGTACAATCTCGATATCCCCCCACATGCCGATCTTGTCTTCCATGATCAGAACGCACCCGATGACCCCGGCGATATCCTTGGCGAAATCGATGGCCCCGGGAATATCCGACCTGGATTGGAGGCGGTTTCCCAGCGCGGTGGCGGCGGCGTCGGCCAGGGCGCAGGAGCGGGAGACCACGCAGACCGCATCCCCCTTTCCCAGGCTGAGGGAGTGGCCCAGGGAGCCGGAAGAGGTGCATACCGCCATGGGATGCGGTCTGGAATCGACCCGAAGGCCGATCTTCATGCTCAGGGGCGATCGCCCGGCAAATACAGCGATGACCGAGGGGGAATCGGTCTTGAGAAAAACATCCCCGCCGTTTTCCACGATCACCTCCGGGGTGTGGTCTTTCAGCAGATCTCCGCCCACCTGCTCGGCCACGGCCCCGGCCACCGCCGCCATGGGGCCGACCCCGGCCAAGAACCCGGCTTCGGCCATCTCCCGAACAATGGACGGGGCCGGCCCCTGAACGGGAACCGGGCGAAGGGATCGCGCAAATTCGGGGTGACTTTGAAGATAAGCCTCCAAGCGAACCCGATGTTTGAGCACCAGATCTCGGGTAACCGATAGCAAAGGCTTTCGGGCATGGACATAGAGATCGGTTTCCCGGACCAGGACCCTGAAAAACCCCCGTTCTCCCTGTTCCATGAGGGTCCGGTAGATCCGGGGTTCGTGCATGGTTTATTCCGGCCGTCGCATCACTTCTTCCAGGACGTCCATGGCCCGGCGGACCAGGTCCATATCGGCCTGGGACCCCATATGGCCGATCCGGAAGACCTTCCCGGCCATGGGGCCGTGGCTGCCGCCCACCACCAGCCCGTGCTCCCGAAGCCGGGCATCGAAGCGGCTCCAGGTGGTCTTTTCCGGAACCTGAATCGCGGTTACCGTCGGAGAGGGCACGGCATCGGGCGCCGGAAAGAGGGTGAGGCCCATATCCGCGGCCCGTTTTCGGCAATAATCCCCGGCCTCCTTGTGGCGGAAAAAGCTGTTGTTGAGTCCCTCGCCGATCAGCAGCTCCGCCGCCGTATTTAAAGCCGCCATGCCGTGCCAGTAGGGGGTGTAGGGAAACCGGTGGTTCTGCTGAGCGGTGCGGAAGGGCTTGAGGGCATCGTAGCCCACATAACCGATTTCATCAATCATCTCCCAGGCCGCATCGCTGACCGATAGAAAAGACATGCAGGGAGGTGCGGACAAACACTTCTGAGAGCCGCCCAGGGCCAGATCGATATGCCATTCATCGGCCAGAACAGAATCACCGCCCGCGCTGGAGACCACATCGGCATAGAGCAGCCGAACCCCGGAAGTCTGCTTGAGTCTGCCCAGTTTTTCCAAGGGGTTAATGGTGCCGGACGGGGTTTCGCAGTGAACCACGGTGATCATCTTGGGTTGGAAACGGTCCACCGCCGCCTCCACCGGCCCCAAGTCGAGAAGGGACCCATTGTAGCCGAGATCGATGATCTCCACTTCGGCGCCGATGGATTCGGCCATGTCGGCAATCCCGTACCCGAAAACACCGGTGGCGATGGAAAGCACCCGGTCCCCCGGCCGAAGGCAACTTCTCAGGGCGGTCCAGAGGGCCAGCATGCCTTCGCCGGTCTGAATCACCACGCGATTTTGCGTGCCGAGGACCTGTTTCAGGTTGGATTCGGTCTGATTGTAAAGCTCCAGAAATTCAATTTCCAGGGCCGGAGCTCCGTAGTTGATGTCATATGCCTTCAACACCGCTTCCGGCACCCGAACCGGGCCGGGGACCATGGGGATGGGGTAGGTTTTCATATGAATGTCCTTTTTGGTTTTGTTGGATAGGGTCAGTCTCCGCATCCCGCCAGCTTGGATCGGAACTCCTCCGGTGACTGCCGCAAAAAATAATTGTCGGTCATTCCGGCAATGAAATCCCGAACGATCTCCTCCCGGGAGTGATCCTCCATATATTCCGGCGACATGTCCGATAAAAAATTGGTAAAAATGACCGATTTTCTGTTTTCCCGAATCAGATCCTCCAGATACCGCTCAAACAGAATTTTGAACAGAATTTCAATGGTGGCGGAATGTCGCTTGATGACTGGGTTGAGATAAATCTTTTCATAATTGAATCGTTTGAGCCGTTTCAGGGCCTCGGATACCTCCGGACTGAACCCGATGTAGGGCTGTTCGAAACTCTGTTGAATGATGTCGGTGACCAGGTTATAGACGATGGTGCCGTTGGTGTTGCCCAGCACCTCGGTCGATTCCCGGGGAAGCGCTTCCCTTTGAATCATTTTCAGCCGAATGGCGTCTTCGATATCCCGCCCGATATAGCCGACGGTGTCGGAAAACCGCACCACGCACCCCTCCAGGGTCATCGGGGTGAGCGGTGTTTCCGGGTTGATTTTCTTGTCCCGAATTTCCTTTTCCAGGGATTCAAATGTTTTTTTTCGAACCGGATGAATCTGTTGATCGTGAATCTCCCCGTCATGGCTGATCAGGCCGTCGAGGGTCTGAAGGCAGAGATTCCATCCCCGGCCCTTTCGTTCCACCTTGTCCAGAAATTGGACGCTCTGAACATTGTGGCAAAAATGGCCGATGCCGTGGGCTTTACAGAGGTTCGAGAGATATCGTTCGCCCTCATGCCCGAACGGTACGTGGCCGATGTCGTGGCCCAGGGCGATGGCCTCGATCAGGTCCTCATTCAGCTGTAAAAACCGGCCCACCGTGCGGGCGATCTTGGAGACCAGCTGCACATGCAGTACCCGGTGGGTGATGTGATCATTCTTGACCAGGTAAAAGACCTGGGTCTTGTCGATGTATCGGGTATAGGCCAGAGAATGGAGCACCCGGTCCACATCCAGAGAAAACTTCTGCCGGTATCCGGCATCCAGTGAATCTTCCCGGGTCCGGCGCACCCCATCCTGGCTGAAGGTCGCGTTGGAGGAGAGGATCTGTGTTTCGCGGTGGTTCCAGCGCCGGGTCAGTTCCTGAAGCGATTGGATCATGGTATTCATATCACTCCGTTTTCGATCAGGGTTTCCATGAGGCGGGTGTAATCGATGCCGGCCTGCCGAAACCCCTCTTTGCCGTATTTCATATTGGCCTCCAGCACATAATACCGGTCGCTGTAAGCGCAGATGTCGATGCCGACGTCGTCCCACCCGCAAGAGCGGGCGGTGTACAGGGCAAGATCGAGGGCCGCATCGGGTACCGGATCCAGGCAAACCTCGCCGCCCGCACCGATATTGCTTCGAAATTCTCCCGGTGCCGCTTTTCGCCAATAGGCATGGGCCACCCGATGCCCGATCACCACCACCCGAATATCCCGGTCGGCGGGCAGGTATTCCTGGATATAGGCCAATCCGGAAATTTTTTTGTAGGCGGCCAGTTCACTCCGGTTTCGAATCAGAAACACGCCCCGGCCCAATGCCGATCCTCGGGGAATTTTGCCCACGAAAGGAAAAGAAAAAAAATCGAGCACCTTCCCCTCCCATCGTCGGCCGTAAAAGACCCGGGTTCGGGGGTGGGGGATGTTCAGCATCTGATATAAGGCGGTCTGTTTGATCTTGTCTTGAACGCACTTGTAGGTATGGTAGCTCGGAAACGTCTTTTTGCCCATGGCGTCGAAAAGGTCCGCATAGAAAAGCGTCGGATAATAGATTTTTTCCGCCTTTCGAATCCATTCCGCCTCTTCGGGGGCGTAATCACTGAAATTGGTCTTCACCCCGATGGTGAGCACATTGGCGCATCCTTGGAGCCGTCTTTCCAGTGCGATGGCCTTCGTGTGCGTGTTCATGGCTTTCAGGTCCCTTCAGATCCTGTTGATTTTCGAAACAGACGGTCGATTTCGGTATCGGCTGAATCCCCGTGGGTACCCCGCCAGTAAATACGACCGCATCCGGAGCATTCCTTGAACCGATTGTGGGTTTGCCAGATATATTCCGGAACCCTGCCGAAGAGATTCGATTTGTCGACCGGTTGAAGAGGCAGATTGCATCGAATGCAGCGGGAAAACAGGCATAGGTCGACTCTGTAAAGCGGAACGGATTCGATCACCTGCCGAAGCTGATGCCTCACCCGGTCACGGCGGATATAAATCAGGGGATGAGTTTGCCGTCGCTGCCGGTACTCATGAATTCGAGTGACCAGAATCCGGTCTTCGAGGGCTTCGAAAAAACCACCGGCGGAATCCGCTTCGAAGAGGGTGTCGAATCCCAGGATGCGGAGCCATGTGCACAATTTGCCCAGGCTTCGGTCGGCGGCGAATCGAAGGGTCCGATCCTGTTCCAAAACGGAAACACTCAGGCGTCCGGATCGGTGAGCACGAATGCAGCCGCTGGAGTCGGCGGATTGAGCCAGTATCGATCGATCTCCAGCTGAAACCAGTTCTCGGCGTCAAAAACGGTGACGACGAAGGGGAGCAGATAGGGCTCGGCGACCTGGTAGTCCGTCAGCTCCGCCCGATAGATCATCCCCTTTCCGGGGTCGTAGACCTCCATGGCATGTACCCTGAAAGGCTCACGACTGAACCGGATCTTCTCCACCAGCCGGTCCCGGCCGTCTTGCAAGATCAGAACTTCTGTCTCTTCCGCTTCATCCACCGAAATTTCCGCCGTTCGGAAATTCCGAACCGGCGCCCCGCCGGTCAGCAGTTGAATCACCGATCGAATCTTCACGGGGATTTCAATGATCCGCTTCAAATCCGGATCGGTGACCCGGGCCCTATAAAACCGTTCCTGAGTATGGGAAACCGCATAGACAAACTCCCCGTCCGCGGCCATGCCGGTGGCCGGCCGTCCGGAAATATCGAGAATGCCGAACCGGAACCGGTCGGGACGGGCCCCGATCCAGGCGGCCCGGGCGGTCTGAAGCATTCCGCCTCTGCGAAGGCTGACTTTTCCGGCGCCCTTGAAGGTATTCAACCCGGAATTCTGATTTTCCACCAGCGACAGGACCTCCCGGACCTCGGGCGCGAGGTCTGCGGGTCGGACTCCGCCGCCCATCATGGCTTCGCATCCGAAAAACAGCCACAGAGTGAACGGCCACAGAATCAGAAGAAAAAAGGGATTTCGGTACGTCATCGGTTCAGGCCCTGGCTCACGTGGTTCCGGGTTCGGTCAGTTCGCGGATTTTTTGTTCGATGTGGGATTTTTCTTCTTCCGTTTTCCGGTGAGACAGCGACCGGCGATAATATTCCAGGGCCTTTTCCGGATTGTTCAGCTTGATGTGTATATCCCCCACATGCTCCAGAATAATGGGATCATCCGAAACCAGGTCCACCGCCTTTTCCAGGTAGGCCAGTGCTTTTTCATACTCTCCTTTCTGGTAATAGACCCACCCCATGCTGTCCAGGATATAGCCGTCGTCGGGCTTGTATTTGAGGGCTTCCTGAATCAGCCGCTCCGCCTCATCCAGGTTCTCACCCATATCGGCATAGGTGTACCCCAGATAATTGAGGGCGTTGGCGTTTTTGGGGTCCAGTTCGATCACCTTTTTCATGATCTCGATGGAGTCGGCCTTTCGGTCCCATTTGTCATAGACCACCCCCAGCCGAAAATAGATGCGCGGGTTGTCGGGATCGGCCTCGAGCCCCTTTTTCAGAGCGGCTTCGGCCTTGGCGTATTCCTCGATCTCCTCGTAAAAGGCGCCGAGATAGATGTAAAAATCCGTATTGTCCGGGACCTTTCGAATGACCCCTTCCAGAAAGTCGATGGCCTTCCGGACCTGGCCGTTCTCCTGATACAGGAAGGCGATATGGACCACCGCATTCTGATAAAACCGGGAGTCGGGCTTTACCTGTTTGAGGTGGTGCAGCATCCTTTCCTCATCATTGATGCCGTCGTAAGCGACCCCGGCTACGTAATGGAGGTCCGAGCTGTCGGGGGCCCCCTTGAGCATACCTTCCAGGATGATCACCGCCGCTTCGTATTTTTTCGGATCGATATAAAGCTGGATCAGGGTTCGAATCACCTCTTCATTGGAGCGGCTCTGTTCTCCCACCCGGGTCAGAAGTTTTTCTGCGCTCCGGGTCATGCCGATGCTGTGATAGAAATATCCCAGACCCATTTCAGCCCGAATGTTCTCCGGTTCTTCTTCCAGAATATCCTGATAGATCCGGATGATTTTCTGGTTCTTCCCCTGCGTTTCATAAATGGACAGGAGTTCGAACTGGGGCTCTTCCAAATCCGGTTCCAGATCCAGGGTTGTTCGGAATTTCTTTTCAGCCGCCTCCAGTTCCCCCCGTTCGGCATGGATTTTTCCTAGAAAAAAATGGCCCACATAGGAGTCCGGAAAGCGCTCCACCAGCCCCTCGTAGACCTCATAGGCATTTTCCAGGTCCTCTTCTTCCAGATAGAGCGCGCCGAGCCGCAAGTAAATCTCTTTCTGATCCGGGTCCAGTTCCAGGACCCTTTGATAAGCCTTGCGGGCGTCTTCATACTGCTTCATTCCCTGCTTCAGTTTTCCGAACAGGATAAGAATTTCGACGCTTTCCGGGTCTGCTTCCAGCATCTCCTCGATCAGGCCCACCGCCTTTTCCGGATTGCGTTCCCGCAGATAGAGGGCGGCGAGTTCTTTCTTGAGAAAGAAGGCGTTCGGGGCGTTTGCGATGGCTTTTTGCATAAAATAGATCGCTTTGTCCAGATCCCCCTGCCGACGCTGCAACTGTGATTCGAGAAAATAATAGAATCGATCCCCGTTTTCATGGGCGGGAGAATACTCGACATACCGCTGCATCGGCCTGTCCGCACTCGGTGTCGTGCTAGTCTGAGGCGCGCATCCGAAAACCGGGACCAGACAGATCAGGACGGCGGCTCCGTTACAAAGCCACTTCATCATACTCATTTTCTTTGGATTGAATCCCTGCATTTCGTCATCGAACCAGGGATCGTTTGTGGGAACCGGCGGGGCGAATCATCAGGAAACTTCGCTGCCTTCGGCGTAGGATTCAAAATCCACAATCTCCCGTTTAAAAAATTCCCTCATTTTTTTGACCACGTTTTTTTCCACCTGCCGGACCCGTTCCCGGGAGATGCCGTATCGATCTCCGATCTCCTGAAGGGTCACCGGGGTGTCCGAGAAAATTCGGGATTCGAATATTTCCAGTTCCCGGTCGGTCAGCTTCTTTTTGAATTCGGCGATCTTGTTGTGAAGCAGAACATCCATCTCCTTTTTGGCCACGCTGTCTTCGGCCGTATCGGCGGAAGTGCTCAGAAAGTCGATCCGCTCGGTGTCCGAGTCTTCTTTGAGGGGTGCATCCAGGGATACGTCCCACCCGTCCAGGCGCTGATCCATGTCGACGATCTCCCGCTCGGATACCCCCAGCCGCTGGGACAACAGCTTGGGTTTGGGGTCGAAGCCCTGATCGATCAGTTTCTGTTTTTCTTTTTTGAGCTTGAAAAAAAGCTTCCGCTGGCCCTGGGTGGTGCCGATCTTGACCAGACGCCAGTTGTCCATGATGAACTTGAGGATATAGGCCTTGATCCAGAAGGAGGCATAGTAGGAGAATTTGACATTTTTATAGGGGTCGAACTTTTTGACCGCCTGCATGAGGCCGATATTTCCCTCTTGAATCAAATCCAGCAGGTTCTGCATCCAGATCCGCTGAAACTCCAGGGCGATCTTGACCACCAGACGAAGATTGGAGGTGACCAGGGTCAGGGCCGCATCCCCGTCTTCCTGCTCCCGAACCCGAAGGGCGAGTTCTTTTTCTTCGTCCCGGGTCAGCAGCCGGTATTTGCTGACTTCCGACAGGTACCGCTGAAGCGGATCGAACTTGGCCAGGCTCTTATCCGACTTCTGGTTGGCCGGGGTATTGACCAGGTTGTCGATTTCCTTGCCCTCGAGACCGGTATGCAACTTCTGGGGCTTCTCGGTCTCTTTTTCGTCGGAGGGTGCGTTCTTATTTTTTGTATTCATGATAAATATTTAACCCGTTGTATTGGTCTGGTCGTTGGCTGAATCTTTCTATACCATCATTAAGAATACTATATCAAGGTATTAAGGAGAGTTTAATCCAATTAAATACGGATATTTTGGGTGGACAACCGGAACTGTATATGCTACCTACTCCATTTACCTTACACCAGAGCGCCCGTAGCTCAGCTGGATAGAGCAACGGACTTCTAATCCGTAGGCCGCAGGTTCGAATCCTGCCGGGCGTACCATAAAATCAAACAGGTGGCAGCGATTTTCTCTCCTGTTCCCATTGTTTGTCAGGCACCCACTTCTCGTTAAAATTAACTTTTCAGTATAGCATGTTTTCCTGTCGGGTGCAAACAGTGCTTTTTTCTTTCCCACCTCGAAGTTTTCTATTCTCATATCCTCCTGAACCTGCTGTTTTCTCTTTACAATTTGCATCCGAGGCGTTAGAAAAACCAGAGGCATTTCAGAAATAGACGATTCCTGTTCATTCCAGTGAAAAGGAGGTCCCCATGGCAAGAAGAGCCCTTCTGGTCGGCATCAATGATTACCGGGGTATTCGTGATCTCAAGGGGTGCATCAACGATGTGGGCAATATGCGCCACATTTTGAAAAGTTACCTGGGATTTACCAACAACGATATTCGAGTGGTGGTGGATTCCCGGGCGGATAAGCAGGGAATCCTCTACCGCCTTGAGTATATGGTGAAGGTGGCCAGGCCCGGGGACTTCATGGTGTTTCATTTTTCCGGCCACGGCTCCCAAATCCGGGATCGAAGCGGAGATGAACTCGAAGACCGCCTGGATGAACTGCTCTGCCCCTGGGATATGGACTGGGATGACGGGTTTATTCTGGACGACGACCTGGACCGGATATTCAAGAACATCCCCGAGGGCGCTTTTCTGGAGGTATTTCTGGATTGCTGCCACTCCGGAACCGCCACCCGGGGAGGCGATCTTTTCTGCGGCGAAGAAATCGGTTTCGAATCCGAACCCGCCGCCCGGTATCTTCCGCCGCCGCCCGACATCACCTTTCGATTCGAGGGGGAAACCGGGGCCCTCGGCCCCACCCGGGGGTTTCAGACCCTGAACCGGTCCGGGGTGCGCCGAAGCACCGCCAGCCATATTCTCTGGTCCGGATGCCGTTCCGACCAGACCTCGGCGGACGCCTACATCAACGGCGGGCACAACGGCGCCTTCACCTATTTTTTCTGCAAACACATGCGGGAAACCGGGGGCAATATCACCCGCCGGAATCTCTTGATGCGGATTCGGGATTCTCTTCGGTATCACGGATATTCCCAGACCCCTCAGCTGGAGTGCATGGATGAATCCGCCTATGAACACCATCCGCTTCAGTGGGTGCCGCCCGAGGAAAAACGGCGGTATCTTTACCTGACCACCCCCTACATGCGCGGGGAGGATGTCCGGCAGGTTCAGAGCGCCCTGGCCGGGGCGGGGTATGACGTGGGCATCGACGGGGTCTTCGGCCCCCACACCCGGGAGGTGGTCCGGCAGTATCAGCGGGAGAACCGACTGAGCGAAGACGGAATCGTCGGCCCCTCGGTCTACAAAGCGCTTCTGGGAGACTGAACCCTCATAGGAGACCGAGATCCCGAAGCCCGTTTCTGAAAAAAAGAAGGGCGAAGCCGAACAAAACGACTCCCAGCCCGCGGATCGCCAGCACGTAATAGTCGCTCTTCAGAAAGGATCGCAATTTTCCGACCGCCAGGGCGATCAATACCTTGGACCCCACCAAAAGAAGATAAAAAACCGAGACAAACACGATGGCGACGGCGGGGTGCTCGCCCATGGCCTTGAGGAGCATGGGCGTTCCGATGGAGAGCCAGAACAGGTAGGGGCTGGGGTTTAGAAAATTGGCCGCCACCCCCTTGCGAAGGGAATGGGGCGGAATCGACGAGAGTTCCACCTCCGCCCCTTTGAATCGGACCGACTCGTACCCGAGATAGGTGATGAAAAGGCCGCCGCCCATAGAAATCGCCCCCAGCAGCGGCAGCACCTCGGTCCATCGGGACAACACCAGAATGATCAACAGGATGATCGGAATATCGGTGAGCAGGGGCGACAGCGCCACCTTGATTCCTTCTGCCGCATTGTATTTGAGGGTTTCCGAAATCACCAGCGTCAGGAGCGGGCCCGGCGACAGACCCGCGCTCAACCCGAAAACGACGCCGGAAACCAGATAGCTGTAATCCATAATTTTGTGCCCGGTAATAAACGGTTGAAAACAGGGCACTCTCTGTATCACAGCAAGCCGGGGTAAACAAGGACGGGATGAAGATAAAATCCGCTCCTGCCGGCCGAATCGGCAATGAAGCCCAAGACCGAGAAAAGCAGAGGCCGTGTCTATCCCCCGAATTCGGTTTGAATGCAGCCGATCACCTTTTCCAGATTTTCTTCAAGAAAATCGAGTTCCTTTTGGCCTTTTTGACGGTCCCCCTTTCTTAGATGATGTTCCGCTTCCCGGGCGGCGGTTGCCAGACCTTTGGTTCGAATCGCCCCGAGCATGCTCACCATGGAGTGGGCCGCTTTGGCCGCGGCCTGAAGATCTCCGGCGGCCAGCGCCTTTTTCGCCTGGGCCATCCGCAGGGGGGCCTCGGTCAGAAACCCTTCCAGCATGCCTTTGAGAAAGGACGGATCACTTCGGTATCGATCCATGTACCTTCGAACGTCCTCTAAGGGGTCCGACCAGGAGTTCGACGGGTCACCGGAGCCGGAATGAGATGAATGCGGCCCCGGTTTCACAGCGGAACCGTTTTCTCCAGGCTTTCGAACCCCGGTCGGTTTTTGAGCGTTCGGGTGGGTTACAGCCGCCGCCATGGCGCGACCCAGTTCGGCCATATCCACCGGCTTGGTGACATAGCCGTCCATACCGGCGGCCAGGATCTTTTCCCGATCCCCTGTCAGGGCGTAAGCCGTCAGGGCGATGATGGGGCAGTTCGCATCAAAACGGCCGGTTTCATTCCGCCGGATTCGCCGGGCGGTTTCCACGCCGTCCATCAGCGGCATCTGAATGTCCATCAGGATGAGGTCGAAGGTCTTTTCAGCCAGGGTTTCCAAGACCGCCTGTCCGTCCCCCACCGCCGTCACCCGGTGGCCCTCTTTTTCCAGAAAATGGACCAGAGACGTGCGGTTGAGCAGGTCATCTTCGGCCAGAAGGATGTTCAGCGGTCCTGAATCTTCCGGGCTTTTCGGCGTCCCCTCCTTCAGGGGCGCCTCAACGGAAACCGTTTGTCTTTCTTCCGACGCCTGAAATTCAACGGTGAAGTAGAAGGTGGACCCTTGTCCCGGGCTGCTTTCCACGCGAATGTTTCCGCCCATCATCCGGATAATCTTCTGGGAAATGGCCAATCCGAGGCCGGTCCCGGAAAACGGTTTGGCATAGGAGCTGTCAAGTTGGGAAAATGCCTGAAATAGTTTGGGGATGTCTTCTCCGGGGATTCCGATGCCGGTATCGCTGACAAAAAACCGAAGCTTCGGGTTTCGGGTTCCGTTCACCCGTTCGATTTCAAATCGGATCTCTCCGGCCCGGGTGAATTTTACGGCATTGCCGATGAGATTGAGAAATACCTGCTCCAGACGGTCCGGATCACCCCGAAGCTGTTCGGGTGCGTCCGGATCGATATGAACATGAAACCCCAGCCCTTTGTTGCGGATTTCCGGGGAAAAAAACCGCCTCACCTTTTCGATGACTTCTCTTAGGCTGAAATCGGTGTCGATCAGTTGAAATTTTCGGGCCTCGATTTTTGAAAAATCGAGGGTTTCACTGATCATGGTCAGAAGCGACTTGGCCGAGTGTTTCATGAGGGTCAAGTGTTCCCGAGCGGCATCGTCCGTTTCCCGGTTCAGAAGCATTTCAGCGGCCCCGAGAATACCGCTGATGGGGGTTCGGATTTCATGGCTCATGTTGGCCAGAAATTCGCTTTTGGCGCGGCTGGCATCCTCGGCCTGAATTTTGGCCTGAAGGACCTCCTCCTCCATGCGTTTGCGCTGAGTGATATCCACATGGGTGCCGACCATTCGCAGGGGGCGGCCTTCGGGGTCCCGTTCGGCCACCTTTCCCCGGCTCAACATCCATTTCCAATCCCCGTTCTGAACCTGAATCCGGTATTCCGCCTTATACTGGTCGGTTTTTCCGGACAGATGGTCCTTCAGTTGGAAGATGACGTATTCCCGGTCATCCGGGTGCAGCAGGGCTTTCCATTCGGCATAAACCTGCCCGGATTGGTTTCCTTGACTCCCGAGCATTTCAAGGGCTCGGTCATGGCCCCTCACCATGTTTTCGGTGAGGTCCCATTCCCAGATGCTGTCGGTGGTCGCCTCCAGGGCCAGTTTGATTTTTTCCCGGTATTTTTCGATTTCCGATTCGATCTGCTTTTCCCGGGTCACGTCCCGACCCGATCCCACGGTGCCGATCATGACCCCTTCCTGGTTGTAGAGCGGGGCTTTGTGGACATCCAGAAACAGGTAATTGCCGCGTACATATCCTTCTTCAAGAAAACGGCCCGGTTTCTGTTGTCGTTTGGTGATTTCATCCGAATTGACGCAAATTTCGCCGAAGGTGTGCTTGTGGCCCAGGCTGCGTTCTTCTTCGGCGAAAAAGAGATCGGTGTATCCGATCGCCTTCTCCGGGGTTCCGCACATGATCAACCGGTCGCAGATAGCCTGATTGGCGAACAGATACCGGTCTTCCCTATCTTTGGCCCAGATCATGTCCGGCACATTGTCGGTGACGAGCCGCATCAGGTTATAGAGATCATGGTATCGTGTTTCGCTCTCTTTTAAAGCCTCTTCCGCCTTTTTTCGAACCAGCACATTGGATATCATTTCACCGATCACCCTGAGAAGGGTGATATCTTCTTGGGCCCATTCGCTTATTTTCTGTACAGCGCTGAAACCGAACAGCCCGCCCACGAAACCGTTCAGTAGAAACGGCACCGCAAAACAGGACTTGACCCCCAGGGCTTCCCAGCGGGTCCGGTCGGCGGCCGCCGCATCCGGCAGATCCGAGAGGCGGGCCACACAGATCGGGTCCAGATTCCCGAGTCGGTTCAAGGTCCAGGAAGAGAGTTCAACCGCGTCTTTCCCGGAATCAGCCAGTTGTCGAGGCGCGTCTTCGGAACACCATTGGTGCATGGGTTCCACTCGAGACTCACCGGGGTCGATTCGACGGATGAAACAGTAATCCGCATTGAAGAACTTGGCGAGGGCCCCCAGGGCGGTATTCAGGGCCTGGTCCAGGGCCTCGGTCGGAATGTTGATAAAAGAGGTGGACAGGGTCGAGATCAGTTCCTCCGCCACCAGCCGGCGGCAGAGTCCGGCCTGGGCCCTGCGCCGTTCCGTCACATCATGAATGACCGCAAAGAGATACGGTTTTTCTTCGATTTCCACGGGGGAGGCATGGACCTCCACCGAGCGGATTTCTCCGTTTTTCAGGCGATTTCGATACACCCGGCACTTGCGCTTGCCGGACAAGGCGGTCCGCATTTCCCGAAGCACCTGCTCCGGCGGCAATAAACAGAGCTCGCACATGGTCATGAGAGAGAGAACAGCGCTATCGTATCCGTAGAAATCCGATGCGGAGTGGTTGGCCCGAACGATGTCTCCGGTGTCGGGGTCGATCAGGAGCATGGGCGCGCTGTGCATTTCGAACATCCTGCGGAACCGGGCTTCGCTCTCTTTCAACCGCTGGCGGGTCAGTTTCTTGTCGAGGGCATCCTGAATCGACACCTTCAGCAATTTCATCTGCAGGGGTTTGGTAAAAAAATTGTTCGCCCCGAGGCGAAGGGCTTCCACCACGCAGTCGAGATCGCCGTAGGCGGTGATCACGATGGTCTGAAGGTCTTCCTGAATTTCCCGGGCCTTTTTCATCAATTCAATCCCGTCGATACCCGGCAGGCGGATGTCGGTGACCATGACGTCGAAGGGGTTGGCCGTCAGCACCGACAACGCATCGGCCGCGGAACCGGCGGTGACGACATGGCCCGATTCACGGTTCAGGTAGGTTTTGATCATTTCACATACGGTGACTTCGTCGTCCACCACCAGTACCCTGGGATTGTAGTTATCGGTCATCGGTTTCACTGCGGTTTCAGAGGTTCGCAGCTATAGGGTGATCCGGATTCGGGGGTCCCCCGGTCTCCATTTTTCGAATACTTTTTCGGGGAAACCACACTGTCGATGGTTTGATGGAGCTCCTTCATATCCACCGGCTTGGACAGGTAGCCGTCCATCCCGGACTGAAGGATTCGCTCCCGGTCCCCTTCCAAGGCGAATGCGGTGAGGGCGATGATGGGAATGCGGGCGTCGAATTTTCCGTTTTTTTCATTCCGGATGCGACGGGTGGCTTCCAGCCCGTCCATTTCCGGCATTTGGACATCCATCAGAATCAGATCGAACGTCTTTTTCCGTATCAGGGCTTGAAGCGCTTCCCGGCCGTCGGAGACCCCGGTGACCGAATGTCCGGCGGTGGAGAGAAGTTTCTCAAGAGACATTCGATTCAGCCGTTCGTCTTCGGCCAGGAGAATATTCAGGGCGCGGGGGGGCCGGGCATGCTCTTCGCTTCGGCACTCGGCTTCGGCCTGATATGGGCAGGCCTTGAAGACCTCGAAACGGAGTTGAAAAAAGAAGGTCGACCCCTCCCCTTCCCTGCTTTCCACCCCGATCTCTCCGCCCATCAGCTCCACCAGCCGTTTTGAAATCGCCAGCCCCAGACCGGCGCCGGGATGTTTTTTGGGATATGAACTCTCCACCTGGCAGAAACTCTGAAACAGAAGCGAGCGTTTGCCTTCGGGAATGCCGATGCCGGTGTCGGTGACGGAAAATCGAAGGGTCAGGGGTGCTTTTTCCGGCACCGGTTCAACGGAAAGGGTTACCCCGCCCCGAGGGGTAAATTTGATCGCATTTCCCACCAGGTTTTTGAGCACCTGAGAGACTCTGGACTCGTCACCGATGACCAGGTCCGGAAGTCTCGAGGGAAGAATCACTTCAAACGACACCCCCTTTTGATCCGCCTGAACCTGGTGAAAGCGGTGAACCGTTTCCATCAGTTCCCGTGGATTGAACACCGCCTTTCGTATTTCGAGTTTGCCGGCCTCCACTTTGGAAAAATCGAGAATGTCGTTGATGATGTTCAGAAGCGACTGGGCCGAATCCTGGATCAGACCCAGTTTTTTACGAAGCCCTGGATCTTCGTTTTCCGATACCAGCACCTGGGACAGGAGCATAATCCCCCCGATCGGGTTTCGAATTTCATGGCTCATATTGGCCAGAAACTCGCTCTTGGCGCGGTTGGCTTCTTCGGCCTGCAGTTTTGCGCTCACCAGGTCTTCCTCGATCATTTTCATATCGGTGACATCGGTGGCCAGGCCGGTGATGCGGTAGATGGTTCCGGTCTCGTCCCGAATGGGAAGCACCCGGTCCCGAATCCAGCGCAGCCTGCCGTCGGGGCGAATGATCCGGTATTCCTTGGACCCGAAGCCTTCCCCCCGAACATAGCTTTCAATCTTTTGAGCGATATTCGACCGGTCGTCGGGATGGATGTTCTCCAGAAAAGATCGGGGGTCTTCGTAAATGGAAGCCAGGGGGCGGCCCCACATTTTTTCATAGGCGGGATTGATATAGATGGTTTCGGTGAACTGCGGGTCATACATAAAAAACACGGTATCGATATTGTCGGCCAACTGCCGAAAACGCTCCTCGCTTTGCACCAGGGCGAATTCGGCCTTTTTTCTGAGAATGAAATTCCCCAATATATCGCCGGTTA
Organism: uncultured Desulfobacterales bacterium; assembly: GCA_964573705.1. GTDB lineage: Bacteria > Desulfobacterota > Desulfobacteria > Desulfobacterales > Desulfococcaceae > JAABSQ01. Next base: position 15,858 of record CAZNLT010000069.1, read on the forward strand.
TGCTCAGGAAGCCGACATCCTCCGGGGGCCAGCTCAGGGACCGCCGGTCCGAAGTCACCGTCATGGAGCCGATCAGCTCCCCCTCATGTATCAGCGGAATCGACAGCACCGACCGAATTCCCCACCGGGTCCACAGCCGCTTTTCGGATTCCGCTTCAGGAGGCAGTTCCTCCACCTCGGGGATTTGCAGAATGTCCGGTTTTTTCAGCTGTTCAAGAAACCAGTGGAAGGATTCCACAGCTACATCCTTCAACCGTTCGCTGCTGGGGAGGACGCCCCGGGCGGTCCATTCATACCCCCGATCGATTCGAGTGCGGTCTTCATTGAAAAAGATCATGAATGCCCGGTCGGCCCGGGTGAACTTGCCGATGGTATTCAAAGACCGCTGAATTTTTTCCTCCACCGGTTCATCCGTGAGGTGGAGAAGATCGGTGGAGATTCCCGCCACCCGCCTCTCCATTTCCAGCCGGTTGTGGAGAAGACCCTCCACGGTTTGGCGAAGGCGAATTTCGGTTTCCAATTCATCGATCTTTTGATTGAGAGCCTCCCGGGCCCCGATCAGGTTGTCGGCCATTCGGTTCAGGGTGCGGGAGAGCAGCCCGATCTCATCATAGGAGGTGATCTTGGATCGGGCCTGCAAATCGCCTTCGCCGATGCGGTCGGCCATTTGGATGAGATGGGTCACCGGACTGCTGACGGCCCGGGCCAGATAAAAGGAGAGCAGAATCAGGCCCAGGAAGAACAGGAACCCGATGAGCAGAAGCCAGTTTCGAAGGTGGCGGATGGGAGCGAAGGCCTCCGCGGCGTCCCTTTTTACCACCAGGCCCCAATTGGTGACGTCGATATGCTTGGTGCAGGCGACCACCGGTTTTCCCCGGTAATCCACCGCATCGGGCAGGGTCCGTTCTTTTTGCGACAGGGCGTAAAAAGTCGGGGTCGGGGTTTTTTCCATGGTCTCCCGGTCGATCCGGTTGGTCGATCCGAAACGCGGCGGATTCAAAAACAGGGCGTCTCCGTCCGGGGCCCGCTTCACCAGGAGCACATCCCCGGTCTCCCCCAGGGCGGTGTAGCTGATCAAAATAGGAAAAATCTTCTTTATGTCGATATCGATCAGGACCACCCCGATCCGCCGATCCTGATAAAACAGCGGGCCGGAAAGATAGCCGAACAGACTCGGGCCGTTTTCCAGATAAAAGAAATCGGCGGTTTCACTCAGCTTTCCGCGGGTAAAGCTGTTGTTTCGGGAAACGTCCTCACCGGTATATTCCGGATGGGTGGACGCGATAATGATGCCGTCCATGGAAAGAATACTGATCTCCTTGAACGCGCCGGTAGAATCCCGCGCATCCTTCAGAATCCGTTCAATTTTTTCCAGTTCGGCAGGGTCGATATTTTGAAGGTATCGAGCCAGGCTGATGCGCAGCTGGGTCCTGCTGGTGACCAGGGACAGCTTGGATAAATTGTTTTGAATGAAATTTTCGATCTTGTCCTTTTGAAGGGAGGCGATGGACTCGAGGTGGTCGAGAACCAATCGGCGGGTGGAGGATTTAATGATCAGATAGGAGGAAAACCCCAGCAGAACGAGCGGCGCCAAGGCGATGAGCAGAAAGATCCATGTCAGTTTTTTATGGATACCCATGAACTTGGCTTCGAATGTAATCAAACAACACCATCAAAAATCGGTTTTTGCCGGTTCGTCTATTCTATCCGCTTCTCCCGGGAAGGGGTATCGGGAATTTCCTGATTTTTCCCTCAAAGAATGGCGACGACGGCATGGTCTCTTTATCTCGAGGGAAAAGACCGCATTCCCGGCAATCAGACCGAAATAATGCGCTTTTTTACCGCCAGTTTGATCAGGTCGCTCAGGGAATGGAGGTCCAGTTTTCGCATGACCGCATACTTGTGGGTTTCCACCGTGCTGGTGCCGATGAACAGGTGCTTTGAAATGGATTTGACCGTTTCCCCCTCCGCCAGAAGTTGAAAAATTTCCCGCTCCCGAAGACTCAGGGTGTCGAAAGGATCTTTTCGGACCTCTCCTTTCTCCAGCCGGTTCACATAGTCCACGAACACGGCGGGCGCCCGGGAGCTGAAATAGGTGTTGCCCTTGCTCACCGTCTTGATGGCCATCACCAGGTCCGAAATCGGGTCCTCCTTGAGCACGAATCCGGAAATGCCCGCCTTGAAAAGGTCGATGATCAATTCCCGGTCGGCGTTCATGGTATAGATGATGATGCGGATGTCCGGCGAACTCTTGCGAATCTGAAGCGTGGCGTCGATGCCGTTCAGCCCGGGCATGGCGATGTCCATGACCACGATGTCGGGTTGAAGGGCGGTGGCCATTTTGACCGCTTCCCGGCCGTTCAGGGCCCGGCCGACGAGTACCAGATCGGAATGGGTCTCCAGAATGCTTTTGATGCCTTCGATGACGATTTCGTGGTCTTCGGCGATCAAAATCCTTTTTTTCGGCATTGGTGTTTCTCCATTGAAATTGGCGGCTGTGAATCGGGTTCGCCCTAATCGATCGGGATTCGCGCCAGGAGGAGGGTTCCCCGCCCCTCCCGGGATTCAATGAAAAAATCCCCGCCGGCCTGAACCGCCCGCTCCCGCATAATGACCAGACCCAGGGGTTTTGCGGTGCTTTGATCCGCCAGCACCTTTTCAGGAGAAAATCCGGTGCCGCTGTCTTCGATGCTCAACACGATCTCCCCGCCATTTCGAATCAGGGAGATGTGAAGCGTGGAGGTGCCGGCATGTTTGATGGCGTTGTTCACTGCTTCTTGAATAATCCGATAGAGAGCCAGTTCTTTTTCTTCATTAAAATGGTCGGGGGTGGCGTCGCTGAAAAACTCGATTCGAATGTCGGTCTCCTCCTGGATATCATGGAAGAGTTCTCTGAGCGCGGGCAGCAGGCCCAGAGAGTCGAGCAGAGAGGGCCGCAAACCATGGGAAAGGTTTTTGATATCGCTCATCGCCTGAACCGCCCGGTTACGGGCCGATTGAATTCGATCGGTCCATTCCGGCGGAGCTTCAGCCGAACCGGCGGAGGACAAGAGCAGCTCAAGGTTGATCTTGAGAGAAGTGAGGGTCTGGCCGACCTGATCGTGGAGTTCCCGAGCGATCTGCCGTCGGTCCATTTCAAGCAATTCGATCAGCCGTTTGGAAAGAGCGGTTCGCCGGTCACATTCAGTCACCATCCGCTGATGGGTCTGCTGCAGGGTCCGGTTCAGGGTTTCAAGCTCATCCGTTCGCTGTCGCACCTTCTGTTCCAGGTCGACATTGGCTTCCACCAGGGCCTGCTCCGCTTCCTGTATCTGTTTTTTCAGTCGGGAATGGTCGAGGCACCGGTCGATTCGAAACCAGAGCTCTTCCAGATCACAGGATTTCAGGATAAAGTCGTCGGCGTGAAGCCGCAGCGCCTTGACGGCCGCGGAAAGATCTCCGTAGCCGGTGAAAATGATGACCTGGGTGACCGGATGGATGGCTTTGGCTGTTTGGAGGACTTCAAACCCGTCCACCATTTCCATTTTAAGGTCGGTGATGACCAGATCGAACCGATGCCGTACCAGCAGGTCCCTGGCCGATGCCCCGCTTTCGGCGGTTCGCACCCGGTAATCCGGCCGCTGGAGGTCTTTCACCATCTGTTTGAGAAAAAAGGAATCGTCGTCGACCAGCAGAATCTCGTGCATCGAAACCTCCTTTCTCAGGTTGAAAACAGAACACCCCGGTTCGAAAAAAGATGTCGCTCTCGGTGAGGAATCACGGAAGAAAAATAAATCCTGTTTTATCATAAGAAGGCGACGGAACCCAATCAGTTTGGCGGGTGGGCGGAAAAGAAAACAAGGAATTTTTCACAAAAGGGGGGGCTGTTGAAAAAAGAGAGGCCCCGCCCGGCAACGGGCAGGCACGGGGGCCTGCCCTTACACCGGTTGCGGAATTTCAGGTGAGGTGCTGATCTCAGGAGGCTTTTCTGCTGTATTCCTCCAGGGGTACGCTGGTGGGCACGCCTTCATAAGGGGTTCGTCTTTTGGTTCGAGTGGTATGGGCCTCACGCATCCGCTTCAACACATCAATCGCCTCTTTCTGGCCCTGGTACATTCGGCACATGTCGATGGCCATACCGGCGACCTGGGCCAGGGCCTGGACAAAATTGACGTCGTCCAGTGTAAAATCCCAGTGTTCGGCGGTGTAGACCCGAAGGGCTCCGAGCAGACGCCCGCCCATCATGATGGGCACCGACAGAATGGACACGATTCCTTCTTTTTGGGCTGCTTCCGGATACTGAAGTCTCGGGTCGTCGGATACGTCATAAATGGCCACCGGCCCTTCCTTGAGGGATTCGGAAATCGACTGCATGGCGCTGAGGGGGCCCTTGTTGAGGTATTCATCGCTCAGTCCGTAGGATGCGGCGACCTCCAGTTCCTGGGATTTCTTGTTGATGAGAAACAGGGTGCAGCCTTTGACATCCAAAGCCGTTTTGATGCCTTCCACGGTCATCAGGACCACCTCTTCCGGATCTTTGGAGTGGGAGATGTTTTTGGTGATGCGGATGAAGGTTTCATAGTTGATCAATTGCTTTTTCATGCACGTCCTCCCTTCTTTATGGGGTTGATCAAACAGTTGCCGCGGTAAAATTCCCCTCTTTTTCAAGGCTTCCGGCAGATCATTCGGGTCTGCCGGAAGCATTGTGAATAGAATTTCAACCTCATCGTACCCTCCTGCTCGGGTGAATATGTCAAAAGATTCTCAAACGGAAATGCCATATTGTGCAGGCGGCGGTAAAAGGGAGTATGGACACGAGAGGTCGCGGAAGCGGTCGAAAGAAGGAGATTCAGGAAGTCGCAAGGAACAAGAGCACCGCAGGCATTCGGCAGCATCGGCTCTGGTTCACTTCAGATACCGGGCCAGGAAAAGCGCGCCGGTTTCGGTGAATCGTTGTATTTCTAAATTTTTATTGCAATTCTATACAAAAAATTTAGAAAATTCAATAAAAAAAATGGAATTTAGTCTTTTTTACGCACCCATTCCCAGGCCGCTTTCACTTCGGTGTTTTCAAAATACCGGGAATCGATGCCCCCGAATAGCCCGAACAGTGCCACCCAGGTATTTTTCCATGAACGGTCGCCGACCACCGCCATTCGCTCAATATGGTCGGCATGGATTTTGGCGAACCGCAGATCCTCGTAAAGGGCTTCTGCGCTGTTCATGGAATGGTAGTGCTCCATAACCAGGAACAGCCGAATCGTTCCGTTTTCCTGAATGGCATTCTCCAGAATTCGGCTGATTTTGTCGGTTTCCTGCCGGTCCATATCTCCGGTCAGCTTAAAAGCGAGAATTTTTCCGGTGCTGTCTCCGATGCGTTCGAACATGGGGTTTTTCCTCCTGATTATAATTTGGCCGCCATGCTGGCGAAATCCGGATTATCCAGCAGCTTTTTGGAAAACCGCAGGTATTTGTTCACAATGGATCGAATCGCCAACTGCAGGGCGTATTTCTTGACCGGTTTTTCCAAAAGGTAATGCACTCCGGAAGCGACGCACATGTCCACCACCTCCTCGCTGGCGTTGCCGCTGATCACGATGGTATCTTCATAAACCGAAGGGAAGCGGGTTTCCACCGAATCCAGAAAAAAGAAGCCGCTCTGTTCACCGAGAAAGACATCCACCACAAAAATGGCGATCCCGATTTCCGATTCCATGCAATGGGTTCGGGCCGCTTCCGGGTCGGTAAACGGAACCACACGGCCCCAGGTGTAGAAAGTTTCGATATCCCGGGTCAACATTTTGCTGGTGATGGAATCATCGTCCACAATAATCACATCCAATCCGTCCGACATGTCGCAGTTCCTCCTTAAATAGTTCTGAAGCGGGGTCTTTTCGATTTCCATTCCTAATTAACAAAATTTTTGATATGAAGGCAATTTTTATTTTCGGGCTTCTCCAAAGCAGCCCGAACAGAAGATTCGACCGGGAACGCAACAAGTGACTCTCGCAGATTAATTTATGAAGCCGTATTCACACACCCGAAGACACCCAAGCGGCTGGATGGCGGCGGGGATGAAGGCCGCCTGGCCCATCTGCCTGGGATACATCCCCATCGGGCTGGCCCTGGGGGTGTTGGGCCAAAAGGCGGGTTTGACCCCCTTGGAAATCGGTCTGATGTCTGTTTTCGTCTTCGCCGGCAGTGCCCAGTTTATTGCCGTATCCATGCTCTCGTCCCACATCGCGGCGGTCTCCATCATCCTGACCACTTTTGTAGTCAATTTGCGTCATCTGCTCATGAGCTCTTCGTTGGCTGTTTTCTTTACCGGTGAAAACCGGCTTAAGCTGACCCTCTTCGCCTATGGGATCACCGACGAAAGCTTTGCCGTCAATCTGGCCCGACTGCGGGAACAGACCCCGGACCGGCCCTGGGACCTGAACCGGTCCATCGCCTTGAACCAGACCGCCAACCTGGTCTGGATCATCAGCACGGTGGCGGGCGGTTACGGCGGGCAGTTTATTCCGGAAAAGGCCTTCGGCATCGATTATGCGCTGATCGCCATGTTCATCTGCCTCCTGATCTATCAGCTTCGGGCCCGCACCCACATCGTCACCGCCCTGATTACCGGACTGTTCGCCCTGGTTCTCTCCCTGGTTCTGCCGGGCAACGGCTACATCGTACCCGCGTCGGTGCTAGGCGCCACCATCGGTTTGATCCTCAAGCGGCGTATCGGATCGGAGACGGCATGACCGACATGGAATATCTGGCATTGATTGCGGGTATGGGCCTGGTGACCTATCTGCCCCGCTGGATTCCCATCTTTTTTCTGGCCCGGCGAAAACCCCCGCAGATTCTGGTGGAGTGGCTCGATCTGATTCCGGCCGCCATTTTAAGCGCGCTTCTGGCGCCGGCCCTGTTTACTTCAGGGACCCCGAGACAATTCGATATCACCTCTCCGGAACTGCTGACGGCACTGCCCACCTTTCTGGTGGCGATCATGACGCGATCCCTGGGCGGGACGGTGCTGGCGGGCATGATGTTTTTCTGGTTGATCGATAAGCTGGTGTAGGGGACGGCAAAGGGCCGCCCCCGGAAAACAGCGGAAGGGCTCAGGGGATGATTTCAGGGGTGTGTCTGGGGGTACGCCTTCGGCGAAACCGTTTGGTGATGGGCCAGCGGCGAAGCAGCACATAGGTGGCGCCGGCACCCCCGTCGCAGGATCTGGCACTGGCAAAGGCGATTACATATTTCCGCCAGGGCCCCCGGGTGAGCCAACGACACACCTTGGTTTTTAGCACCGGCTTTACCGGGGATGAGAGCCCTCGCCCGTGAATCACCGCCACCGCCTGCCTGCCTGAAGCGATCGATTCCTCCAGAAATTCCTCAAACACCTCCCTGGCTTCATACACATTCAGTCCATGAAGATCGATGTGGGCCTGAATGGAAATGTCTCCGCGATGAAGGCGACGGGTCACATCCGGGCTGATGTGGTCGCCCCTGCCCTCCATATACTCCGGTGTGTCCGAGACCACGAATCCGTGGCCGAATTGAACCAGCTTCTCCAGACGGGCGACAACGTCGGCTTCAGGATCGACTTCCGGGCCTGTCTGGACCGGCAGCATGCATTTACAGGAATGATAGGCTCTGTTCTCCTTTGTGATGGGGGTTACGTCGGCCATGGCATCCTCGAAAAGCCGCCGTTCGCATTCCGGATCGGTTTTCAAGGGGCGTTTTCGGGAATGGATCTGGACCGGACGGGGGGAGCCGGGCAGTTTTTCTCTGTCGAGGAGGTCCTGAAGGTGTTCAAACGGTCGGGAAATCCATGCATTTTCCGATTGCTTCGATTTCAAGGGGTTCATGATGCCACCTCCGTTTAGCTTGGGATTACTGAGGCAAGGCGAAAATCTCTTTTTTGGATTCTCCTTTCTTGTAGCGAAAATAGTGGTTGAGAATATCTCCGTGGTCAAATGCCAGATGTGAGGGTGTATTCCCCTCGGCAAAGACCTCCAGGTTCTTGGCGTCATCCTGTGCCGCCGGTGTTCCCGAGGCGGTGGCGACAAACACGGTGGTGACCGTATGCTGCCTCGGGTCCCGATCCGGTGCGGAGTAGCTGTGGAACTGCTCGATGAGGGTGACCTCCAGGGAAGTTTCCTCTTTGGCCTCGCGCATTGCCGCCGTCTCCAGGGATTCGCCGTAATCGACGAAACCGCCGGGAAGGGCCCATCCATAGGGCGGATTTCTCCGCTCGATCAGGACGATGCCGCCCTCGACTTCGATGATGATGTCCACCGTGACCAGCGGATTTCTGGGATGTTCCGGCATGATGGTTCCTCTTTCTTCTGTAGAATGCGACCGCCTCGGCGTGTCGAATGGGGCCCAAGAATACCAGCCGTCGCCGCCCGGGTCAATCGTAAATCGCACCAAATCCCCAGGGTTCACGGTTTCATGGAAGGCGGCAGACCTTCGCCAGGCGCCGGTCGTGCATTTTCCCCACGCCGTACTCCTTCCGCCGCATGAATTTGTCGATGGGCGGTCCGGTGATCTGCATCTCGGGATTGGACTTGAGCACCTCCTGGGCGATTCGAACCTCTTTGGTGCATCCGGTACTGTAGGTGGCGTCTTTTCCCACCCATTCCGGGGGCACCTTTCGGCCCATGATCTGAAAAGCCTGAAAGATATCGCTGTAGGTCTGAAACCGCCAGGTGTCGATATATCCGCTTCTCTGGACGATCTCCCACATGTACATCAGATCATCGGCATCCATGCCCGGTTCGTAATACTCGGACGGATTGATGATGAAGGTTTCGGCGTAGCGCTCCTTGAGGTACTGGATGGTGACCGACATGATCTTTTTGGCCATGTCGATGCGCCCCGGAATGGAGCCGATAATGCCGCTGTAGAACATCACGGTCATCCCCTTGGATTTGGCCGCCCGCATCTGGTCGATAATCGCCAGAGCCTTCATCTCCAGAGCCTCGTGGGAGAACTTGATCACCGCCTGGTGCCGAGGCTTGAAGGATATGCAAACGGCGCCGTCTTCCTGTCGGGAAATGTTGTAGATGTCCTGGGTGAATCGAAAATGAGCGTCGAAGAAGCGCCGCCGCTGGTCGGGGCCCCGGGAGATGACTCCGTCCACCTCCTTGAAAATCCGGGTGAAGGTGGTGGAGGTGAGCGGCAGGTTGAGGTTTTCGAAGGTGCCGTCCGAGAGCGCCATGATATGCCGGTCGCTTGTCAGGACGGCTACCAGATCGTTTTTACTGAGGTGCTTGTCTTCGATGATGAGGACCTTTTCCAGCTCCTGAACCAGAACCTCATCCGTTCGAATGTCGAATACATCGGGGTGAGTATAAAGCGGCCCCTCTTTCACGGCGATGATGATCTTATGTCCCATGTCCGCCAGGTAGCGAATGATGGCGATGTCCACCACGAACTCCCCGGCATCGTGGGCCAGCCAAAGCATCTTATTGCCCCGGCGCCGGCCGTTTCCGACACGGGTTCCGTTCGGTCCGTGCACCCCGAGAAACCGGAAGAGCGGTTCAACCCCGTCTCCAGTCATAGGCCGATTAAACATCTCCAGGTAGTCCTCCCGGGTGAACCCCGAGGCCCGATCGGTCTCCCAGATGGCGCTTTCCGCCGACACGGCGAACAGCCGTTTCAGATGGATGCGGTCGATCTCACTTCGAATTTCCTGAAGGGTTTCAGGCGGATTCTCCCGGTCCTTGGGATCGAGATGATTGATCGCCTGCCGGAAGGCGGCCGATTTCAGGGCCTCATCCGTCCGGCTGTTTCGGCGGGTCTTTTCAAACCCGAAGGGGTCCTCGATCTGAGTGCGCCGCAAAAAGATATTCAAGAGCCGCTTTTCAAGCCGCGAGGGGATCATGATTTCGTCCCGGGTTTCGTGACGAAATTTCACCTCCAGAAGCGATTTCAGATACTGGTTCTCGAACGAATCCTCGATCTGATCGTCCACCAAGGTCAGCACCCGCAGCAGCACATTCCGGTATTTTCCCTGCAAAAACGCGGTATGGGTGCGGTTCATGATGGCGTCGAACATTCGGTCCGAACAGGGATAGTAACGTTCCTCCCCTTCCGTATAGACCATAAACCGGACCTGCTCCGGACTGCACACCTCATTGGGAAAAGTGAAGTAATCGAGGTGGTTTTCAATAAAGAAAGCCGTAAACCAGGCATCCCGCTCCGGGCTCTGGCCCGGTTGGTGAATCGGTTTGGCTTTCTGCTCCGGCATAAGCTCTGAAGTCTTCTCTGGATCGGTCATGATCTTCTCCCGCGGTCGGCGCACCGATGTGCAGTGTTTCTTGTTTCTTTCTACCATTTTCGGGAAAGGATGGCAATGAAACGGAGAAAAGGCAATAAGAGGGGAAGTTGGGAAAATGTCGATATAGAAGTTGACGAACTCTCAATGATATGATCAATAATTCTGCCGGAACATAATTGCACGAGAGAGAAAAACGGGGGCCAAAAAACACGAGAGGGATAATATCGCCTCAACTCTTCCGTTAAGATGATAGCCCGGACGTGCTCCGGCCACGCACCCTATCGGGCGGTATTTTTCATCCCATTAAGCAGATTGCACCTGATAGATAACCGGCCGATATTTCGGCGGCGGGACCGGCTTTCCTTCTCCTTCGGCCGCCTCGATCCATAACAATTTGGCCTTTTGTACTTCCCGCAGCGCTTCATCGGGTGTTTCCCCAAAAGCGGAGCATGCCGTTAGGTCCGGAATATCGGCGATGTAGCCTTGGTCCTCTTCGGAATAAAAAATGTTAATATGATAATCGCTCATTCCTTCTCTTCCAACCTAAGATTATATTTTTCAATAAATTTCAGGAATTGCCGTATCTGATACGGTTTTGCCTGACCGTTCACGTTCTGAAGATTGACCAGTTCAGGAATACCCGACCGGGAGAAAATATGGTGGCTGCCATCCGTTCTGGACAAGGTGAAGCCGTATCCTTGAACCAAATGAGTCATATCGGAAAACCGAATATTCCGGGATCCTGAAAGTATTTTTTGGAGTATCTTCTTCGGGTTCATAGAAATTAGACAAAAAGGCAAATAACGCTTTTGCTTTTTGCACGCCGTCAATTCCGGGCAGGGTTTTAGAAAGTACCACCGGAACATAAAAAAAGCAATAAGGACGAATCAGGATTCCCCTGCTTATGATTGTCGGGATCTGCTAATTTCCGTACATCGACCTGGATTGGAACCCCCGGTTGCCTCCCGTCGCTCCCATGCCTATATTGTCCAATAACAGCTATTATTCCTGAAAATCCCGCCGGACCCAAATGGGTGGAAGAACTGGGTCGCGATTTTACCGCACTGGGCGGCACGGGGGTGCTGACCCTGCTGACGCTATCGGTCCTCGGCTATCTCCTTCTGGAATATAAAAAGAAAACGGCGCTTTTGGTGGTGATTTCGGTGGGCGGCGGCTTTCTGTTGAGTATGCTTCTGAAGCAGGGGTTCGACCGGCCGCGGCCCGATCTGGTGCCCCACGAATTTTTTGTTTACACCACCAGCTTTCCGAGCGGGCATTCCATGATGTCGGCCGTGACCTATCTCACTCTGGCGGCGCTTCTGGCCCGAATTCAAAAGCGGCGGCGAAACAAAGTATACCTGATGACCATCGCTGTTCTGGTGACCCTGGCTATCGGCG
>CAZNLT010000070.1:0-27488 GCA_964573705.1 uncultured Desulfobacterales bacterium
AAAAAACACCGATGATCATATGTCCCCAGGCCTCCGGCTTTTCACCGGAGGCCACAAGTTCCCTAACTGAAAACAGGAGGATGCCCCCCAGAACAGAGATGATCAAACCCCCAACGGCGAACATGGCGCCTTCCGGTTTAAACGGATTTTTTATATCAAGAGATTCCGAACCATATTCAAAGGACATAACGACTCCCTGCGGCTAAAATTTCTGCACCAATGTGTTTTGCGGAACCGGTCGTAACCGGTTCCGACGAACGGGGGCTAAATCATCCGCATCAATTTTTTATTATGATTGCTGATCGCGATGATGGTCCAGGTCAGCGTAACGAGATGAATGGGGATCAGGATGAAGAAACCGAGCCCCCAAGTGAAAACAGTGAAAAACCAGCCGATTATTTCTATCAGCGTCATAAGAATTCCGCCCGATACAGACGCGTACAACAAACCCGGACCGCCGAAAAAGCATGTCAGAATAATTCCCAGGGCCATGCTTTTTTTGCTCATTGTCGCAATCATCATCCGCCGGGTCGCTTCGGTTTCCGCAGAGGGTACCTGAGCAGTTACCGCCTGAATCGGCATTACTGTTTTATCATGCACGGACCGGTTTTCATTGAGTGTTGCTTCCGTCATTTTTCAATTCTCCTTTCGATTCGTAGTACGTCCCCTCGCCAAAGTGCGGGAGCAAAATGGTTAATTTATCTTAGTGATGGGAACTTTGCGGAATTCGAGTTTAAACTCATTGTTTCCTATTCCTTCCCAACAAACAAGATCAAAGCGGGTTATCATCGTCGCTTTCGATGATATGTTTTCGAAGTGAAGCGTAGCCTGGGTTGAAATATCGGATATGAGCATGCTTTCAACCCTCCAGCCGTCAGATTTTTTCCCTGCCAGAAAAATATTGCTTGGCCAGTATTCTATGCCGGCATCATCAAAAATTCTTGATCGCTCTTTATTGCCCTTTAACAGTCGGAGCACCCTGTCCCTATCGTTGCTGGTTATAACAAAATGCATTGTCAAATTTTTCCCTGCTATTTCACATTTTTGCAGAGAAAAGGTAAACCCTTTGTCTTTTTTCACTATCGGAAAACCCTTTGAAGGCGGATCATTAGAGAATGGAGGCGCAATCGGATCAGGCCCGCCTCCCGGTTCACTCGATGTTCGATGTTCTGCGACCATCTTCATGATTTCAGGCGTTTTTTGAATCTCCACCTGCGCGGCGGTCATTGAAACCCCTTTTTCCACATCCACCAGGCGTGCGCGAATAACGGAATTATTACCCATATTCGTCACCGTACCTAAAACCGCGATTTCACTTCCCAATAGTTTTCCCAGCTTTGTCGCCGTGGATACATCCACCAATCCTGAATTTGATATTTTCTGTTCTTTCAGAATTCTATTCAGTTGAGACCGTTCAACAACCTGAAACCCTTTCTGAGTGAAATAGACGGACAGGCTTTCATACACATTTTTCGTAAAATTATTAAAATGATTTTCGTATGGAAACTCCATCAAAGCCACTTTATTCACCTGCACCACATTTGAATCACCCATTCCGGAATTATAGGCGTGGGTCGAGGGCTTTGATTCGGCCGCTTCAGGATCATAGAGAATTTTCAACTTCCCCCATGTCGCCGCATCCAATTCACCTGTGACCTTTAAATTGGCGAATTTTTGAAATCGTTGGATTGCCGCCGATAGTGAAGCCATATTACTCTCATCAAAAGGACCAGGTGCAAATCCCCCGTTTTCCAAACGCCGGTGAACCGATTTCAGGTCAACACCGGAAAGCCCCATAAGTCCTTGGGAACCAGTATCTCTGTCCGAACGGTTTTTGCCTCTGGGGGAAATCCGTTTCTGCTGATATACCAAATCACCTTTCTGAATCGGCTTAAGCGCAGCGATGGCGCTTGCCATCGATAAATCCTTTCGGACTTTCGAAATTTGAATTTTGCCCACAGGCTCTTCTTCATAATAAGTTTTCCCTTCTAAAATCAGTGGCTGTCCCTGTCGGATCACCTCGAAGACAGCGCCTTCGAATACCGAATCCTTTTCTCCCAGATTGATATAGACAACATCATTCCTTACATCGATCACCTTGCCGGATACAGAGCTGGTCAGTTTATCCGCAAGCACCGATATTTTCTGACTGAACTCGCTCTGCGCCGCCGCATTTCGCCCGAAACCGGTGATGAAAAGCATGGTGAAAAAAACAACAAAGGAAACCGCAACAACTTTTTTCATGCTCATTTTCTCCTTATTTTAGGGTTAATATTATGGAATCGGAATCGAAAGCCCCGACGGATACGGATACAGTGTCGATCTGCATTTTCAGAATAAGATCGGCCAAGGTTCGGCTTTTCCCCGCAAACCGAACCCAATACTTGGCCTCGCCGTTGCCGAAAGACTTCATATCCACTTTTTTCACTCCGAAAAGCCGGTTCAGATGCTTCGTGAATATCTGGACTTTATCGTAAGACCCGGCCTTCACCGTCAGAGACAGGGTTTTTCCTTCGGCAAGCTCCCGTCCCCATTTCTCGCTGACGGCTTCCACCAGCTTCGGCACCAGGGATTCAGCCGCCTGCTGATACGCCTGCTTCAGCGCGGCGGAGTTGTTCAGGCCCGCCCCGTTTGACACCGCGCTTTCAGAGGCGATCAAACTTCCGGTGCTGCTGCGGACAGCCCGCGCTGTAACCGTCACAACCGCTCCATGAAATCCGGTACCGTTCATTACGGTCCGGTTCGTGACTTTTCCATCCACCTGAATGGCGACATCCGGCGGATTCTCTGAATTTTTCTCAACCGTATAAAACCCTTTGGAGCTGAGCATTCGTTTGAATACGGGGATCGATTCGGACATCTCCAACCCCTCGTCTTCACCCGAAATTTCGACAGCTGGATTTCCCAACGCGTCCAGCAGAATACCCATCGCCGTCAGATCATCTTTTATCGATTTGCTCGAAATCACTGCCGTCACCTTGAGACTCAGCATGTCCGGCATCTCTTTAACTTCCAAGATTTCATAGGTTTTCACATACCCCTTTGTTTTGCTCAATACCGAGCGGTCGATAGAAACATAATTCTGTGTATAGCTTTCAGCCGTAATATAGGATCCCATCACCTGCGCGATGGCCGCACTGAATGCTTCCTGAAGGGCGCGTTCTTTTGCATGGGGCCTGTTCTCGTTGTAAATGACCGCCTCGCCCCATACGATGGCGGTTTTATCGCTCTCTGATGCCTGAGAATCCGGCAGCCAAAAGGCAAAAAATGTCAGAAAAAGAATAATCAGACCATATCGCTTCATCACTGTGCATCCTCCAGTAAATAAGGGGTGAATAATCGATCCCGATGCAGCATTTCCGCTTTTCTCCGATACTGATCCGCAGTCGCCGCATCCCCTGTCATCCGGTATGCTTTCTCCAGCCCCTCAAAAGCTTCTTTATAAAAAGGGCCTTCCGCCGCCGACCGTTTCAGCAGAGGAATGGCTTTTTCATATTGCTCGGTCATCAGAAAACAAATACCGAGATCATGGCGCGCCGTTCGTTCAACCCCTTTTTGTTTTTCCAGGGGGATCAAAATTTTCATTGCTTTTTCAAAACGTCCCTGCTCCATAAAGCTACGGGACAGTCCGGAACGCGCCTGAAAGTGATCGGGATTTTCGGAAAGCAGGCTGGCGAAAAACGTTTCGGCATCCTTGAAACGGTTCCCGGCCATCAGGGTTTGTGCGATATTAAACAAAACAAGTTCTCTATGCTTTCCGATTTCCAGAGCGGCGGAGAAGGCGGTTTCTGCTTCAGCATACCGCTGAAGACGAAACAGGGTATTCCCCATATAAAAATAAGCGGAAAGATCGCCTCCGTCTTTCGCTCGTGTGAAATCCGCCAGCGCATCGTCGTATCTTCCCAGACCGTAACGGGCTTTTCCTGAGAATATTAATGTTTCAAAATTACTGTATCCCATCTCCTTCGCTGCTTCGATTTCCCGCAACGCCAGCTGGAAATGCCCTAAAGCCAAATATTCCTCCCCTAAAAGGACATGCTCAATGCCGGTAACGGCGGATCTGACGACAAAATGCATCAATTCCTTACGGCCTTCGTCGATCAGCCAAAGATCATTGTTTCGAAATGTGAACCCGGCGGGCTGGACAAAAAGATGCTCGTAGATCGGAAAGCGGCCTTCAGGCTTGAGATCTGAAGAGAAATACCGCAGCTGCTTATTCGCCGAATCGGTGACATACAGATAATTCCCCGGTCCGGTTTCCATGTGCTGAATCTTTGGATAAAGATTTCCTTTTTCTGCCGTCAAAAAGGTTTCGGCAATCGTTGCATCGTCTCTGATTTTCTCAAGCCTCCCATGATCCGAATCGAAACAGACGGCATCCCCGGAATCATCCTGGATGCAGGTCAGCCTGCCGTCGGCTGCTACTTTTTTCAAAATCGCCCGATTTTCAGAAAAGGAAAATATAAACAGCATTTTCAAACGGGTGTCCCACGCTCCGGTTTTTCCGTCTGCGAGGGGGAACAGAATTTCGGGTCTCTCCAACCTTATATGCCCCTTGTTGAACCGGGTAATCAACTCCCCCGCTGTGTCACACACCAGGATTTCATGCATATCCGGATTGGCGATCCATAACCGGCCTTCCTTGTCTGTTTCCACGGACGATGGGTTGAAAAAATATCCGTTCTCAATCCCTTTGATCTCTATATGGGAGAAGGTCTTTCGCTCATTTTGCAGAAGCATCAAGCCCGATTCCGAGGGGGAAGCAATGTAGACCTGGCCGGTTTCGGTAACCGCAACATCCAGATTCACCCCGAGGGCTGAAATATCAAAAGACCCTTTCAGTTCCAGGAAAAGCGTTTCCGTAGCTTCCGCCTGCGGGATCGATGCCGATACAATAATCACGAGACAAAAGATAAAACTCGATATGGCTTTAATTTTCGGTGCATCTATGAAAAACCTCATTCGCTTCACCTCAAAATGAATTCATCGGCATTATTTGGTGGAAGACTGCCTCCTGTGTTTGCGCCGTCAGGGGCAGGCAGAGATGCCTGCCCCCGCGGATTTTGTTGAATATTGTGCAAATGATCAGTCTATGACGATCGCCACACGGGCCTGTGTGAGAAAGCCGTTTTTGACATTGGCCTGAATTATTTTCTCCCCGTCCGCATCTTCAATGATCAGGTCTATTTTATTGGTTCCGTCTACCTCGGCCGCCTTGACGAGAAGGGGCGAATCACCCAGACTTTCAATCTTTCTCGCCTGCTCGATCGATTTGCGGTACGCGCAAAGGCCGTCGGTGACCGAGGCATTCGGATCTGCAATGGCGATATTATAGATGGCCGTTCCCGAACCGGTTTTGATGTTCGGATACATTCCCGGGGATGCGCCAAGGCCGCTAGCATTGATGATCAGCCCGGTATAGATGACCGTTTCGGCGGTATCCGGAGCAGAGGTTTTCGTCAAGGCAGTCGGTTGATCAGTTGAATCCGACATGCTTTGAGGCGACGACTTCTTTTCGACTGCCGCCGCAGTTTTCTGCGCCGATGTTGGATTCAGGACAACCGTTGCGATCCCCACTTTTTGCGCCTTTTGCATTTGGAAGGGCAGCAGAGTCGCGCTCAGCCCTTTGCCGCCTTGGATCGGCATGCGCATCCGGACCTGATAGCTTCCGTCTTCGGCCTGCCGGAGTTCGTCAATCACCGCATTTTTAATCAGGCCGGAAACACGTGTCTGAACTACATAGTTTTCAGTGATATAATTCCTAGTCGTTGATTCTGAATCCACTCGGACCTCCTGAACAGTCTCCAGAAGTCGAGCCATGGCCGTATCGATGGCCGCCCTTTTCGCCAGTGCGCGGGCTTGAGCCGGATTGACAGCGCTTTTCGGGGGTACACCGTCGCCGACACCGTAAACCACATTGTTTTCCCAGTCGATGTAGCCGATCATCTCGTCTTCCAAAGTACTGACTTCCTGAACGACCTTCTCGTCTTTCGCCAGTTCCACTTTCACAGATCGGTCGGTATTGATGCTTATCGACTCCTGAGCCGATGCCGGTGATGTTACAGCAAAGATGATAATCGAAAATAAGATTGCAGTCGCCGTGGTTTTGATTTTTTTCATAAAACACTCTCCTTTGGTTGGTGTGAAATTCGACAATGTTTAAGCTTCTGTTCTATAGGATGAACAATCTGATTTTTTGTTCGGATGTGCGGGATGTTTTTTGTGATCACGGATTTCTTACCTTTTCACGACGCCGCCGACATTAAGTTCTCGGACATTATCAGGAATTCATCATTTCCATAGACAATTATGACAAAAAGAAAGGAAGAAAGTCCGTGAGGCGATATTGCAATTTAAATACCAGAATTTCTGGATATAAAGAGATTGGAATCACTGCAAGAAGGAAGAATGTAAATAAATTTAACATGCCTTATTTTGCAATTTTTTGTGCTTTTTCGAGCAAAAAACGTCACTTTCTTACAGAAGAAAAACTTTTTAGGATGAAAATCTTCAGCTTTGCTCGACCGTTCCAATCGGCCGCGAAATCGAAAATACCTTGGAGATTCCGGAAAAACGAAAGGCAAAACTGAAGTATTATGAATACAACAGTTTTGCCTTTCGGTTAAAAACTTTCTGTAAAAAAACGTTCCACCCGACTGCTGCCGAACCTTATAGTAACTTGAAATCCACAACCACCTTGTATTTATTGAATGGAATTGTAAGTTACCTAGAAATCTCTTCTATTGCCTTTGGAATACTGCTGCTCAATGTTCCTTGAATATCCACGATGGTCTGATTCACTCTTTGTTCCATTTCCGAACGGAATTTTTTACTCAAATACATTTTCCCAGTCTCGATATCCGCCACTTTCAGATGAACGGCAAGGATATGTTCAGTCGTGCTGAATTCACCGAAAACAACCAAGCGGAAGCCCAAAGAGCGCAAATGATCCGTAAGCTTGCGCAAACCAGCCAAGCGGTTGATTCGAAAATCAGGATAGTTCGGCCCATAAACATCCGGCACGGAACAATCCCATTCCGGAGCGTACTTTCGAATCGCCTGAGCGGTAGCTTCACAGAGAAGAATGTCCACCCCGATTCTGCTGACGATTCCGCCAGCAAAAATAAAAGGACCTGCGGCAACTTTTTTTCCGGATGCACCGCTTTTCATTTTAACCAAAGGCTGAAGCAAAATTCGTCTGATGAAAAGATCGGCAATTTCATCATCGGGAGATGCGTTCGATGCTTTTTTAAACCACTGTATCGCCTTTTCATCGTTTAAAAGGAAATATTCCATAACACCGAGATTCGAGGCGGCATCCGTTTCGTTCTGAGGCAGGGCTTTCAGAAAATATTTTTCTGCATTCTGTATATTCCCCATAAAAAATGAAACCGACCCCAAAGAATTAACGGCGCGCGCTTTCTGCCAATCCAGAGCAAACGGGTCTTCCAGAGCAAACAGATACGCTTTAGCGGCTTTTTTCGGGAAACCAGTCCGCCATTCCCGATCTCCCGAAATGATATTTCCCATAATACCGTTCGGGTTTTTTTTGATTGCTTTCTCAATGAAAAACTCCGCCTGTTCCGGGAGTCCTGCCTCCGAGTATATCTGAGAGAGGTAGGCTGTTCCAATCCCTTTGGGGTTGTCTTTCCGGCCGACAAGATGTGTGAATGCGGCATGAGCCGATTCCGTCTGTCCGTCTTTGTAGTCGGAAACCGCTTTGGAATACATGTCGATAATCAGGCGGTTCCGTTTATCCGGGAATTTACTCCAGAACCAATATCCGCCGATAAGCAGAAGACCGATTAATGCGGTTGCTATTAATGGTGTTGCATAAGAAAATGCAACTGGCGTCGGTTCAGGATCTTCATCGTTGGGGCTGAAAGGTTGACTTGTGCAAAAATTATTTTGTCCAACTTTCGTTTTCCCTTCCGACTTTTCAACGATATCCCTTTTTAAAGAGGCAAAAAGCTGGTCCTGAGGGTCGCCGTAATGCACATACGAAGCCCATATAAATGCGTGTTTCGGCTGAAGCGCGATACTCTGATTTTTTGCGTAGTGCAGAGCTTCTCCGACAGATACCCCGGATACAAGCTTGGAATAAAAAAATTCGGCGAATTTTACGCTTGAATTATCATGAATCACCCATAACGTGCCGATATAATGGGTAGCGCCGGCCATGAGAAAACTTCCGCCAAGCCCTAAATTTCCGGTGCAAATCTCCGACGAAGAGATTGAAGCCGAAGAACAGGAATTTGAAAAAATCAGTTTCGGCGGATTCCCGTTATTCCTTATTTCTTCAGGCGTTAAAAATCCATCCGACAACTTCCAACCGTTTTCGTTCGGATTATCGGAACTGGAAACGGAATGGCCGGCAAAGTGGACACAGTCAAAATTTCTTATTTCTTTTAGGATTTCTATTTTTTTAGCATATTCTTTGCCGGCGATAATTTCCACTTGGAATTCGGCATAGCGGTCTAATAGATCGCACAGTTCATGTGCTTCTTCCGAGGCGCCGGACAGTGTTTCCGTAGGATCAGCAATAATGAGAATACTTATTACTCTTTTTTCCTGAATTGATTCCCCCGTTTGAGTTATTTCATCCAAAGAGGTGCGGAGAATATTTCTGCCGATACGAAATTTGTTGCCAATGAAACTGTTTCCGTCAAATGCGATTTCCCATGGAATCTCCAAAAAAGGTTCTTCCAGCCTGAGGATCAGATCTCCGGTTTCACTGGACCTTAAAAGTGTTTTTGTGTTTTTAGGAACAAACTGTTCAAATAGCAATTGCCCCAATTTTTTAAGTTCTTCGTCAAGGTCACGGGTTTCTGCTTTACTGGATAGTTTGGTAAGCTTTTTTATTTCACTGTTAATCCGGTTGAAGAGTTCGGTATCCAGTGAAATGTTTTCAATAGCGGATATCGGAGATTTTTCAAGTCTATAGAAACAGGCCCCATTTTCCGTTTTGAGTATCGATAAGGTGATCGTTTTTTCCATATAAGATTATCCCAATCTGTTGTCATTTCGCTTTCGATATCCTTTATCGGTCGGGTTGTAGTATTTTCAGAGTGATGGGTTTTCCCGCCATCGTATGAAAGGCAACCTTGCAGTCCTCAACTTTGGAATGAAAAGAATTTCTATAAAACGATGCTCACCGCCCATTCAATATTTTCCGAAGGAATCTGAATATTATATTCTCCAGAATGAAGTTCGGTAAAAATCGCGATCCCTTCAGAATTGGTTTTCTTCGAACGAACAATCCTTCCGTCCCGTTTTAAAGAGACACGAATATTCTGGATGGGATTTGAATATTCTTTCAGGAGAATAGTGGCCTGAAGAGATTCACGCGTGTCCTTTCGGATGAAAATGTGGATGGATATTTTTTTCTCTTTTATGGATTCTTTATATATCATCTCACTTTCTTCCCCGTCTTCCTCATCCCCCCTGAGCGCATATTGAGGCACGGCCATCCATTTAACCTCAGCATTCTTCGGCAAAACAGATCCCTTGAGAAGCTTTATCCCGTCCGCCGCAAGCCGTATGATCAGGCGAGGAATCGAATCGGCGGAGGATTCCTCACAATCGGGAACTTCCCACTCTTGGACTTTTTCAACAAGCTCAAGCGGAACTTTCATATCTGGACCGCTGTTCAGTTCACTTTGAATGAAAACGAACTCTTGAACTTTCATCAGGCAGAGATCACATTGCCGCAAATGCGTTTCTATCAATTTCTCTTCATCCGGTTGAAGGTCCCGAAGCGAATAGTTCAAAAGACTGACTTCATCAATATGACTTCCTTTGTATAAGGTGTCGAGCGGATCATTTTTCATTTTATTTCGCTTTCCTTTTCAGGTTGAATTTTCCGATTTTCTTCCTGCACAAAAAGAGCGAATTTCGCCTTGGCCCTTGCGATCCTGCCGCTGACGGCTCCAACAGGAATCCCGAAAAAATCTGCAATATCTTTATAAGGCGTCGTAATCACTGTATCCGGATTATTTTCGGCAAAGGTGTCGATCTGCCGGAGACGCTTGGCAACCTTCCGCTTCAATTCATCCCTCTTCACTTTCAGCGCTCCTAATTCAAACGATTTATTTTCTTCTGCAATACCCATATCTTCTTCTATTCTTATAAGATTCCTGTGATATACCAGGATCCAGAAGAAGGCTTTATCTCTTGCTTTTCGTATCTTTTCTTTTTGGTCTACTTTTTTATCCAGCTTTTTCTGAATCTTTGAAGCGAATGCGATAACATCAATAATCGGCTTTCCACTCTCATGTGAAATCCGTCGAATATCTTCGGCAAACAGCGAAAGGCCTGTGAGATCATAGACATATAAAAGCTTCAGGATTAAAAAATCTTCCCTTTCCAGCAGTTCAAAAAACGAATCCCTCTTTTCCAGAAAACCAGGGGTGTTTTCGTCTTGTATCTCCGTTTTTTTATGACTGAACTTTTCGAGGTCATACTTTTCATGGCTATGCGGTGAATCGGGATCATCCATCTCAGCCGTTTCCATGATTTTACCAGATTCGGATCGAAGCCATTCTCTTCCTAAATCCTTTAATACAATATAGCGCAAATAATTTTCAGCAGAAATTCTTTCGCCTTTGAAGTTCGCCAGACGTTTATATATCCGATCTTCCTCAAAGGCATAAATATAAAAATCCCCCGCCCTTTCTTTACCAACCTTGAATACTTTAACCGGGTAATTGTATATCAATTCTCCGAATACAGTTTGAAATTCCCGCCGTGAAGACAAATCCCCTTCACGACATGCTTTTACCATTTTTTTAATTTCTTCATTGTCCATATTCAGCTTTCATTAGGGTAAGATGAAAGAAAATAAATAATTGTTCGTTGAAGATTGCCGTTTCCAATAGATTTATCTTTACTTTTTGTAATATTCGTTCATCCCATTAGCTCGGTCAAGCCAAAAGTCGCTCTTTGAAATTTTTCCGGAGAGGATACATCCAAATACCTTTTGGGGGGTAGCATGCATAGAAACGAAAGCTGTAAATGGTATTTTGGAATATATCCATGTCCACCGTTTTGTCCAATGTCCTTGATATGAATCGTCATCATGGAATTCATATGATCTCCCGGGTAAGAATCATCTGTGGAATCACAAAAATCAGATGAATCACAGTTCAAGACAATAGATGATTTGGAAGTACAAAGGTGTACGACTTTACGCCGACGCTTTTCTGTTTTATGGTCTACCCAACCGATTTTTAAGGAAACGGGTCGCATGTGCCCGATTGTAAAATTATACAGTTTGGAAAAAGAGGATATCAGGAGCCTGGTTTGCTGAAAGTCACCCCCAAAAAGAAAGGACACCTGTCTACCGGACCGATTCTGCAGCAGACCCCGTTCTGGGGCAAGCTGAAAGAGTACCAAGGATGCGAGGTCCTCGCCTTTAACGTGAAACTGCCCGCGGACCGGTGCCGCCTGGATTGCCGACCCACCGAGGACGGCCGGTCTATTATCGTGGATGACCTGCTGGTGGTTCTTCAGCCGGTCGGCGCCGAATACCGGATGGCCTACATCCCCTACGGGCCGACCCTGGAGCCCCGGGACGAGTGCCAGGGGCCGGTGCTGGAGGAGCTCTCCGAATGGCTTCGCCCCCATCTGCCGGAAGACTGCCTGTTTATTCGGTACGATCTGCCCTGGCAGTCCCCGTGGGCCAAGGACCCGGACTGTTTCGACAGAAGCGGCGAATGGACCGGACCGCCGCGGTTGGAGGTTCAGGAAATCCGGATGAATTTCGACACCCGGCGCAATAACCTGCTCAAGGCGCCCACCAACAATCTGCCCACCAATACCGTCTTTCTCGATCTGGAATATGAAGAGGATCAGCTGCTCCGGCGGATGAAATCCAAGACCCGTTACAACATCCGCCTGTCCCGCCGCAGAGGGGTGCGCGTGGTGGATGTAGATGCATCCCGTCTGGATGAATGGTACCGCCTGTATCGGGAAACGGCGGCGCGGAATCGCATCGTGCTTCATGAACGGCGCTATTTTGAAACCCTGCTCGCGGTTCAGGAAACCCACCCGGATGATCGAACCTCGGTGCATCTGTTGATGGCGGAAGCCGACGGAACGCCGCTGGCGGGCATGTTCCTGGCCGTATCCGAAGATCAGGCCGCCTATCTCTACGGCGCCTCCGCATCGCACCAGCGGAACAAGATGGCCACCTATGCCCTTCAATGGCAGGCCATCTGCCGAGCCAAAAACTGCGGGTGCCGCTGTTACGATATGTTCGGGGTCTCCCCCTCGCCGTCTCCGTCACACCCCATGTACGGCCTCTACCGCTTCAAGACCGGTTTCGGCGGGTACCTGTATCACCGCCAGGGGTGCTGGGACTATCCCCTTCAGGAAGATGTATACCAGATCTATCAGGCCCACGCCCTCAAGGAGGAGGGGTATCACCTCAAATCGCCTTGACCCAGCGGCAAAATGGTACGCAGGTAATCCTCGGCCCCGACAAACACCGGCTCGGCCTTGTTCTGCCGGCGCATCAGCGGAATGATTTTGGTGCGCACCCCCATACCCCGTGCCTCGACATACCCGTAGTCCCGCATGATGTCCACGATCAGGGGGTTCCGGGGGGACCGCTGGCCGGCGATCATTTTTTCGACGGTCATGGTATTCTGGAGTGCCCCGGGGCTGACGACTTCCAGCCGATCCGAATACAGCACCACTTCAATGTCCACCGAGCGGGTCCAGTCCCGATGCACCAGTCCATTGATCACCGCCTCCCGCACCGCTTCCCGGGGATACCGCCAGCGGACCGACCGCCGCATCTTCTCGTCTATGGTCGCGTCTTCCTGAGTGATGAAGGGCCGAAAAAGCTCGGCGAACCGTTCGACAATACCGCCGTCGGCCAGAACCCGGCTGCCGGATTCGTCCATCCACCCTCTTCCCACCAGCGGACCGTTGAGAGCCTCGTCCAGCAGGGCCCGGTAGGATTTGTCGTTTCCCTCAAAAGCCATGAGCCGAAGCCCGGCCTGCCGCAGATACCGACGCGGCGAAAAGCCGAACAGAATCAGCCCGGCGATGGTGCAGAGGGGCCCGGGTTCGGATGCATCGGTCATCAATCCGAGACCGACCAGTCGCCGGACCCATTGAGCCGGGATGTCGGGGATCTCCGGATCTTGGATGATGTGAACCAGGTAATCCCGCAACCGTTCCAGGTCCAGAGCCTTGAAGGTGGCGCCCGCCACGGGCAGCAGTTCCGTGTGCACCATGCCGCCGCTGGCAAACAGCCTCGCCTGCTGTTCCCGGGTGGCCAGGCGGGAGGTACTTCCCACCCGGATGAAAATCTCCTCCCGATGGTGATGGCGCAGCACATAGGGCTTCGAGCTGCCCTCGGGAAACGAAACGACCGCCACCCGTTTGCCCTCATCCATGGCGACTTCTTCATAAAACGGCAGCATCATCGGGTGCACCTTGGCCCCGAATACCGTATCCATGACCCATTCTTCCAGATTGGGCCGCTGAATTCCGCTGATGGTGCCGTCGTCTTCCACCCCCAGCAGGATCATGCCGCCCTTGAGATTGGCCAGGGCAACGATTTCTTTCGCAAGCTGTTCCGGGCGGCAGTCATCCCGCTTGAATTCTACCCCTGAGTTTTCGCCGTTGGCGATGATTTCGAGCAGCGTCGAGCGGCGCATATTTTATCTCCCTGAAAGATTACCATTTTATGGGAGGAACTCATATATTTAAACCAGATTGAAAACAACAGCATATGATTCCCGCGCAAAAAATCACGGTTCGCGGATACGATCCGATCTACCTTTCGCCATTCACAAAAAGCGCCGATAACCAAATCTCCCTTTTTTAAACCTTGTTTCTCGAACCTGGAGAGATAAGATTGCGGTACATGTTCGAAATCGAACTGTACGCCGGCTTGCAGTGCAAGCAGATAAAATTGGTGCATGTAATATCGCGGAAGATTGCGTTCAAGTTCAGCCCGGATTTGGTTGGGTACGATGATTTTGAAGCGGGGCAAATTCATCATAATTTTTTCACAGGATGAATTTTTCCCCAAAAATCCAAAAACCCAGACATTTGTGTCCGGGCTAATGATCACATTCCTCCTTCCATACTTCTTGGCGGGTTTTTTTCAAATGCCTTAAGATTTCCCCTTTGTTCATATCAGTAAAAGGATGATTTTCCCGCAACTCATTCATCCACTGATCCATCTTAATTTGCCATTCTTCTGTGCCGGAAGGGAATACAATAATAGTTAATTCCCTGGAAGCCGGTAAACCGGAAATCGTGATTTTGCCTTCTTTATCGGTGACTTTTTTAAATTGAAAATGTTGCATCTTCATCATCCTCATTTTTTATATTTCCAATTCTGATTGTTTTCCAGGAGGAGTTTGAAGTCAATCGAAATCTTGAGTCGAACAGGACAATTCAAGGTGAATTCCCCATCCGATCTGATAATCCAGAGAGCGGCCTTCGTATTTGAGGCAGATCAGGGTGATGTCGTCGGAGCGGGCGGCCTGCCCCCTGAACAGGCCCACGTCGGTGCCCACGGCATCGATGGCGGCGGCGGTTATGCGGCTTTAGAAGCTTTCCGTGCGGGAAAAACCCCCCTCTGCGGGTTATCTACCGGAGGGGGGGAAGAATGTCGGTAGACGAATGGGTCGCTTGACGCTTACGCGCTGAACCCATGATTAAAGGTGGGTTTCGCGTGAAATCATTAACCAATCAAAAACTTGTGTTTGACAACAGGACTCAAAACCCATACGTTCATTATGGGTAACGCGAAAAAATATCAAGGATACCGACAATGAAACACGATGTGTTTTTTCGAAAACACCCGGTTTTCACCGGAGAGGATCTATCAAATCATCTGTCTTCTCATGGGAAAGTCGGTGGACGGGCGCAAGAGGCTCTATTGGCTTACCACCAGAAGGCCGGCCGGGTCCTTCGGATACGGCGCGGGTTATATGCCGTCATCCCGCCGGGAGCCGACCCCGATTCATATCCGGTCGACCCCTTCCTCATAGCCTCAAAGTTAACGCCGGATGCAATACTGTCGCACCACACCGCTTTGGAGTTCCACGGGAAGGCTTACTCGGTTCGTACTCATTTCACCTATTCGGCATCCCGCCCTTCCCGACCTCTGACGTTCCGCTCCCATGTCTTCCATGGGACGAAATTTCCACAGGCTCTCCTCCGCGCAGGAAAAGTGCATTTCGCCGTTTCAATTGCGGAACGTTCCGGTCAATCTTTAAGGGTTGCGACCCTGGAACGGACCTTGGTCGATGTGCTGGATCGTCCCGAACTCTCGGGAAGCTGGGAGGAAATCTGGCGGTCACTGGAATCTATCGAATTCTTCGACCTCGAAAAAGTCGTGCAGTACGCCCTCCTCCTCGGGAATGCGACCACCGGAGCAAAGGTCGGATTCTTCCTGGAACAGCATCGCGAATCATTGATGGTGGAAGACCGTCACCTTAAGTCGCTTCACGATATGCGCCCCCGACAGCCTCATTATTTGGATCGTGCCAGACGAAAATCCGTTCGACTCGTATCGGAGTGGAACTTGGTGGTTCCGATGGAAGTCCTCGAACGGTCCTGGGGGGACGTACTGTGAAGATCTCCCCTGAGAAGCTGGCAGCCGAATCAGAGGCGACAGGCTTCAGGTTGGATGTGATAGAAAAGGTCGCCCATCTGTTGCGGTTATTGGACGCATTCCGGAGTCATCCATACAACGTTCCGCGTCAATTTACCGGAACTTCAGGTGGAATCAACTGAATACGGAAGGCGACTGATGAAAGAATGTCGAGAGGGTCTTTCGGCGGTACTGCCTTTTTCAGAAGCTGAGCGGGAATTTTTGGACCTGCTACTCGACCGGGGGAAGATTGATCCGACGCTTTTGACATCCGATACAGCCCTGCAAAAGCGTATCCGAGGCCAGCCGCTTCTCGAATGGAAGGCGATCCATGTGCGGCGGCACAAAGGATTGTCCTGACGCTTCCCATTCCGTCAGGTGAATACCGGCTCCGTGACCAGGAGCAACGGTGGCACCGTCTCCTCGTTCACGAGGTCAATGGTGCACTGTTCCCGGACCAGTATTGTGCAGCGGGCGGCATTCTATCGGAGGTCGGAGGAGATCTTCGGGAATTTCGGTGGTGATTGGTTTCAGGGATCGAAAGGCTTTCTATGTCTTAGGGCTCAGAATTGTTTTCTTTCAACATGAGGTTCCAATAGTTCCGGGTTTTTTATCCAAGTTCCTGCTCTTTTCGACCACCTTTCTCAGGAAATCTTCGTCGATCTGTGCCAACAGCCATTTCAAAGATTCGATATTCCCGAAATTCAAAATACGTTCAGCGATGAAAAATGAATGCTTCTCCATATTTAATTCGTTAAAGTGATCCCAGAAATACTTTGCCAGGTTTTCAGGGAGGGGATCATTCATGCTCTCTTATCTTTCCGACAGTGCCGTTTTAAAAGCCCGACCTCGGTTTTTACTCCTTTTATTCATCCAGCCCGGGAGGCAACCGAAATTGGAAATTGTTTCTGAATTCTTTGGATGCTTTCCGAAGTGCTTCACCCGCTTTTTCATCCAGCGGGCTTTCTTTTGAAATCCGTTCGGCTAATTTCGCCCATCTTCCTTTTCCCGGTTTGGGCGAATATGAAACGAGATTTCTGTCATCTATGATCAACCGTATCCTGGTTTGCGGTGGGAGGTTCAGTTTCCGAATCAGTTCAGGTAGTTTTTCGATGGTGGTTTGAAATTCCATGTTCAGCTCCTTCGCGCAAAAAAAGGGCGTAAGAGTACCATCAACCGTTTTCCCCCAAAGCGGCGCGGGGTTCTCCGAGTGCAGCATCCGACGGTCAGCTATCCGATCAACCGAACAGGGCTATCTGCTGCACCCCGTTCGGTTTTTTTTCGAATATCCGGTTATGCAGAAGCCGATCGAGGCGATCTTCCCACGGGGGCCGGGGGAAAGGTATCGCCCCCCGCCGGATCAATTCCGGGTTGCCCTCGGGTATGCCGTTTTCATGGCGCACAAACACGGGACGTCCATTGGATCGCTTCATTTCTTCCGTTGCACCGGCCCAAGTGCCGCCTTTTTCAATTTCGGCGCTGATCACCAGGGCGTAATCGGAGAGTGCATAGATATATTTGTTTCGCCCCATCGCATTGCCGACATTGAATCGCGACTCCGGATGGAACGGAGAAATCAGGACCAGTCTGTTCTCCCGAATACCGGTCCGATATTTTCCGGCCACCGCCGCTTTCTGCAAGCCGTCCGCCAGAACACCGACCACCCGGCCTCCGGCATTCAGAGCGGTAAGCATCGCCATTTGGTCCACCCCCCGGGCGCCTCCGGATACGATCGGAATTCCGGACCCGGCGCATTCTTCCGCGACCGCACGGGTAAACGCCTCACCTGCGGCATCGACATTCCGGGAGCCGACCACGGCCAAGCCGCCGCCGTTCAGAAGCCGAGTGTCTCCGACCCCGAAGAGTACCGGCGGGGCCTGCTTTTTCAGATGCTTTTTCAGCCGCTCCGGATAATGTGGATCGCTTCTGCAGATGATCCAGATGCCGTGTTGGGTCCATTTTTCCACCGCCAGCGCCATCGCCGCGCCTCGCGACAAAACCCGCCGGATCCGGTCTGCATCAATCCCGGTATCGACTCCGGGCGCCGTCTCCCAGATCGCGTCTCTCAGCAGGTCGGCCGGTCGAAGCTTTTGCCCCACCATCCAATCCGCCAGGCGGTTGTATTCGCCCAGACTCAACGGTTTCGCCTGCCCCGTATCCGCCGGTTTTCCGAATCGGCCGCACAGCAGCAGAATGGCTTTGGCGTCTTCCGTCAGTTCTTTTCCGTTGGTATGTATCATCTTCCCCTATTTCATTTATGCGCACGCAGGCATCCACCCGCTCATCGGAAAAGCGGCCGCCCAGGAAACTGCCGTTCCGGACCATTTGACCCCGACCGGCATCATCTCGTAGGGAAAAGGCCCGGCCTTCCTCTTCCATCAGATGCGCGGCAATCCTTCAGGAAAATTGTACTAATGAAAGGCACCTTGGAACCATAATTTTCTGGGTGAAAGGGGTTGGCCCATTTTAGGCTCAGAAAGGATTTCCCCAGGGATACCAATGGTGATTTTTTCATGGTCAGATAAGCCATCTTCTGCACGAATAACGACCTGGCATTAGACGTCAGACGTTTGGAATACAGTTTTATAATTCTCCCCAAGCACTTTTTTCACGGTCTCGAGATCTGAAAACCGTTTCCGTATGATCGATTCTCCGATTTCCCGAGGAAGGCATTGAGAGAACTTTAGCCCATCCAGCAATTCATCGTCAATGGGAAGGGTGTCAGCGAAATCGAGGGCGGTTTGGAGGCGGTCCACCCATTCCGCTGGATTTGAAATGGAATTTCGGAAGACGATCGCCAGACTGCCGGGATGGGCGTTCAGTTGAAGATGGTGTTTCAGGAGCCGGCAGAGGGTCCGATTGGCGGCATCTCCGGCAAAGGTCCACCAGCGGATTTCGCGCGAGTCGTATTCAAATACGGTCTTGCCGGGTTCCATCCAGTTCATGGTTTCCCGAAGCTCGAACATTTTTTGGGAGGTTCGTTTGGACCAGAATGAAAGCGCCTCGGCATCAGTCTGAAGCACCGCGCCAATGGCCCGGCACACTTCGAACCCCATAGACATGCCGGCGCCGACCCATCGGGACCGACCGGGCTGCGCGACCGCTTCGACATAGGCGATTTTGGCCTTCCAGTCGATATGGCGCACGGCCCAACTTCGGCCGGCCAGAAGAATCACCGCATCTTCGTTCCTGGAGGAAAGAAAGGACATCGGATGGATCAGACCCAGCTCTTCCCGACCATGTTTGACGGTGAAAAGGGGATCGCCCGCCACCATGGACAGAACCTCCATGAAGTGACGGAAACCGAATTCCTGCTCCCCTTTTCGGCCGAACCAGAGAAGACCCTGATCCATCCAGAGGATATCTTCCGCCACCATGAATCGAATAATATCGTTGACTGAATCGCGATCCAGCCCGGCGATTGCAAGAAAACCGTCGAGCCAATCTTCCCAGGTTCTTGCCCCGATGCCGCCTTCCTGAAGGGCAAGGGCCATTAATTGTTGGGAAAAGACATGGTAAGGGATCGGCGGCGGCATCAGCGGCTCCACCCAGCCGGTCTGCCAGAGATGCACCAGGCCGCAGGCATGGAGCAGGGCGTCCTCTGAAGTGGCCAAAAACAGATAATTCCGCTTAGTGCCGGCGCGACGTCCGGTTCGCCCCATCCGCTGGAGAAAACTGCTTACGGTGGCGGGGGCATCGATCTGAATGGTGCGGTCGAGATTCCCCACATCAATGCCCAGTTCCAGCACGCTGGTGGCTACAATGACGCAATCATCGCGTTCTGAAAATGCATGTTCGGCCTGGCGCCGCTGGCCCGGACTCAGAGAGCTGTGCGTCACAAACACGGTGACATCCTTTTTGCGAAGCGCGGCCCCCAGCTGTTCGGCCCTGCTGCGGCTGTCGGTAAACACCAGCCGCTTCTCTCCCCGATAAAGGCGTGAAATGACGAC
Source organism: uncultured Desulfobacterales bacterium (assembly GCA_964573705.1). Lineage (GTDB taxonomy): Bacteria > Desulfobacterota > Desulfobacteria > Desulfobacterales > Desulfococcaceae > JAABSQ01. The sequence continues at coordinate 19,573 of CAZNLT010000070.1, forward strand.
CGCCGCATTGTCCAGGGAGCCGACAAAATCCACCTTGACATCGGCGTCTATGCCGCCGCTTTTTTCCGGCTGCTGCACTGCATAGGGTCCTTGGCCGCCGCCCCGGAGCCATTGCGCCAAAGCCTCCGGATTTCCGACCGTGGCCGACAATCCGATCCGCTGCATCTCCCTGCCGGCGATTCGAGATATCCGCTCCAGTACCGCCAGGAGATGCCACCCCCGATCATCCCCCGCAAAGGCATGGACTTCATCGATGATAATGACCCTCAGATCCGCAAGAAAGGTTCGATGATCCACTTTTCGGGAGGTCAGCATCACCTCGATCGATTCCGGGGTGGTCAAAAGACAATCGGGCGGATCCTGAAGGATTTTTTCCCGAGCCGTAGGCGATATATCGCCGTGCCAGAGCGCGGAACGGCGCCCCAAAAGGGTCAGATACCGGTCGAGGCGGATATTCAGGTTGTTGAGAAGCGCTTTGATGGGGCAGATGTAGAGCACCGAAAGCCGCCGCCAGTCTTTATCCAGCATTCGAGACAGAACGGGAAACAGCGCCGCTTCGGTTTTTCCGCCGGCGGTGGGGGCGATGACCAGCATGTGTCGGCCGACCAGAATGGGCCGGATCACCGCCTTCTGAAAGGGTCTCAGGTCATTCCACCCGAGGCTGTTGACGATATGATGCTGAAGGGCTGCATTGAGCAGGTCGAATTCATTCACAGGGTCAGTTCAATATCATCCACATCGGCCGCATCGGCCGCATCGCGTTCCGCGGGGCTCAGCTCGGCGTCGGACAGGGTAAGGGCATAGTGCTGTTTCGGATCAAAATCCGGGTGCTGATCGATTCGGTCTAAGATATCCGCCACCAGTTTTTTGAGGAAGATTCTTGGAGCAATACCGACTTTTCCGCCCAGCTTGCCGGCCACCGCCCGAGCCAGTGCTTCGATGTATCGGTCATCCGCCAGGCTGAAAATGCGGTCGGAGGCCGATGCATCCGCCGCAAATATATCCCGGATTTTGCATCCGACCCGCTGAAGTCGGTCCAGATCAAAGGGCGCCAGCCGAATCTGAACGGCTCTTGGATTGTCAAAGCGGGCTTCGGTCTGAAAATCGACGTGCAGGCGCTGGGTCAGGGGTTCCAAACGGCTGATTCCCTGCGGGCCTTCAAAGAAAGCGGTCGTGCCGGTAATCAGCAGGTATAAGCCGGGGAATTTTCCGGAGTCCACTTCGTCGATCAGCTGGCGCAGGGCATTGAGGCTTTTGTCCCGCACATCGCTGCGCATCCGCTGCACGGTTTCCACCTCGTCCAGCACCACCAGCAGACCGGCATTGCCGCAGTCCTGAAGAATCGTGAGCAGCCCCTGAAGAAAATTCATGGCGCCGAAATGGTCGATATCGCCTTTGATTCCGGCGAACCGTTTCACATCCGCAGATACATTCGGCTGACCACTCAGCCAGGCCAGAATGCCCTCGGCCGAGGCGGCATGGCCTGCCACCTGGGCCTGCCGGTAACCCCGCAGGGCGGCGCTGAACATGGGAGCGACCCGGGTCACCTCGGCGAGCCGATGTTCCAGGAGCGCCGCCGTCCGGTCCAGCAGTTCCTGTTCGTCGGCTGGGGACACCGTCCCTTCCGCCAGGACATCCTCTTCCAGGGTGAAAAACCAGGTGTCGAGGATGTTTCGCATGGCGTTTTTTGGGGTATCGGCGGTGGAGAGCTGTTCGATCAGCCGGCGGTAGACCGTTTCCAGGCGGTGGAGCGGGGTTTCGGTTTCGGAAATCTGGATTTCAGAGGTGGCAAACCCCTTCCGCTTGGCCGATTCCGAAAGCCATCGGGCGAAAAAGGTTTTGCCGCACCCGTATTCGCCGCGCACCGCCTTGAAAACCGCGCCGCCGGTCTTGACGGTATCCAGTTCCGCCGCCAGGGTGTCTTCAAAAGGCGACAGACCGACGGCAAAGGTGTCCAGACCGCTTCGGGGCACGGTGCCGCGGCGGAGGGCATCGATGATCTCCCGGCGTCTCTGGGGGCTGATGTCCATGGTTCTCACCCGGTCATTCCAGTTCGAACTGCTTTTTGAGCAGTTCGATGTTCAGGGTAATGGTTTCGGCGGCATCATCCCGGGCCAGAATGGGATAGCCCTCCACATTCAGGATGCGCTGAGCCGAGGCGATCCAGCCGGGAAGCCGAAAAGCCGGAATGAACATCTCGCGGGAAACGGCGGCGGCGGTGGTTCGGCCCCCGCGCTGGGAAAGGGTCTTCAGGAATTGAACCATGACGGCGTCATCCGGCACCGCTCGGCCGGCCAAAGACTTTTGCTCCAGATATACCGGTGAAGCCGTGAGTTGTTCCAGCCATTCGGGTGTCGATGCCGCTGCCTGGATCTCTTCTTTCGGCCGGACGGGCTTGGCCGGTTTTTCCGGCGGCGGTGCGTCCGACTGGAAAAGCTTCAACTGCCCCGCCGTGGGAAGTTTCGCCTGGGATTTTGGCGGGGTAAAGGGGATGCTCACCTCTTGGATCAGTAAGGCAGGCTCCTCCCACCAGTGGGGCACGAACCTGGGTTTTTCCTTCCACCCCGCCGGAATCGTTTCCCCTGCGGCGAGAAGCGCCATCGGCACCACCATCTCCTGTGGAGAGAGTCCCCCGTGATAGCCGTTCTTTTTACCGCCGTACCGAAAGCCCTCCGACCAGAGGCCGATGATTTCCTGGGATTCACCCACCATCACCCGGCTGCCGGAGATCGTCAGCTCCCCGGTTTTCGCCGGCGAGGTCGCCGGGCGCCACCGTTCCCCTTCTCCGTTCGGCTTCAGGGTGGTCCCCCGGTCCAGCACATGGCCGTGGTCGCTGACCAGCAGTACCGCCCGTCCGGCTGCACGGGCTTCCGAGAGGAGCGCCGGCATGGCCCGAATATAATCGACGGACCACTGCGGATCGGTCTGGTCGCCTTTGTTGAGGTGGTCATCCACCGCATTCAGAATTACCCCCACCAGGCGGTGGGCGCTGCCCGATACGGCCTTGCGGACCGGTTCCGCCAGGCTGCCGTCCTCGGCATCGGTGATATCGACTTTGTGAAACAGGATCGGCGTGGACGGCCCGCTTTTCAGTGCGGGATGTTCCGCCAGCCCCTTGATCTCGTCGGTGCTGCCGCCCTCACCGAGGCGGCCCATCAACAGGCTCGCCCTTGAAAATTTCGTTACCGAGGGGATGGTCGCCACGACCGGCGGCAGGTGTGGGCCGTCGGAAGGCGCCAGCTCGGCCCATCCGGTGGCGGTGAAGTCCTCCAGCAGTTGCTGAAAGACGGCATGGCTCATGCCGTCGATCAGAAGCAGCAGAACCGGTGTTTGCGGCATCAGCGGGGCGACGATCCGCTCGATCACATGTTCAATGCACAGAATCGCGCCGTCTTCGGAACCCGACCCGGTCCAGTCCCGAAGCAGTTCGGCGAAGGCCCGGTTCTGCGCCTCCCGCACCCGGGTTACCGCCTTTCCAAGCCGGGCATATGCCCGGGAGAGGGTCTCGCAGGATTCGCCGCCGCTGATACAGTGCCTGGCCCAGTCCACAAACCCGCCATGACGTGCGTAATCGGATACCGCATCGGAAAATCCGCCCCAGGGCGTTTCGCCTCGAGCGCCGACATCCGCCAGCCACCGCAGCAGCCGAACCGCCATGGTCACCCGTTCCGTGCGTCGGCGCCCGGTATCCGGATCGGTCAGTTCATGGGCCGATACGTCTGCTTTCGCATCCAGGAGCGGTTTGTCGACCCGAACGGGCGACCGGGATACGGCGACTGTCAGGGCTTCGCCGAATCGGGCGAACCGCTGTTCCAGACCGAGGGGGGATACCTCGCTCCAATAGGCGAATTCCGCGGCGCCCACCCGTTTCAGGACCTCATCCGACAGGTTCAGCCATTTCCGGCGGAATGATGCGTCCGAGCGGCGAGATCGAACCAGATCCCTGGCGGCCGCATGCCATCGCCGAGCGATACCGGCGGGAATTTCCGGATTTCCGGTCAATTGTTCCAGTCGGCCCGCCGCTTTGTCGAGTTTTCCGCGACCCCCCTCCGCGTAAAAAATCCCCAGCGCCAGCCCCACCGGCAGCGCCAGCGGCTCCGGATTGGCGGATATGCAGCGAAGAATGGCCGATCCGGCGAGCCCTGCGGTCTGTTCAATCCAATCCTGTACCGCCTGCCGGAACCGATCCTCCGATCCCCGCCACTGTTCCGTATGGACCGGATCGGTCGACCACTCCAGCAGGGCGATGAGATCCGGGGTGCCGGTGGACATCGCAAGATGCCGGGTCAGCAGGATCCCCCAGGCGGTCTCCGCATCCAGCACCCCGCTGGGAACCGGTGAATACCCGGCCGCCGGCGCCAGTTCCATGAGCATGTCGGCCATCCATTCATGGACCGCGATGCGGGGGTCGATCCGCCGGGCGCGGAACATCCATTCAATGATGCGCCAGGCATGGATCGTGTACAGCTTTCGGCCGGCCAGCCGCAGCCGAATGTCTTCGCCGATCTGCCGGTCGTCCAGGGGGGTGATGAAGACGGTGGCCGCCAGATCGTTCTGTTTTTCACGAAGCGCCATTCGGAACTGAATGGGCGCATCGCACTGGAGAATCCGGTACCGATTGTCGCCGTCGGTAATGTATTCTTCGCCCTCCCATCGGCCCTGGGATCGGATGCCGATCCGGCGGTCCCGGGGCCGTTTGGTCTGAATCGCGGCGACCTGGGCTTTAATATGTCTGAAAGTGGGAGTTACCGGTGGGGTCATCCGTCGGAATCCTCTTCAATCACCCAACTCAGGTTCACCTTCAGGATGCGATCATCCGTCAATTTGCCCTCCAGTTCCGCCAGCAGGGATTTGACCGCGGCCGCATCCAGATTGCGCCGGTCTCCCTGATCATGAATATGGACCGTTTTTCCCGGTTTTGTCAGCGACGGGGGCTGAACCGGACCGGTCTCCGGCGGCTGCGGCGTCGCCGTTTTTCGGGTGAGCCTGGCGATGGCCCGGGTCTGGGCATCTTTCAGAACGGCTCCCAGGTTTCGCACATGCTCATCCGCAGTCAACGCCTCGACCACCGCTCCCCGAATGGCTTCTATCTGCGAATCGGCCGCGCCGTCGGCTGTGCTGAACAGGGCCCATTCGGTGCCGTCCATCCGTTCCACCAGGTTCTGGGCGCTTTCGAGACACTGGCCCATGGCGGTTTCCGAGGTATCGATTTCGGCCTCGGCCAAGGCTTCAATGATGCCCTCATCCGTTTCCGCCGCCGCCATCTGTTCCAGCAGCGCCATACAGGCCGCCGCCGTTTTCAGCCGAGGGGCGGTGTCAGGGGCGATGTCGAAATCGGTCAGCTTCTGTCGAAGCCGGCTGTTCAGGTCCCGGCAGGGGGTTCTCCACTCCGACCCTTTTTCCCGCAGTCCCTCGGCCAGTGCCGCCGTATTGGCGGCATTGAGAAGCCGGGAGACCGATATCCCGAAAATCGCGCCGGCCCGATTCACCGCGGTTTCCCAGACCGGTTCGGCCGGCAGGGTCTGCTCCCGAAGCACCAGGTCGTTTTTGAGATTCTTGAGGGCGGCTTCGTAGGGCGCTTCGTAGAAATAGAAGGTCCGGTTGGTCTGCTCGGCATAGACCAGAATCACCAGATCGGCCGCCTCCTCCGGCAGCCCCATGGGGCTGGGCTGGTCGATCCATTGCCGCAGGCGGCCCACATCGACGGCACCGCCGGCCTCGGCCGCTTTGCGGTTGAAATGGGTTTTCCAGTGCTGGCCCAAAACAAAATGGGTTTCGGCCATCTCTCCCAGGAGCAGCGGATTGGCGATCTGGCGCACCACCTGCCGAAGGGATTTATCCACCGGGATGCGGCCGTCATGAGTGCGGGCCGCCTGGGTGGCCACATCGAGCACCTTGTTGAGATTCGCCGTTTTGATCTCGGCCTCGAACAGGGGGTGGGCCGGGTACTGGTAGGCCAAGGCCTGACCGAGAATATCCTCCATGGCGTCCCGAAGCTGGGTCCTGGCCGGGGGCTGGGGATCAAATCCCGACCAGAGCGACTGGAAGTGGTCCGTCAGCTCATGGGCGCTGTCGACCGCCTCCGGGTTGCCCGCATCCAGCCCGTAGACCGCGCAAAGATCATTTTTCACCCGCTGCCGCAGTTGACTCCGCTGGTTTTCCAGAAGCGCCCGGGCCGCCGCCTGATCCTGCTGGGAGAGATGGGCCGCATACTGGGGAAACCGCTCTCCGGTCAGCACATGCTCCAGGACTACGAGAAGCCCCAGGTTTTTCTGGGACTGAAGGCTGAAAAAAGAGGGCGCCCAGGCCACCGTCCGCAGGCCCGACGGATGGGCCGCCTGCACCTCCTGGAGCTTGCTGAGATCATCCATTGGGCCGCGGTTCGGCTCGTCAAAGGGATAGTCGATGATCAGCTTCCAGTTTTCCCCGTTGGAAATGAATGCAGTTTCCGAAAGGGTTCGAATGTTCCCGAACAGAATCTCACAGGTTCGGCGGGTATTGCGCCAAGTGAAGGCGTGCTCCAGAAAAAATTCATCCTTGTCCTGGATTCCCATCTGATCGAACAGGGTTTCCCGAATATACCGGATGCGGTTGCCCGGGTTGTCTTCCCGCCGGGCCTGATCGATGATGCTTTCGGTGTCCACGCCGGTCAGCTGGATCGAGATGGTGGGGTTGGCCTCTTCGCCCACCTTGATTTCACCGAGCTCTGCGGCCCATTTTTTCACTTTCTGAGCCACCAGCTGCCCCTCCCTGCCGGGGATCGGGGAGGTGATGGTGCCGTGGTTCAGGGCCGCCAGGCGGTTGGCGTTCAGGGCGCGCAGGGATTCCACTCCCGGGGCCAGGGCGCTCAGAAGGAGGGTCTTGATCAGCCGGTCGTCATTCCGAAAACCGATCCGTGCCGGGTCATCGAAGGGCAGCGCCGCCAGTTCCTCGTACCGCCGTTTGTGCTGGTTTTCCAGAAGCGGCAGGAGTTTCTGGTGGTACAGCCGTTTGGCATTCTCGAACTGAAGCCGCATCTCTTCGCTGAAGGCTTCGCCGCCGTGGGCGATGACATCGAACAGATCGCCGACCGGCACCACATCCCCCAATTTGAGGCTGTCCCGGTGATCGACCAGGAGCTGGAGCATTACCTTCAATGCGGTCCGCTCCCGCTGCAGCAGGCTGGAGACGGCGATCAGGGTCTGCACCAGGGCCGGGCTGAAGGGGTAGACCTGCCGGAACATGGCCCGGTCCCCCTCGCTGGTGAGCAGGGTCTGAAGCACCTCTTCCCGGACCTTGGCGGTTTTTTCAAAGGCGGCGTCGATCTGGTTTTTTGCGGTGTCGTCTTTGGGTTTCAGGACGCGCTTCTGGGCGATTTTGGGGAGGTTCCGGTCCTCTAGAGTCAAAGTGTCGAAGCGTCCTTCCCCGTGACCCAGGATATCGCTGAAATTGAGGGCCGCCGCCCCGCTCACCTCTTTTCCGACCAGATCCCGCAGGTCCCGCTGGCGGGCCACGAAGCTGACGATGGGCACCGGACGGTCGGAACTCTGGGCTTCTACAAGTTTGCCGAGTTTCTGGCCTTCCAACTGAATAAACCCGAGATCCGCGGAGTGGCTGGCGAGCCAGAGGATCAGTTCGTCCAGGAAGAGAATGACGCTGTCATAGCCGAGATCCCGGGCATGGCGGCTGATGACGCTCAACCCATCATCCAGGTTGATGTAACCCTCTCCCGATGACTTGGCGATCTCCTGTTGAGAGGTAAACAGAGAGGCGACCAAGTCCCCCACCAGCCGCACCCGGTCAGTGTCTCCCGGGGGAGCGGACAGCGCCCGATTGAACCGGTCGGCATCCCATCCGCCGCTCAGCTCTCCCCATCCATCGTCATCCCCGGTGGATATCTCGCTGAGGGCCGCAAAAAAAGTGGCATCTCCCATTCG
>CAZNLT010000071.1:0-27474 GCA_964573705.1 uncultured Desulfobacterales bacterium
CCGATCCAGAGGCTCCAGTCAAACGACAGATCCAGGGGATCATAAGAAGAGACCCGGGTCACCGGATTGGTGAAGACCTCTTCCCGAACCGTTTGAAGCTGATCCGGGTTCAGGTCCGCATCGAGGGTGACCACATGAACGGTTCGAACCCCGCCAATCTCGATCCCGAAATAATCGGCGGCTTTTCGGCGGATGGACTCTCCTTCGGGGTCGAACAGGTTCGGCTTCAGGGTGATTTCCAGTCTGTGCGGCATGAGGCTCCCCTTGTCCCGGGATTTCCCGCACCGGGCGAACCGCCCGAATGCGGGTAAATTACGGCGATCAGATTCGTGAGGGTGCGGTGCTAACTGGCATAAAACAGCCGGGTAATGTCATTGTAGAACACGAAAATCATCAACAGCAGCAGCACGAAAATGCCGGCCTGCTGGGCGATTTCACGGATTCGGGTATTGACCGGTTTTCCGCGAACCGCTTCGATGAAAAAGAAGAGCAGGTGACCGCCGTCCAGGACCGGAATCGGCAGGATGTTGAGAATCGCCAGGTTGATGGAGAGAAGGGCAATAAAGAAGACCAGGTTGGTGGCCCCTTCCCGGGCCTGTTCCCCGGCCATCTGGGCGATCATGATGGGCCCGCCGAGGGTGTCGGTGGACACGCTCCCCTGAATCAGCTTGACGATGCTGAGGATCGTCAATTTGGTGATCTCATAGGTCTGGGCGATCGATTCCCCCAGGGCCTGAAACGGATTGAGACTCCGGGAGAAGAACTCCCCGGCCGCGGTGATGCCGATGACATACCGCCGGGTGTCTTCGCCGAACAGGTTCTGGGTGGTGGTCATCTCCGGCTGAATTTGAATCGCGGTGCGGCCGCCGTTTCGTTCCACCGTCAGCTCGATGGCCTGACCGTTGCTTCGGCTGATAAACCCGGACATCTCCTCCCAGCTTTCGATCTCGTTGCCGTCAATGGCGGCGATCCGGTCGCCTTCCTGAAGACCGGCCCGGTAGGCGGGGGTGTTCTCTTTGACCGCCCCGACCACCGGCTTGAGGATATAGGTGCCGGACACCTGGAAGATGCCGAAAAAAATGATCACCGCCAACAGCAGGTTGAAAAGCGGTCCGGCGGCGACGATCAGGATCCGTTTATAGACCGATTTATCGGTAAAAGAGACCGGTATATCGGCCGGGTCGATCTCCGCGTCCGGCTCCTCCCCCACCATTTTGACGAACCCGCCCAGGGGAACGGCGGATACCCGGTAATCGGTTCGGCCCACCGTTTTTCCGAAAATCCGGGGCCCGAAACCGAGAGAGAAGATCTCCACCCCGACCCCGCACAGCCGGGCCACCAGAAAATGGCCCAGTTCATGGAAAAAAACGAGCACCCCCAGCACGATGACAAATGCGGTAATACTGTTCATTGAATCTGTTTATCCTCTATCTTTCGATCTGTCTTTCGATCTGGCGCCGATCCGTTCCCGGGCCGCGGTTCTGGCCCATTGATCCGCCTCGAGCAGGTCTTGAAGGGTCGGATTCGGGGTCGGCACATGATCCTTTAGGGCACCCCGAATGATGTCGGGGATGGCGGTAAAGGATATCTTTTCTTGTAAAAACGCTTCCACCGCCGTCTCGTTGGCGGCGTTGAGCACCGCCGGAAAGGCGCCTCCCGCCCGGCAGGCCTCGAAGGCCAGCCCGAGGCAGGGAAACCGGTCCCAATCCGGCTCCTGAAAGGTCAGGGCCCCCAGACCGGGGAAATCGGGCGTTGGCTGCTGAATATCGAGCCGTTCCGGGTAGGAAAGGGCATAGGCGATGGCCCCTTTCATATCCGGGACCCCCATCTGGGCCATCACCGATCCGTCCCGGTAGGCCGCCATCGAATGGACGATGGACTGGGGATGGACCACCACCCGAATCCGCTCCTGAGAAATCCCGAACAGCCACCGCGCCTCGATCACCTCCAGCCCCTTGTTCATGAGGGTGGCCGAATCGATGGTGATCTTGCTGCCCATGCGCCAGTTGGGGTGCTTCAGGGCGTCCGCCGGGGTGATGGCAGCGAAATCGGATGCCGGCCGGTTCAGAAACGGCCCCCCGGAGGCGGTCAGCAGAATCGTCTCCAGGTCTTCCCGCCGCTGCCCGGAAAGGCATTGAAAAATGGCGCTGTGTTCGCTGTCCACCGGCAGAATGTTCACCCTTTTTTCCGCAGCCCGCCGCATCACCAGCTCCCCGGCCATGACCAGGGTCTCCTTGTTGGACAGGGCGATGGTCTTGCCGGCGTCGATGGCTGAAAGGGTCGGGCCCAGCCCGGCAGCCCCCATCATGGCCGCCACGACCAGATCCACCGATTCCAGAGCGGCGGCGGTGCGGTATCCGGCCTCACCGTAGAGAATCTCCGGCCGTTCGGAGGGTTCCAGAAGCCGGCTCAGGTCGTCGGCCTTGTCGGCATCATAGACCACCGCCACCCCGGGCTGAAACCGCCGGACCTGCTGGGCCAGCAGAGAGAGATTCTCTTTGGCGGTCAGGGCCTCCACTTTGAACCGGTCCGGGAACATCCCGACGATATGAAGGGTATTTCGACCGATGGAACCGGTGGAACCGAGGATAGAGAGTCGTTTCATGTGCCGGACCTGGGTTTCATACCCACAAAATAAACTTTTTAAAAAAATATGCAACCGGAAGGGCGAATAAAAGGGCGTCGATGCGATCCAGAATTCCGCCGTGGCCGGGCAGAATCATTCCGGAATCCTTGATGCCCGATGCCCGTTTGAACGCCGATTCGAACAGATCCCCCGCCTGACCGGCGATGCCCGCACAGACGAAAAAGAGAATCGAGTTTCCCCAGTCCGGGCCGGGCAGAAAAAGCAGTTTGATGAGCGAGCCCACAACCACGTTGGCCCCCAGACCCCCGAGGGCCCCCTCGATGGTCTTGCCCGGGCTCACCGAGGGGCAGAGCTTGTGTTTTCCAAAATAGGTGCCGGTGTAAAAGGCCCCGATATCCCCTGCGAAAATAATCGCAAGCAGAAAGAAGACCCAGAGCATTCCGTCATTGCCGTTGCGGATCCAGATGACAAAGGCGAGAAACAGGGGAACGCAGACCATGGCCATATTGTGTTGGGCCACCCGCTCCAGAACGACGGCGTCGGATTTGAAGCACAGCAGGACATACCCGGCACAGAAGAAAAGATTCAAGACCAGGAGAAGAAGGACCAGCTCCACGGTAAAGGCGTGGGCGGTCCAGATCATGACGAACCCTAAGGCCATGCCCCAGACCGGCAGAATTCCGACCAGGGATTTCCAGCTGCCGCCGAACAGGATTCTGAAAAACTCGGCCAGGGCGATCACCGCCGCCAGACCAACGAAAACGGTAAACGGAAGGCCGCCCAGATAGATCAGGTAAATCAGGATCGGCAGCGCAGTAAGTCCGGTAATCCATCGTTTTAGGTGCATGGGCTCCCCTCAGGCGGAATGACAGCGAGGTGTCGCATCAGAGAAAAAGGGCGATAGACGAGGGCGTATCTGGAGCGGCGGGAGGTATACAGGCGATTACTTCCGGGTCGTATCGGTCGCATCGACTTTTCCGAACCTGCGTTCCCGGTGCTGGTAATCCTTCAGGATGTGAATGAATTCCTCCCGGCCGAAATCGGGCCAGAGGGTGTCGGTGAAAAAAAGCTCGGCATAGGCGATCTGCCAGAGGAGAAAATTGCTGATCCGATGCTCTCCGCTGGTCCGGATCAACAAATCCGGATCGGCCATGCCCCGGGTGTAGAGGTGATCGGACAGCGTCTCAAAAGAGATCTCATTCGGATCGATCTCTCCGGATAGGGCTTTTGCGACCACGGCTCGGGTCATCCGCAGGATCTCGTCCCGGGACCCGTAGCTCAAGGCCAGGTTGAGGAGCATGCCGTCGTTTCTCTCGGTGGCGGTGCGGGTGTCCAGAATCGCCTTTTGTACTTTTTCCGGAAGCCGCTCGATGTCGCCGATCACATTGAAACGGATGTTGTTGTCGAGCATCTCCCGCCGTTCCGATTTGAGGAACCGCTTGAGAAGCTCCATCAGGGCGGTCACTTCCGCCTTGGGGCGGTTCCAGTTCTCGGTGGAAAAGGCGTAGAGGGTCAGTATCCCCACCCCCACTTCCCGGGCGGTGCGAACGATCTCCCGGACCGTATCCGAGCCTTTTTCATGGCCCTTGATCCGGTTCAGCATTCGCTTTTTCGCCCATCGGCCGTTTCCGTCCATGATAACAGCCACGTGGGCCGGCAGACCGGCCGGGTCGAGATCCGCTTTCCGAACGGCTTCGGAATCAGAATTCAAGAATTTCCTTTTCTTTTTCCTGGTAGATCGCGTCTATTTTTTCGATGTGTTGATCGGTGATCTTCTGAATCTCGTCCTGGGCCTTGAAGGCCTCATCCTCGGAGACTTCACCTTCTTTTTTGAGCTCCTTGACCATGTCGTTGGAATCCCGGCGGATATTGCGAACCGCCACCTTGTATTCTTCACAGGTCTTGTTGACCCGCTTCACCAGTTCTTTGCGGCGGTCTTCGGTCAGCGGCGGAATGGAGATTCGAATGATCTTTCCGTCACTGGCCGGGGTCAGGCCCAGATCGGATTTGAGGATCGCCTTTTCGATGCTGTTGATCACCGAAGTGTCCCAGGGCTGAATCGTGATCAACCGGCTTTCGGGGACCGACAGGGAGGCCATCTGGTTCAGGGGGGTCTGGGCGCCGTAGTAATCGACCCGAATGCCGTCGAGCAGCGACAGGGAGGCGCGCCCGGTGCGGACCCGTTTGAGTTCGTTCTTGAGGGCGGCAATCGATTTTTCCATCCGCTCCCGGGTTTCCTCATAAATGGAATTCAGCATGTTTTCACCTACGCATTTCTGATCGTCCGTGTTCTCAACCCGTCCGCACTCCTCTGAAAAAGCGGAATCGGCCGGGTTTTTCCGTTAAGGCCTTGATCAGGGAGTCGGCCAATCCCGGCCAGGTCTGAATGACAGGCAGGCCACCCCGGGATATTTTCCCGGGCCGGGAAGCTGTTTGAGCGACAGCGAGTTCTTGCCGGGCCGGGAAAATATCCCGGGGTGGCCGAGACGGTGACCATGGCCTCCGTTAAAAGCCGATCCAGGAGCCCACCGCCTCGCCGCAGACCACCCGCCGCAGGCTTCCCCCATGGCTCATATTGAAGACCACCAGGGGCAGCTTGTTGTCCATAGCCAGAGAAATGGCGGTCATGTCCATAACCTTCAGCCGCCGCTCCAACACCTCCATGTAGCTGATCCGCTGAATAAACCGGGCATCCGGGTCGATGACCGGGTCCGAACTGTAAAGCCCGTCGACCTTGGTGGCCTTCAGCAGGATTTCCGCATGAATCTCCTGAGCCCGCAGCACGGCGGCGGTATCGGTGGTGAAATAGGGGTTTCCGGTTCCGGCTGCGAAAATCACCACCCGCCCCTTTTCCAGGTGGCGAACCGCCCGTCTCATGATATACGGCTCCGCCACCTCATGCATGGAGATAGCGCTCTGGACCCGAGTGTTCACCTCGCGCTTTTCCAGAGCGTCCTGAAGGGCGAGGCTGTTGATCACGGTGGCCAGCATCCCCATATGATCCGCGGATGCCCGGTCCATGTCATAGGAGCTGGCGGCAACCCCTCGAAAGATATTGCCGCCGCCCACCACGACGGCGACCTGGACCTCGAGGGCGAGCAGGGTCCGGATCTCTTCGGCTACATACTGAATCACGGGCGGAGAAATCCCGAACCCCTGATCGCCCATCAGGGCCTCGCCGCTCAGCTTCAGGACAATCCGTTTGAATTTGGGGGATGCCACCGTCTCTTATTCTCCCAGCTGGAATCGGGCAAACCGTTTAATGGTGATGTTCTCGCCGGTCTTGGCGATCACCTCATTGAGGTAATCGGCGATGGTCACCTCGGGGTTCTTGACATAGGCCTGATTCATCAGACAGGCTTCCTGAATGAACTTGCTGAGTTTGCCCTCGACGATTTTATCCACCACCTGCTCCGGCTTGCCCAGTTCCAGGGCCTGGGCCCGGTAGATCTCTTTTTCTTTGAGCACCACCGCCTCCGGTACATCTTCCGGGACGATTCCGGCCGGAGCGGTGGCGGCGATGTGCATGGCGATGTTTCTGGCAAATTCTTTAAAATCATCGGTTTTGGCCACGAAATCAGTTTCGCAGTTGACCTCCACCATGACCCCGAGCTTGCCGCCCATATGGATATAGGATTCGATCACCCCTTCGGACATGGCCCGGCCGGCCCGCTTCTGGGCCGTGGCCAACCCCTTTTTTCTCAGAAAATCGATGGCCTGGTCCATATCGGCGCCGCACTCGGCCAGCGCCTCTTTACAATCCATTATTCCGGCCCCGGTTTTCTCCCGAAGCTCTTTTACCATGACAGCGGTAATCTCTGACATCTTGTCTATTCTCCTGTTTCCTCGGCTTCAGTCGCCGCTTCCTCGGTCACCGCCGCTTCTTCCGTCTCCGGAGATTCAGTGGTGGCCCGCTTGATGATCTCCACGACAGGACCGTCCGTTCCGTCGGAGATGACCTTCCGTTCGCCCGGTTTCAATTCGGCGCTGGCGGCGGTCACCTCTTCCGTTTCCTCGGTCTCCTTATCGGCCTCGGCCTGTTGTTTTTCGGCCAGCAGCTCTTTGCCCTCTTCACAGGCATCGGCGATTCTGGAAGTGACCAGTCGAATAGCCCGGATCGCATCATCGTTGCCCGGAATCACATAATCGATTTCATCGGGATCACAGTTGGTATCCACGATGGCCACAATGGGAATGCCGAGCCGGTTGGCCTCTCGAACCGCGATGGCCTCATTTTTGGGATCGACAATGAAAATCGCTCCGGGCAGCCGGGTCATTTCCCGAATCCCACCCAGGTTGTTGTCGAGCTTGACCCGCTCTTTGGCCAGCATCAACCGTTCTTTTTTGGCGTAGAGGTTGATGGTCTCCTCATCATTCAGAACGTCGTTGAGATGATTGAGCCGGTCGATGCTCTGTTTGATGGTCTGAAAGTTGGTCAGCATGCCGCCCAGCCACCGGTTGTGCACATAGAACATTTCGCACCGGTTGGCCTCCTCATAGATGCTGTCCCGGGCCTGCTTCTTGGTCCCCACAAAGAGAACCGACCGTCCGCCTGCCACGGTGTCTTTGATGAAATCATAGGCGGTTTTAAACATTCGGACCGTTTTCTGAAGGTCGATGATGTAAATCCCGTTTCTCGCCCCGAAAATATAGGGCTTCATCTTGGGGTTCCATCGTTTGGTCTGATGGCCGAAATGGACGCCTGCCTCCAACAACTCTTTCATTGTGACGTATGCCATAAATCAAAACTCCCTTTCTTCAGGTTTGTTCCACCGCCCTTTTCGACCCCGGCCTCCACTTTCCACGGGAAAGCACCCGAAACCGGGTCCAAGAACGTGTGTTTTTATAATCGAATAAGTGTACCAAATACGAAATGTTTGAGCAACATATTTTTCATCTATCGCCCGGTACCGGCGGTCGAACCGGGTCTGCCTTTTCGAAGAAGGGCCACCCGGTCCAGGCCGCTGTAATCCTGGCGAAATTCGACCCCGGAATAGGCCCCGCACTCCCGGACCACGGCTTCCACGCCGGTGCGCTGGTCATGCCCGATCTCCATCAGAAGGTATCCGCCGTCGGCCAGGCGCCGGGGAGATCGGTGGATCAGATAACGAACGGCATCCAGCCCGTCGGCGCCGCCGTCCAGCGCGCCGGCGGGTTCATACCCTCGAACCTCGGGCTGCAATCCGGCCAGATCCGCCGTTCGAATATAGGGCGGATTGGAAATGATCAGGTCGAGATCGGCGGCGGCCGGTCGAACCGCCTCCAACCAGTCTCCGCAAAAAAAGGCGATCGATTCGGCCGCCTCATGCCGAATCGCATTTGTTCGAGCCACCGCCAGGGCCTCTCGGGACCGGTCCGAGGCGATGATCGTGGCGCCCGGCCGCTCCCGGTTCAGGGCCAGCGCAACGGCGCCGGCGCCGGTACCCACATCAAGGATTCTTTTGAATGCATCCCGATCCAAGAGGTGCAAAGCGGCCTCCACCAGACACTCGGTTTCCGGCCGCGGAATCAATACCGCGGGGGTCACCGTCAGGCCCATGGACCAGAACTCCTTTTCCCCCACGATGTAGGCCACCGGCTCCCGCCGGACGCGCCGCTTGATCAGGGTTTTGAAGGAGGCCAGTTCCGATTCCATCAGGGGCTGATCGTAGCGCACGTAGAGATCGATGCGGGCGGTTCCCAGCATGTGGGAGAGCAGAATTTCCGCCGAAGCTCTCGGATTCTCGATGTGGTGGGATTTAAAGTAGTCGGTGGTCCATCGAAGGAGTTTAAGGATGGTCCACGGCGGGGCTTCGCTGTGCGACCGGTTCGTCATGTTGGAGTGCCCGGGCCTGGTAAAAGGTTGTCAATTCATCGATGACCACATCCAGATCGCCCTGAAGGATGGTTTCCAGCTTATACAGGGTCAGACCGATGCGATGGTCCGTCACCCGCCCCTGGGGATAATTATAGGTGCGGATTCTTCCGCTTCGATCGCCGCTGCCGATCTGGCTTTTGCGTTCTTCGGACCGCTTCTCGTCCTGCTCCCGCTGTTTCTGGTCCAGCAGTCTGGCCCGAAGCACCTTCATGGCCTTGGTCTTGTTTTTGAGCTGGGATTTTTCATCCTGGCAGGTGACCACCAGACCGGTGGGAAGATGGGTGAGGCGCACCGCCGAATCGGTGGTGTTGACCGACTGTCCGCCCGGACCGGTGGCGCGGTAGACATCGACCTTGATCTCACCCGGGTCGATGTGGATTTCCACATCCTCGGCCTCGGGCAATACCGCCACCGTCACCGCGGAGGTATGAATTCGGCCCTGGGTTTCGGTTTCCGGGACCCGCTGCACCCGGTGGGTGCCGCTCTCATATTTCAACCGGCTGTAAGCCCCCCGGCCCTGGACCATAGCGATGATCTCTTTGAGCCCCCCGACCCCGGTGGGATGGTGGGTCATCACCTCGATTTTCCATCCCCGGGTTTCCGCATACCGGCTGTACATTCGGTAGAGGTCGGCGGCGAACAGGGCCGCTTCATCCCCGCCGGTGCCCGCGCGGATTTCCAACAGCACGTTTTTGGCGTCATTGGGGTCCTTGGGCATGAGCAGCTTTTTGAGCTCCTTTTCCAGGTCGGCCTTCCGCTGGTTCAGGGCGTCCACCTCTTCCCGGGCCAGCTCCTTGATCTCCGGATCACCATCCCGAAGCAGGGCCATGCTGCCTTCCAGCTCTTTCAAAACCGATTTATAGTCCCGATAAGGCGTGATGATCTTGGTGACATCGGAATGCTCCCGGGCGTACTGCTGATATGCATCCAGATCCTTGACCACATCCGGATCACTCAACAGCTGTTCAAGCTCGGTATGGCGTTTTTCGACCCCTGCCAGTTTATCAAACATCGCGTGTACGGCTCGTGTTATCCTTCGTTGTTCGGTCCATTATTCGGCGGATTGCTGCTGCTGCTGGAACTTTTCATACTTCCTGCGGAACCGTTCAATTCGACCCGCCGTATCCACCAGCTTCTGTTTTCCGGTAAAAAATGGATGGCACTGGGAGCAGATTTCCACCCGAATGTCCGGTTTGGTGGACCCGACCTCCATTTCAAACCCGCACGCACACTTGATCTTGGCCTGTTTATAATCAGGATGAATATCCTTTTTCATCGTATCTTCAACCCCTTCTTTCTCATTTTTGGTTAGGTGTTCATGGACTCCAGAAAATGTTTATTATCCTTCGTTCCATTCATTTTTTCAAGTAAAAATTCGAGGCTGTCCACCGGATTCAGAGAAGCCAGCAGTTTTCTCAATATCCAGACCCGGTTCAAAATCTCCGGCGGCAACAGCAATTCCTCTTTCCGGGTGCCGGACTTCTTGATGTCGATGGCCGGGAAGAGCCGCTTGTCGGCCAGTCGCCGGTCGAGCTGAAGCTCCATATTTCCGGTGCCCTTGAACTCTTCGAAAATCACTTCGTCCATCCGGCTGCCGGTATCCACCAGGGCGGTGGCGATGATGGTGAGGCTGCCGCCCTCTTCGATATTCCGGGCCGCGCCGAAAAACCGTTTCGGCCGCTGAAGGGCGTTGGAATCGACACCGCCGGAAAGGATCTTGCCGCTGGGCGGCACCACCGAGTTGTAGGCCCGGGCCAGACGGGTGATGCTGTCGAGCAGAATCACCACATTCTTTTTATGTTCCACCAGCCGCTTGGCCTTATCGATCACCATCTCGGCCACCTGTACGTGGCGCTCGGCAGGCTCGTCAAAGGTCGAACTGATCACCTCCCCTCTGACAGACCGCTCCATATCGGTCACCTCTTCCGGGCGTTCATCGATCAGCAGCACAAACAGATCGATATCGTTGTGATTGGCGGTGATGCTGTTGGCGATGAACTGAAGCAGCATGGTCTTGCCGGACCGGGGCGGCGACACGATCAGCCCCCGCTGGCCGAAACCGATGGGGGTCATCAGGTCCATAATCCGGGTGGAATAATTCTCTGTTTCTTTCTCCAGATCAATTTTCTTGTTCGGATAGAGGGGGGTCAGGTTGTCGAACAGAATCTTTTCCCGGGCCACCTCCGGATCTTCGTAGTTGATGGCCTCCACCTTGAGCAGGGCGAAATACCGCTCGGATTCCTTGGGCTGGCGAATCTGGCCGGACACGGTATCTCCGGTTCTCAGGTTGAACCGGCGAATCTGGGACGGCGATACGTATATGTCGTCCGGTCCGGGCAGATAATTGTAATTGGGCGCCCTTAAAAATCCGAATCCGTCGGGCAGAATCTCAAGGGTCCCCTCCCCATAGATCAGGCCGTCTTTCTCGATCTGAGCCTGAAGCAGGGCGAATATCAGTTCCTGCTTCCGCATCCCGGCAGCCCCATCTATATGATAGTCCCTGGCCAATTTGGTCAACTCATTGATCTTCTTCTCTTTTAGCTCCGAAATGTTCATTGAATCATCAACCCCGTTAAGAATTTGTGGTGTGTTTTAATATTCGGACGTTCCCGCAAATTACATGTACGCCAAAAAGCGCTGCAAGAAAGGCGCCAAGCTCCGACCTTCAAAAGCGGGGCACCGGGAAATACCAATCGATTTCAATTTTGCCGTAATGGTCTTATATTGTCTTTTGAAGCGCCAGCCGGCGCTCGGAATCGGAAAAATCCCGGACTGGTTCCATATGGATACGGAAAAACAAGAAATTTTGCTTTGAAACAAGATAGAAGAAATTTGTAAGGTGATTTCTCCACAAGGCGGGCTTTATGCCATTTGCTATGGACTTGCTTATATAATCATTGTAGCTCTGTCAAGCGCTTTCAGCGGTCTCAATCTATTTTAAATTGGTTTACTTCAAAACTTTTTCGTTTTATTTTTTTTAATGATTGATCGGGAGACCCTAACATAATACCGAAGCCGATGAAATCAATACTGAATAGCCCCTTTTTTCATCATTTGGACGCGCTGCCCCCCACTCCGGGCGCCTACCTCGTGGGAGGATCGGTTCGAGACCTTCTACTCGACCGACGGCCGGAAGATCTCGACATCGCCGTTTTTTCGGATGCCGACCGGTTTGCGGCGGACCTGGCCCGGCGGGTCGGAAAGCGGCCCATTCGAATCGGAAAGCCGGATAAGCAGGTTTTTCGAGTGGTCACCGAAAGCCACACCTATGATATTACACCGGTGGACGGGCCGAGCATCGAGAGCGATCTGAAGCGGAGGGATTTTACCGTCAATGCACTGGCCCTTTCGCTTTCCGACAAACAGATCATCGATTGCACCGGCGGCCTGGATGACCTCCAACAAAAACGCATTCGCATGGTATCGGAAGCGGCTTTTGTTCGGGACCCCATTCGCCTGGTGCGGGCCTATCGGTTCGGCGCCATGCTGGAGTTCGGCATCACTCCGGACACCACCGAAGCGATTGTACGCCATTGCAGCCGAATTCGGGATACCGCCGGAGAGCGAATCCGGGCGGAGTTGTTTAAAATTTTTACTCGTAGTAAAGCCCATACCTGGATCCGTCAAATGGCGGAATCCGGTCTTCTGTTCGGCATCTTTCCGGATATGAAGGCATTAGAGGGATGCGGCCAGAACCGATATCATGCATTCGACGTTCTTGATCATACACTCCATGCATTCAAGCATCTGGAATCGATTCTCCATTCAGGCGCCGGCATTCCCGGGGATATTCTTGAGACGATACAGCCGCTGATCGATCCAAAAAGGGGGGCCTTGCTGAAGTTGGCGATGCTGCTTCATGACCTTGGAAAACCGGCCACCCGCTCCGGGGATCATCGGGGAAACATCCATTTTTACGGCCATGAAAAAACCGGTACCGACATTTTTGAGGGGATCGCCCGAAGACTGAGGTTGTCCTGCTTCGAAACCCGCTTTACCTGTGAAATGATTCGGCACCACTTGAAGCCGCTGCATCTGTTCAATGCGGATCAGGCCGGAACCTTGACCCGGCGGGGAATCACCCGCCTCTTCCTGCGGCTTCAGGAAAATACGCCCCTGCTGCTGCTGCATAGCTTGGCCGACGCCCGGGGGAAAACGGCTGCGGGTCCGGAAAACCGGCCTGATGCTTACCACACCTTTCTTATTAAACTCCTTCGAGACTATTTTTCACAATTTCGGCCGAGGAAAGCTTTGAAGCCGCTGATCACCGGGCATGATCTTCGCCGGGAGTTCCAACTGACCCCCTCTCCTCTTTTTGGGCGAATTCTGGCGCGCATCGAGGAGGAACGGCTTTCAGATCCAGATTTTGAGCGGCAACATGCATTCAGACTGGCTGAAAAATTGATACGAGAGGCACAAAATCGGGATTAAGGCAAAAACAAGACTCTGAAATTTTCTCCAGAGCCTTGTTTTTTCTAAAACAGGGAGATGGAATCGCTTATTTTTTTACCTGGTCGAGGGCGGCGAAGATCTTGTCCCGAATTTCCTCCACTTTGCCCACCCCTTCAATGGCGATATATTTGGGGGCGTTGGGCTCACCCGAGCTTTCCCATTTTTTGTAGTAATCGACCAGAGGCTCGGTCTGCTCATGGTAGACCTCCAGGCGCTTTTTGACGGTGGCTTCCTGGTCGTCTTCTCGCTGAACCAGCGGCTCCCCGGTGACATCGTCTTTCATATCCTCTTTGGGGGGATTGAACACGATATGGTAGGTCCGGCCGCTGGGAAGATGAACCCGCCGGCCGCTCATCCGCTTGATGATCTCTTCATCCGGCACGCTGATCTCGACCACCGCGTCGATGGGCACGCCGGCCTGTTTCATGGCTTCCGCCTGGGGGATGGTGCGGGGAAAACCGTCAAAAAGAAAGCCTTTCTGGCAATCCGGCTCCTTGATCCGCTCTTTGACCAGGCCGATGATGACGTCATCCGGAACCAGTCCGCCGGAATCCATGTATTCTTTGGCTTTTTTCCCGAGATCGGCGCCCGCCTTGACGGCGGCCCGGAGCATGTCTCCGGTGGAAATCTGAGGAATATCATACCTGTCTTTAATATAATTCGCTTGCGTTCCTTTGCCCGCACCGGGCCCGCCCAACAGAATCAGCCGCATAGACCTTTCCTCCTTTTCAAAATCGGGATTTGTATAAATCGTTAATTTGCCTCTGTATCCGTTGAAATATGACCCAAAGCGGCGAACCTGTCAAGACAATTGTGCCAAAACCGCTTCTTCGGGTCCTCGACAGGTCGACCCTGTGCAAAACCGATAAAAAGAAAAAACTCGGCTTAAAATCTTCTTGCAAAAATTAAAAAATTGTTTTATCTATTAGTGTTTATGATGTGTAGTTAAAATTAGCCATTACCCGAAATTATACCTGATCCGATATATTTGATCCGGCGGATTGAACCCCGGGCTCGACACCGCGAGGGTCCAGTTCGGGAATTATTTGGAATGGATGTGGTCGGATGAACAAAAGGGAATGGAACGAAGGGGGCGAGAAATGTGAAGGCGATTGAAGTCAAAGTCTATGACAATGACCTTGAAAAGGCCATGCGGATTCTGAAGAAAAAAGTTCAGAATGACGGTCTGTTCAAGCGATTGAAGCTGAAAAAGAGCTATGAAAAGCCGAGCGAACACAAGCGTCGCAAACAGCGCGAAGCCTTGCGGCGTCAGCGTATTGCAGCTGCCAGAAGCCGGTATAGAAGGTAATCACCGGAATTCATACAAATCCCGGCGGAACGGATGTTCCGCCGGGATTTTTTTATGGTGAATCATGGCGGATAAAACCTATTATCACCAGTGCCTCGAGGCGATGTACGGGCTTCGGCGGTTCGGAATCAAACTGGGTCTGGAGACCATCCAATCCCTGTTGGCCGGGCTCGGAAATCCCCAGAAGGATTTCAAGTGTATCCATGTGGCCGGGACCAACGGCAAAGGGTCCATCGCCTCGGCGCTGTCCACCATCCTTCGACTGTCGGGCCGCAAAGTCGGACTTTATACCTCGCCTCACCTGGTGCGGTTCAATGAACGGATCTGCATCAATAATCAGCCGGTCTCGAACGACGAGGTTCTGGAGGCATACGAAGCGGCCAAATCGATCCCTGCGGGTGAACGGGAGCCGACTTTTTTCGAGTTCACCACCGCCATGGGGTTCTATCTTTTTCGCCGGAAAGGGGTGGGATGGGCCATGATCGAAACCGGCATGGGAGGGCGGCTGGATGCCACCAATACCCTTTCTCCGGAGCTGTCGATCATTACCAACATCTCCCTGGAGCACCAGGAATACCTGGGCAATACCATCGCCGACATCGCCTATGAAAAAGGGGGCATCATCAAACCCGGTGTCCCTGTGGTCACCGGCGTGCGGCAGAATGAAGCCACCGATGTTCTGCGCCGCATGGCCGGGGAAAAATCGGCGCCCTTTTTTCGATTCGGGGAGCAGTTTCAGGTGGAAACCGCTCCGGACGGCACCTTTACCTACCACGGCATCGACCACACATGGCCGAACCTGCGCACCGGCCTGGCCGGGGATTATCAGATCGACAACGCCGCCCTGGTGTTGGCCGCCTGCGAGGTGTTGAACCGAGCCGATATGGGAATCTCTTTTGAGTCGATGCGGAACGGATTGCTTCAGAACCGATGGCCGGGGCGCCTGGAGATCGTCTCCACCGACCCGCTGGTGATTCTGGACGGGGCCCACAACCTGGCCGCGGCCGAAAACCTGGCCGGCTTTCTCAAAAAAGAGATGTCGAACCGGTCGGTCACCCTGGTGGTGGGGATTCTGGATGACAAACCCTACCGGGAGATGCTCGGATATCTGCTGCCGGCCTGCCGAAAACTCATCCTGACCCGCCCGAAAATCGGCCGCTCCCTGCCTGCCGAAACCTTGCTGGCGGCGGTGGAGGATTTGCGGAACTCAGCCGAGGCGATCGAGATCACCCAGGAAAGAATTCAAATGGTCCCATCGGTCCCCGAAGCGGTCCGTACCGCCATATCCTCGGCCGCACCCGACGAGGTGATCTGTATCGCCGGCTCTCTGTATGTGGTCGGGGAGGCAAAAGAATATCTTGAAGAGGAGAGCCTCTCCGTTCAACGACCATTTTAAGTTACCATTCCGAAATAGAAACTATCTGCATTCTTGCTTACTGAACCCCCTCCTTTTGCATTTTCACCGAATCCAGGTAAAGCGTGTCAGGGCAAATATCCTGCTCATGAGGCCACACCACGGTGCCGTCACAAGCCCTGGCTCTCATGAAATAATTTTGTTTTCTCAGTTCCCTGAACACGCCGAAATCGAGGAGGTGGGAACAATCATAAATACCCTCCTCACCGTTTGTGAATTGAAGGTGCAACTTATGACCTTCCAATGGTGTCACTTTGCTGACACGAGGATTCATCTTATCACCTCAAAGGCTCTATTTTATAGGGCTGTTCTCCCGATACAGCGATTTGCCAGTTCGCAACCAGCTCATCCCTATGCAACTCGATCCATGCCTGAAGGAGCTTCATTTTGGAATTGGGTATGCTACCGCCGAGGATTTCGCCGTCCGGTATCGCTACAACCACTTCTTGATCTTGATATTTTACATGAATATGAGGTTTCTTGTGCTGTTTATTGTCCATGAAGTACATGTAGACAATAAGACCATAAAACATGGAGATTGTCGGCATTCATAACTCCTTCCCCCAGATTGGTGGTTTAACTATATAACCGTTCAGGATTAAAATCAATTTAAAGAAAATGGATAGAATATCAAATCGGAAATTTTCCCACTTGACTTATTAAATTCAATCCTTTATAAATTCGTTGTTTTGTGCGCCCGTAGCTCAGTGGATAGAGCGTCAGCCTCCGGAGCTGAAAGCCGCTGGTTCGATCCCAGCCGGGCGTACCACTTTTTATTCAACCCTCGAATCCGCGCCCTTTCCTTTTGATCTATCCGGTTGGATTTACCCAGACGACATGCCCTGAATCGGCCTGTTTTTGCGCATCGGCACCCCTCCCTGCTTGAAAGACCCGGCGGGGTGATTATTATTGCGGTATGAAAAATCACAACCCATACAACGGAAAAATTCCCGACCCCAAAGAGATCGAAAAGGAGATCGGCGAATTCCTGTCGAAGAAATTCGGGGGAGACGTGAAAATCATCTCCCCCGCCGCCATGCCCCAGAACATGAGCATGGAAAAAAGCCATGGAGCTTCGGAAAAGGCCGGAATCCACTTCGACCTCAAACCCGAAGATCTGATCGCCTATCTGGACCAGTATGTGGTTCGGCAGGACCAGTCCAAGGCGATCCTGGCCACCAAGATCTGCACCCATTTCAATCGGATCAAACATGCCGAAATGTACCCGGATGATGCCAACCCCCTGATCGGCCGCATCAAGAACAATGTCCTGATGGTCGGCCCGACCGGCGTGGGCAAAACCTACATGATCAAGCTCATCGCCCGGAAAATCGGGGTGCCCTTCGTCAAGGGAGACGCCACCAAATTCAGCGAAACCGGGTATGTCGGCGGTGATGTGGAGGACCTGGTGCGGGACCTGGTGCGCGAGGCCGATGACGACATCGAACTGGCCCAGTACGGGATCATCTATATCGACGAAATCGACAAGATCTCATCCAGCCACAACCTGGTCGGAGCCGACGTGTCCCGCACCGGGGTGCAGCGCGCCCTGCTCAAGCCGATGGAAGAGACCGAGGTGGACCTCAAGGCGCCCCATGACCCCATCTCCATGTTTCAGGAGATCGAACGGTTCCGAAAGACCGGCAAGCGGGATAAAAATACGGTCAACACCAGAAACATTCTGTTTATCATGAGCGGCGCCTTCGGGGAACTCCCCGAAATCGTCAACAAACGGCTGACCGATCAGGGCATCGGTTTCGGGGCCCGCCTCAGGGGAACCCAGACCGAGGCCGACATCCTCAAGCAGGCCCGGTCCGAAGACCTGATCGAGTACGGGTTCGAGTCGGAATTCGTGGGGCGTCTGCCGGTCCTTTCGATTCTGGAAAGATTGACCGAAGCGGACCTCTACGATATCCTGAAAAATCCCAACAACCCGGTGATTCTGGGGAAGAAGCTCGATTTCGGGGCCTACGGCATTCAGGTTAAATTCGAAAACACGGCCCTTGAGCTCCTGGCCCGCCAGGCATTCACCGAGAATACCGGCGCCCGGGGGCTGGTCAGCGCCATCGAGCGCTCTCTGATGCCCTTTGAACGGGCGCTTCCGTCGTCGGACATTCGCATTTTTCCGGTGACCGAAGCGGTAATCCGGGACCCCCAGAAAGTCCTGGCCGCTTTTCTGAACGACCGGGACAGTTCCGACCTGTTCGCCACCTTTGAACGGCTCGCGGCCGAGGAAAAAAAATTCATCACCGCCTATGTTCAGGAAAATAAAAAGACCCTGGCCGAAAAGCACCATCTGGCGCTCACGCCGTCACGAATCGAGGTGGTGGCCGATCTCTACAGCCAGCGCACCATGGACATGGGCAGCGTCATTCGAAAGGTCAAATCCTACTCGGATGAGATCAAAAAGATGGAACTCTACTTCTTCAAGAATCACGACATCAACATCGTCATGGAAGAAGACGCCATCGATTACATGATCGACCGGCTGATCAACTCGAATGCCGACCTGGACCAATTTTACAAGAAGCTGAGTTCGGATTTCGAGCACGGGCTCGAACTGGTTCGGGAGAAAACCGGAAAAAACCGGTTTTTCATCAACCGGGAGGCGCTTCTCGACCCGGAATCGTTTGTGAGTAATCTGTTGAAGAACTGCGCCCCCACGGAACCTTAACTTTGAAAGCGTAATTTGCGATGATCGGTATATCCAAACTCTATTGCGGAACGGTGGAACCGTCGGACGCCATTCGGTACGGACGGCATTCCGGACAGCTGCCGTCTCATCTGCTCCAGTTTTCCAAAGACAAAAAGCCGGTGGTGGTCTGGAACGTCACCCGCCGCTGCAATCTCAAGTGCGTCCACTGCTACGCCCATGCCACGGATCAGTCTTACAAAGACGAACTCTCCACCGAAGAAGGAAAAACCCTGATCGACGATCTGGCCGATTTCGGGGTGCCGGTGATTCTGTTTTCCGGCGGCGAACCCCTGATGCGCAAGGATTTGCCCGAACTGGCCGGGTATGCGGTGAAAAAAGGCATTCGGGCTGTGATCTCCACCAACGGGACCCTGATCACCCCTGAAAAGGCCAGGGTGCTCAAAGAGATCGGCCTGTCCTATGTCGGGGTCAGTCTGGACGGCATGGAAGCGGTGCATGACAAATTCCGAGGGGTCAAAGGAGCATTCCAGGCCGCCATGGAGGGCATTGGAAACAGCCAGGAGGCCGGCATCAAGGTGGGGCTGCGGTTTACCATCAACAAATTCAATGTGGATGAAATCCCGGCCATTTTCGACCTGATCGAAGAACGGGACATTCCCCGCATCTGTTTTTATCACCTGGTCTACGCAGGCCGCGGTTCCGATCTGGTCAAGGACGACCTGACCCACCAAGAGACCCGCCGGGCCGTGGACCTGATCATGGACCGGACCCGGGATCTGCACGACCGGGGCATCGACAAAGAGGTGCTCACCGTCGACAATCATGCCGACGGACCCTATCTCTACCTGAGAATGCGTCAGGAAAACCCCGAGAGGGCCGAAGAGGTGCTCGAACTTCTTAAAATGAACGAAGGAAACAATTCGGGCCGCGGGTTCGGCTGCATCAGCTGGAACGGAGAAATTCATGCGGACCAGTTCTGGCGCCACCACAGCTTCGGAAACGTTCGCAACCGCCCCTTCTCCGAAATCTGGACCGATGTCTCCGAACCGCTGATGGAAAAGCTCAAAGACAAAAAACCGCACGTCAAGGGACGATGCGCCGAGTGCGTCTGGCTCGACGTCTGCGCCGGCAATTTTCGGGTGCGGGCGGAGGCAGTTTACGATGACCTCTGGGCGCCGGACCCGGCCTGTTATCTGACCGACGATGAAATCGCAAAGGAGACCCCCTGACCATGTTATTTCCGGATTACCGCCCCCGTCGAATGCGCCGCAACGAGGCGTTTCGCCGCATGATTCGAGAAACCCGTCTGTCGACGGATGATCTCATTCTTCCCCTTTTTGTTCTGGGCGGAAAAGGGGTTCGGAACCCGATCCCCTCCATGCCGGGGCAGTATCAGCTCTCGGTGGACAATCTCCTCAAAACCGCCCGTGAGGCGAAGGAACGGGACATTCCGGCGATTTTACTCTTTGGCCTGCCCGATAAAAAAGACCCGCTGGGGACCCGGGCCTATGCCAAAGACGGGATCATCCAGAAAGCCGTGCGGGAGCTGAAAAACAGACTCCCCGACATGGTGGTGATCACCGATGTCTGCCTCTGCGAGTACACCGACCACGGCCACTGCGGCATGGTCGAGAAGGGGACCGTCGACAACGACGCCACCCTGGACCTTCTGGCCCGCACCGCCCTCTCCCATGCCGAAGCCGGCGCCGATATGGTGGCCCCTTCCGACATGATGGACGGCCGGGTGGGGGAGATTCGAAACACCCTGGATGAAGCCGATTTCAGCCATATCCCCATCATGTCCTATGCGGCCAAGTACTGCTCGGCCTATTACGGGCCTTTCCGGGAGGCGGCCGATTCCGCGCCCCGGTTCGGAGACCGCCGGAGCTATCAGATGGACCCGGCCAACGGACTGGAAGCGATCCGGGAAGCCATCATGGACGCCGAAGAAGGGGCCGACATCCTCATGGTCAAACCGGCCCTGCCCTATCTGGACATCATCTGCCGCATCCGCGAAGAGGTGGACCTTCCGGTGGCGGCCTACCAGGTCAGCGGGGAATACGCCATGATCAAGGCCGCCGAAAAAATGGGCTGGATCGACGCACAAAAGGTGATGATGGAATCCCTGACCGCCATCAAGCGGGCCGGCGCGGACATGATCCTCACCTACTTCGCCCTGGAAGCCGCCGAAACCCTGACCGCCTAACCGATATACGCATAGTTGACATGACAGAACATCCCCATGCAAAACCCGCTCATCCCCATGCCGCCAAAAAAGGCGCTGAACTGCGCCTGGTGGCCTGGGAAATCACCAGAAACTGCAATCTCTCCTGCGTCCACTGCCGGGCATCGGCCACTTCAGGACCGTATACCGATGAGCTGGACACCGAGGCCGGGCTGCGGCTTCTGGACCAGATCGCCGACACCGGAAATCCCATCGTGATTCTCACCGGCGGGGAACCCCTGCTTCGGGACGATATTTTCGAGATCGCCCGGTACGGCACCGACCAGGGCCTGCGCATGGTGATGGCGGTCAACGGGACCCTGATCACCGAAGCCGTCGCCGATCAGATGAAGGCGGCCGGGATTCAACGAATCAGCGTCAGCCTCGACGGCGCCACCCGGGAGCAGCACGATCGATTCCGGGGCGTGGAAGGGGCCTTTGACGGCGCACTGGAGGGGCTTCGCCTGGCCCGACAAGCGGGGATCGAATTCCAGATCAACACCACCATCACCAAGGCCAACCTGGCCCAGATGCCGGAGATTCAGACCCTGGCCGAAGACTTGGGCGCGGTGGCCCATCATATCTTTCTCCTGGTTCCCACCGGCCGGGGCAAGTATATTGCCGACCAGGCCATCGATGCGGCGGAGTACGAAAAGGCCCTCAACTGGTTCTATGATCAGCGGGAAAAGACCTCCCTTCAGCTCAAGGCAACCTGCGCGCCCCATTACTACCGGATTCTTCGGCAGCGGGCCAGGGAAGAAGGAAAAAAGGTCACCTTTGAAACCCACGGCCTGGATGCGGTTACCCGGGGATGCCTGGGCGGCACCGGCTTCTGTTTCATCTCCCACGTGGGCATCGTTCAACCCTGCGGATTTCTGGAACTCGACTGCGGAGACGTGACCCGAACCCCCTTCCAGGAGATCTGGAATCATTCGGATGTCTTTCTTTCCCTTCGAAACCACGAAGAACTGACCGGGAAATGCGGCCGCTGCGAATACAAACGGGTCTGCGGCGGGTGCCGGGCCCGGGCCTATGAGGCCACCGGGGATTTCATGGCCGAAGAGCCGCTCTGCTCCTACCAGCCGATCACCCGATGCTGACCCTTATCGACCTTCAGGAGACCTCATGAAAATCAAAGCCCTGATGGTGACCGACCCCATCACCATTTCTCCGAATGCATCCATCGAAACGGCGCTCGGACTGATGAAACAAAACCGCATTCGGCACCTGCCGGTGGTCGCCCCCGACGGCAGACTGGAAGGGCTGGTGACCCTGGCCGATCTGAAAGAAGGGTTGATCCCTTCCCTGATCGGGGATGTCTCCTTGTCGGACCTGATGATTCGAAAACCGGTCACCGTCTCTCCGGAGGACGATATCGAAACCGCGGCCCGCCAGATTTATGAGCACAAGATCGGCGGTATACCGGTGGTGGAGGGGAATACGCTGGTCGGCATTCTTACCGATTCGGATATCCTGAGGACCTTCATCGATATGATGGGGATTCTGTCGAGCGGTTCCCGTATCGAGGTCCGGATCGGAGATGCGCCGGAAGACTTCAACCGGGTCCTTCAAATTATCCAGAGCAAAGGCGGCGACATCATCAACGTCAGCATCACCACTCAGGGGCCGGATTATCGGGTCTATTATTTTCGCCTCTCCCCCTGCGATACCCGAAAGATTCGAAAGGCGCTCCAGGCCGGGGGCTTCATCGTCCCCGAGGCCTCTGAGTAACCCGGCTGCCTTTCCTTTCACGCCACCCATGTCCTTGCCCGGCGCGGCCTTTCTCGCTCGATGCCGCATCCATTCTCCCCTTTTCCCCTGAGCGTCTCGAGATTTTAAGCGCATTTTTTGAAGACAGGGGCATGGAATCTATTGATATAACCATCCAAATTGCCTATAAGTTGGCCCATGAACCCTTTTCCTGGACTGCTGAAAACCTCCAACATCGAAGCAACCGGATTTTAGTGAATGTATCAAAAATTTTTCGGTTTTAAGGAAAGGCCGTTTCAACTCGTCCCCAACCCGGCCTATCTTTTCTTGAGCAAAAGCCATGAAGAGGCCCTGGCCCACCTCAGCTATGCGGTGTCCCAGGGGGACGGATTCGTGGAAATCACCGGAGAGGTCGGCACCGGAAAGACCACCCTCTGCCGGGTGTTTCTCGGCGGGCTGGGCGAAAACACCGAAGCGGCCTATATTTTCAATCCGCTGCTCAACGCCGTTCAGCTGCTCAAGGCCGTCAACGATGAATTCGGGA
The DNA here is from genome assembly GCA_964573705.1 of uncultured Desulfobacterales bacterium. GTDB lineage: Bacteria > Desulfobacterota > Desulfobacteria > Desulfobacterales > Desulfococcaceae > JAABSQ01. The sequence goes on from CAZNLT010000071.1 coordinate 22,754, forward strand.
TCGATTCCCGGGCGAATACCGAAAAGGAACTGATCGACACCCTGAATACCTTTTTGATGGAAAAAAAGCGCCAGGGCAAACAGGTGATCGTCCTCATCGATGAGGCCCAGAAGCTGGGGGAGGATGTTCTGGAGCAGCTGCGGCTTCTTTCGAATCTGGAGACCGACACCAGCAAACTGCTTCAGATCATCCTGGTCGGCCAGCCGGAACTGAGGGAGATGCTCGACTCTCAGGAGCTGCGGCAGCTGGGTCAGCGGATTACCCTGAGCTGCTACCTGACCCCGCTGGATTTCCGAGAAACCCGGGCCTATATTCAACACCGCATTCAGATCGCCTCGCAACGACCGGGGGTTAAATTTACCCGCGGCGCTTTCTGGGCTATTTACCGATATTCGGGCGGCATTCCCCGGTTGATCAACATCGCCAGCGATCGGGCGCTGCTGACTGCCTACGGTCTTCACAGACGAAAGATCACCGGCGCCATCGCCCGGTCCGCCATTCGGGAACTGGCCAGCCGGGGCGATATTCGACGGTACCGGCTTTTCGATCCGAAGACTGCGATTGTTTTCTTTCTGGTGACGGGAATCGGCCTGTCGGCGCTGCTGTATGCCGGCGGCGGGTTCCGCCTGCCGCCCTTCGGCAAACCGGCATCTTCCGGAGAAATGCCGCCGCCGGCGCCGGTTCAGCCGACCCCATCCAGAACCCCTTCACCGCCGGCCGAAACATCGGACCTCCTGGCCCGGTCCGATGAAGGTCCCGGGCCGGTATTTTCGGAATCGGAACATTCAGAGCCGGAGAAAACAGTCCCCTCACCGATTCTGGAACCGGACACCTCTTCGCGTCTCACAACCGGTAAAACCCCGACCCCTGAAACCGCCCCTTTGTCGCCGTCACCCGAGGGCCCGGTTTCCGCGGAATCACCTGAAGAGGAGACGGCCCCGATTCTCGCAAAAACGGACACCCCCTCTGAAGACACACCCTTTTCCCGGTCTTCATCGGCGGAAGAAGGGGAAACCATCTCCGATACGGGACCTGAGGAAAACCGCCTTTCACCGCTGTCATCGCTCGAAACCCGGTCCCCGGAACCCTCACCCCTGGAGGTCCCGCCGGGTCCTCAAAACCTGGCGGACCTGATGCAGGAGCTGGAGGGGACCCCATCCCGCCGCTCGGCGATCGAATCGGTGATGAATCTCTGGCAGCCCGATGTGGTCATCAAGGAATACCTGAAGGACATCGAGAGCGCGGATGATTTTTTCCGCCTGGCGGCCCGGCAGAACGCCTTTTCCATTCTGCGGGTGGAGGCCGATCTGGACCTGATTCGAAAGCTCGATCTTCCGGCCGTCCTGCAATTGAATCCGCAGGATACCGGCGGCCCCGTTTTTCTTCCGATCACCGGGTATAAAGACGGAAACCTCGTCTTCGAAGGGGCCGGCGGATCCGCGGTTTCCGTTCCGCCATCGGAATTAGAACCCTACTGGAACGGCATCGCCTATATTCCCTGGAAAAATTACTATGGATTGACCGGGATTATTCCGCGGAACGCGCCGAAGGATTCGATTGTTTCCCTGAAGATGCTGCTCCGGGATATCGGATTTCGGGAACTCGAGATCACCCCGGTCTATGACGGCAAAACCTTGCAGGCCGTGGAATACATTCAGAAAAAGCATAACGTCACCGTGGACGGTTCCGTGGGACCGGTAACCAAGATAATTCTCTACAATGAAATGGCATCCCTGCAGGTCCCCCGTCTGGCCTCCCGGGATGCCGCCGATGCCGGGGAGGGCGAGGTCCGGTGAGCTCTATTTTAAAGGCCCTGAAAAAGCTGGAAAATGAAACCGCCCAGGAAATCGGCGGCGACACCTGGCCTCACAAGATCGATGCAAGGGAAACCCTGCACAAGCGAACCCGCCGGTTTTATCTCTTCAGCGGTCCGTTTCTGGTCGGGTTCGCGATCTTAGGGGTGGGGATTGCGGCGGCGCTTTTCTATTTTTCGGGACCGGCCGATCGACCGGTCCCGCCGACCGCCCCGGTATCGCCCAAACCGCTTGCCGACACCCCCCGGCAGGCGCCTGCACCGATGATCGCGCAGCAGAATCCGCCCGAACCAGTATCGAAAAGGGCGGCCCCCGACCCCGTAGAAGAGACGGAAACTCCGTTCCCCCTCCATTCGAAGCCGGCTGAAAAGGCCGCACCCGAGCCGAAAGCAAAAAGCGCCCCCCCCTTTCCGGCGAGGCAAAGACCGGAGACCCGGCAACCGCCGCCGGAGAATGTACAGGCGGAAACCGGATCCGCCCCCCGGAAGATGAAGACGCCGCCGACGCCGTTTCATCGCCTGGAGCAAAAAGCGAAACCGTCATCCAAGCCCCCGGCCATGCAATTGGCGGTCAATGAACAAAACCGGCTGGTGCGGTCCGCGCCGCCGGCATCGCCCTCCGTTTCTTCTGAACGACCACCGAATGAACCCCCGAGCGCTTTGTCCAAACCGGTGCCGACCGAGCCCCAATATGAGGTATACAAAGAAAACCCTTCAGCGGTCGGACCGCAACCCTCCAATCCGGCTCCGGATATGAATGAAGAACCGCCTGCGGTTTTGACCGCTCCCGAGAAAGCGCCGGACGAGACCGCCGTCATCGCGGCCCACACCGCCATTCCGGAAAAATCGAGCGATGAAACCGGTCTTCAGATTCAGGCCCTGGTCTGGTCCAGTGATCCGTCCAGTCGAATGGCGGTCATCAATGGAAACATCATCAAGCAAGGCGGGAATCTCGGGGGAGCGGTGCTTTCGTTTATCGGTGAAGATTATATTCTGATTCGGCAGGAGGGGCGGGAATGGAAGGTCCGGTTTAAACTTAAATAATGCGGCCGATCGGCCGTGAAAAGGTGCCATAATCCCCGTTCGGCCACCCCAAAGATATTTTCCCGGACCGGCAAGAACTCGCATTCGCTCAGACAGCTTCCCGGCCCGGTTCGTCATAGGTGTAGGTGACCGAGGCGCCGTCCGGGCGGGTGTGGCATCTTGACATCGGCCGTTCTGAGGATCAAGGGCGGCAATCCTCCCGCAAACAATCTGCCTTCTCCAAAAAGCAAAAAAAGGCACACCACCGAGGGGTTGAGCGGTGGTGTGCCGGGTCTGACGATTAGAGGGGAATCATCACGTCAGGAGGTATGACTCGGCCACCTCGCCGTCTTCGAGGGCGTCGAGGATTTCGTCGATGGCGTCTTCGGTCTCCACCTTTCCGTACCAGACGCCCTGTGGATAGACGGCCATGACCGGGCCGTAGTCGCAGGCCTTCATGCAGCCGGTGCTGGTGACCTGGGCATCGAGGCCGCGGTCGAGGATTTCGTTTTCGATATAGGGCAGGTAATCGGTGGAGCCCTTTTTATGGCAGGTCCCCTTGGGATCGCCGCCGGCCCGGAAACTTGCGCAGACAAAGATGTGGTGCGTGGGTTTGTCCATTCGTTTTCTCCTTGTGCTTGATGAGGTCGATGTATCGGTGTCGACTCCGCTGTCAAGTTGATGTTTATCCGCATCCGGCGCCGGTTCCGGAGCAGCCGGTGCGGCAGGCGGTCATGTTCCGTTTGATCAGGTGCTTGAGGCTGCCGCCGTCGAACACGGCGCGGACCGCTTCCTCGATCACCCCCTCCACCTCCAGAATGTCGAGGCCTTTTTCGGTGAGGGTGCGCCGGGGATTCTCCCCGATCCCGCTCACCAACAGGGTGCCGCAGTCGCCCAGAATCGCGGCCATCTCTTCCCAGCGTTGAAACCCGGTACCGAATTCCGGGGTGTCCCTCGCCTCCAGCAAGGTGATGACCCCGTCCCGTTTCCCGTAGATGAGCAGCTTGGCCGCCTCCCCCAGGTGCTGATTGATCAGCACCCCTTCCATGCTGGCGACCGCCACATGGGGTCGGTCGGGGTCCACCGTCGCCTGCCGGTCCGGGGTTTCGGAAAGGGATTCACAGGCCCGCAGGGTGGCCATGAGCGCCGTGTCCGGGGTTTCGCCGAGGATGCCCACCGCGTCGGCCCGGCAGCGGGTGCAGTGGCGCATCTGGGGAATGTATTTTCCGGCCCGTTTCCGCACCGACTCCACCAGTTCGGCATCGGGTTCGGCCATGTTCTCGAAGGCGGACCCGGCGTTGGGGTAATAGGGGACGCAGTTGAGGATATCCACCCCCATTTCGGCCATCCTTTTGGCGACCGCTTCGATGTGGTGGTCGTTGATGCCCGGAATGATGATGGTGTTGACCTTGACGGTGATCCCCCGCTCTTTCAGCCCGCGGACGGCCTCGATCTGCTTTTCCAGAAGGATCCGCACCCCTTCACCGGCCCGGCGCACCCGCTTGGACCACCGGACCCAGGAATAGATCTTTTCTGCGATATCCGGGTCCACCGCGTTCACGGTGACGGTGACATGACTCACCTGAATGTCGGCCAGATCATCCAGGTAGGGACCGATGCCCAGACCGTTTGTGGCCACGCAGAGGAGCATCTCCGGATAGGTTTCCCGGACCCGCCGCAGGGTCTCCATGGTTTCGATGGGATTGGCGAAGGGGTCGCCGGGGCCGGCGATGCCCACCACCGAAATATTGTCCCGGGTGCGAAAGACCTCTTCCAGATAGGCCATGGCCTGGTGCGGGGCCAGTACCCCGCTGGTGACGCCGGGCCGGCTTTCGGTGTCCTTCCGGCAAACCTGCTTGAGTTCCTGAAAAGGCCGGGATATGCT
>CAZNLT010000072.1:0-27468 GCA_964573705.1 uncultured Desulfobacterales bacterium
GGCGAACTGAAGGATCTGTCGAACCAGATCGGCGGCCCTGCTGCTCGATGAGATCACCCCTTCCATGTAGGTTTGCAGCTTGGCCGCATCGGCCCCGTTTTGCAAGTGTTTCAGAGCCAGGTCCGCATACCCGACGATGCCGCCCAGGATGTTGTTGAAATCATGGGCGATGCCGCCGGCCAGGGAGCCGATGGCCTGCATCTTCTGAGCCTGGCGCAGCCGGTGCTCCAGATCTTTCAGTCGGGTGATGTCCCGGGCGATGCCCTGGGTTCCGATAAAGGATTCGGGAAATGGGGGACTTTCCTCGTAGAGCCCTTCGGCATCCACCAGCATGATGATGGGTCCGGCGATGTTCGTGCCGTGAGACCTGTTTTCACCGCAGTAGTCTTTGTTTAACAGCCGCAGCGTCAGATGGCGGGTTTTGAGATGACCCCTGCGTCGTTCCTTGAGCCCCTGTTCCGCCGCCTTCCGGTCGGCGGGATGGACCATATGGATGATGTCGGTTCCGATCAGCTCGTCGGGACGGTATCCGTACCGGCAGACAGCATCGTTGATAAAGGTGATCTTTCCGTCGGGATCGAGCCGGTAGAGGATGTCGGGGATGGTCCGGATGATGGAGTCGAGCATCTCCTGGGCCCGTTTGCGCTCCTGGACCTGGACGCGGAGTTTTTCCAGCAAATCGGCCAGCTGGACGCTCATGGCGTTGAAACTCCGGGCGAGGTCGCCGATTTCATCGTCTCGGTCGGGTTCCACCGTCACGCCGGGCCCCTCGGTCTCGATCCGGGTCATGGCCGACCGGAGCCCGTCGATGGGGCGACGAACGCCGATGGTCAGCAGTCGATTGAGTATGAAAAGCATTACGAGAAGCGTCGCCAGCAGCAGTACCGCCAAAGCCGCAAGCGACATCCGTTTATACCGTTCGGCTTCGGCCAGGGAATATTGAATGCGGATAAAGCCGATGGGTGCGCCCATGGCCGAAATGGGAGCCTCGAAAGACAGGGACCGAAGCCCGCGCCATGTCTCCGGTCGCGTCCGGACCTCTCCATCGGGAGGGGTGGCCGTCAGCGCGGGTGCCTCGCCCCCTGCACGGTCCAAATGGCTCAGCAGGTCGCCGCCCCGGTTGTAGACCGTCACCGACAGCATGCTGTCCAGGGCGAGAATGTCTCGAATCCGAAGCCGGATCGCACGCATGCGCCCCTCGAAGATTTCATTGGCCAGCGGCATCTCCTCCCGTTTCAGCAGCATCTCCAGGAGCGTTTGGCTTTTACCGGTCAGGGCGTCCGTATGGACCCTGAGGAGTCCCAGAAAGACGATACCGAAGACGAGGGCCACGGCGGCGAATGTGATGAGAATGGCGGTGACGATCCGGTTTTTGAGGGAGGTTCGCATGGGCCCGGCCTACATGAATCGGTCGAAAACGGTGGCTTCGGGACCGAATCGGATCATCACGACCGGCTTTTCAGGGTCGCCGTTGTCGTCGAAGGTGATCGTGCCCGTAATACCCTCGAAATTCCGGGTTTCGGCCAGAGCGTCGCGGATCGCCTCCGGCGCCGCGGACCCTGCCCGAAGGACGGCGTCCGCCAGAAGGTGGACCGTGTCATAGCTCACCGCCGCCAGGCTGCCGGGGCGCCGTGCGTACACGGCCTCATAGCGGGCCCCGAAGGCCTTGCTGCGCGGATCGGGCAGGTCCGCGTGCCAGTGGTCTGCAAAATAGCTTCCCGAGAGGGCATCTCCGGCGTACTCGTACATCAGGTCGTCCCATCCGTCCCCCCCGATAAAGACGCTCTCGATCCCCACGGACCGCGCCTGATGGATGATGAAGGCCGCATCCCGGGTATACCCGGGAATGCAGACGACATCCGGCGAGGCCCGCTTTATATCCGACAGGTGAGGGGTGAAATCGTTGTCGCTTTGCAGGTAGTCCGCCTCGACGACGATCCGTCCGTCCTGTTGGAATCGCCGGGTGAAAAACCGGGCCAGATCCATGGAATACCGGTTGTCGACGTTGATCATGACCGCCGCGGTTTCTGCTCCGAGCGCGAACAAGGCGAAACGGGCCATGGCCTCGCCCTGCAGGCGGTCTGTATAGCAGGTGCGGAACACATGGGGCCGATCTCGGGTGATCGACGGGTTTGTGGATGCGGGCGTCACCATGGGGATGCCGGCCTCTTCCAGGATCGGGGCCATGGCCGAGGAGTGGGAACTCCAGGCGGCCCCGACGACCGCGCGGACGCCGTCTTGAACCGCCGCCTCGGCGGCCCGCCGCGAGCCCAGGGCGGTGCTCTCGTTGTCGTACGCCATCAGCTCGATCTGCCGGGCCAGAACCCCGCCCTTGAGATTGATTTCATCGGCCGCGAACCGGGACGCTTCGAACATCGTCCGGACCGCCGGCGCGGCGTCGCCGGTCTCGGCGAAGATGAGGCCGAAACGGACCGTTTCGGGCCGCATCGTCGTGAGAAAGGTCGACTCCTGCCCTTCGAATCGGAGGATCGCCAGGGATTTTTCCGGATCGCCGTTCCGGTCGAATCGGTAGGGCCCGCAGGCGCCCACAAATCCTTCTGTTCGGGCCAGGGCGTCACGGATGGCCGAGGGATCGGTCTGCCCCGCGCGTCGGATCGCGTCGAAAAGAAGATGCACCGCGTCGACAGCCAGCATCTCCACATCGCCGATGGGCGCTTTCTTGCTCTCCGCAAGAGCCGCCACGGCATCCCAGAGCGCGCCGCCCATATCGGCGTCCGGGTGCCAGTGGGCGGAAAAGCAGGCCCCCTCCGCCGCCGTGCCCACTGCCCGAGGGATGCTGCCGTCCCAGCCATCGGCACCGATAAAGACCGATTCGACGCCCGCCCGGCGAGCCGCGGCAATCATGCGGGCGCTGTCCTCCTGGTAGCCGGGAAGAAAGACCACGTCGGGACCGGCCGCCAAAATGGATGCCGCTGCCCGATCGAAGGTCTCGATATCCGGCAGATACTCCTGCCGCATCAGGACCGATCCTCCCAGTTGTTGAAACTGCTCGGCGAATACATCCGCCAGGTAGGGGCTGTAGGTATTGCCGATATTGACCATGAGGGCGACCGACGCCGCTTTCAGATCCTCACGGGCGAACCGGGCCAGAGCGGCCCCTTGAAAGGTGTCGGTGTAGTTGATGCGGAAGATGTAGTCACCGGCCCGGGTGATATCGGGGTGGCTCGCCCCCACGGCGATCATGGGAATGGCGGCGGCCTGAAGCGCGCCGGCCATGGTCAGGGCATTGGAACTCCGTTGCCCCCCGATGACCGCGGCGACCTTCAGATACGCCGCTTTTTCTGCGGCTGTCTTGGCGCCCAGGGCGGTGTTGGCGTTGTCCAGGATCGTAAGATCCACCGGGCGTCCCGGCAGGCCCCCTTCGGCGTTGATCCGATCCGTAAAAAAACGGGCGACATGGGGCAACCCGCTCTGGATGCCGGCGGGCAAGCCGCTCAGGGGTGCGATGACCGCGATACGGACGACATCATCCACCGTGTTGCCTGGCCGTTCACCGGCGTCCCGGCGGCGGCCGCCGTCGCGGCTTTCCGTCGTCAGGGGCCGAAAGGGCGGGGTTTCGGGCGCCTGAAACACCCACCAGAGGCCCGCCGCCGCAGTCAAAGCTGAAATGATGGCCAATGCCCGGAACCGCCGCATGGATAGACCTCCCGAAGCTTAATACAAGGATGAAGTTCCAATAAAAAGCAAAAAAACTCAAAACACTCATAGTTTCAGTGTTTATTCACACAACCCGCATACCGGCAGAGAGGAGTATCGGAAAAAAATAAAAGAATCGCAAGGAGAAAAATAGAAAATAAAACTCGAAGAAGAAACGGGAAATAACAGGATCGGCATCATCCGGGCCGATCTGATCGACCGGTTCGAAAAGGAACCGCCTGACGGATTAAGTAGTTCCCCTTTTCGATATACCGAATTCCACGTATTTACTTTGGAAGGCCATCCATCGATACTTTTTGCGGCGAATTCGATTATGAATGACCGTTCCGCATTGCGAATCGAGGAGAAGGAATGCATCCGATCACACACACCCCTTATGAGCTGTTGTCCCCATGGGAACCGAGCCTGCTGGCCATGGCGGTCTATGTGTTCGCCATCCTTTTGGCCATGGGGGTGGTGCTGTTCCTGACCTCCCGGCTCGGCCCCCGAAATCCCAATCCGGACAAGGACCGGGTCTATGAAAGCGGGGTCATTCCGTCGGGGCCGGCCCAGTTCAATTTTCCGGTACCGTTTTACATGATCGCCGCCTTTTTCCTGATCTTCGATGTGGAAGCCGCCTACATCTTCTCATGGGCGGTCGCGTTCAAACCGCTCGGATTCGGGGGATGGATCAAAATCACCTTTTTCATTCTGGTCCTTCTGATCAGCCTCTTCTACGTCTGGGCGAAGGGCGGGCTGGATCGAGGCATTTCCGCGCGAGGGGCCGACCAACGATGACCCATCCTGCTGCCCGCAACGCATTACGGTCTGAATTCCCGAATCCAGACGGACGTGAATCCTCCACCCGAGACCCCAATACCCGAGATCCACTAACGATGGACACGGTCATCAACTGGTGCCGCCAGTACAGCCTCTGGCCCCTCTTTTTCGGCCTCTCCTGCTGTTTTGTGGAGCAGGCCGCGGCCTTCGCCTCCCGATACGACATCGCCCGGTTCGGCGCCGAGGTCTTTCGCGGATCGCCCCGGCAGGCGGATCTGCTCATCGTCTCGGGCACCGTTTTCAAAAAGATCGCCCCGGTGGTGCGGCGGCTTTACCATCAGATGCCCGATCCCAAATGGGTCATCTCCATGGGATCCTGCGCCAACTGCGGCGGAATGTACGACGTCTACAGCGTGGTGCAGGGGGTCGACCAGATTCTGCCGGTGGATGTCTACGTCCCCGGATGCCCGCCCCGGCCCGAGGCCCTGTTGCAAGGGCTGATCATGTTACGAAACAAGATCGTGAAGACCGAGCGGCCGGCCGCGGCGGTCCTGCGAAAGGGTGGCACGGAAGGGAGCCAAGAGGCCCGCCTGACGGCCGGAAAAACCAAATCCCGGGACACCCGGGGGCCTGGCTATCTCGATATTCCCGAACGGGGGACCTCGGTCCGGCCGCCCCGATTTTACGGCACCCGCTCCGATCTCATGTGGACCCCGCCGCCGCACAGAATCGAGTTGACCGAGCATCAGACCACCCTGGCGGAGGCCCTGACAGCCCGGTTTCCCGGAGTAGTCCGGCAGGAGTCGCCCACTTCCGACATGCCGAGTTTTCAGGTCACGGCCGAAAAGGTGAAAGAGGTCCTTCGGTTTCTGAAATCGGACAGCGATCCCCAATTCCTGCGATTGGACGATCTCACGGCCATCGACGAATCCGCCCGGCGCCTTCCGAAGGCAAAGACCGGTTCGACGCCCGATTTCACCATGGTCTATCATCTTCTCTCGTTCGACACCGCAGAGCGGATCCGCCTCAAGGTGGGGCTGGAAGGCCGGGCCCCGGAAATTCCGACGGTGACCGACATCTGGCCGAGCGCCGCCTGGTACGAACGGGAAGTCTACGACATGTTCGGGATCAGCTTCGGCGGCCACCCCGACCTGCGGCGACTCCTGCTACCCCACGACTGGGAGGAATTTCCCCTTCGCAAAGAATACCCGGGCCAGGCCACCGACATGGCCCCCTACACCCTGAAAGACGCCGAAAGCCACGAACCCTTAGACGCCGAGACCGCCCTGGCGGGAAAGGTCGCGGGAGGCCGCTATTTTATCCTCAACTTCGGCCCCCATCAGTACTGCACACATGGGGTCATTCGCCATATCCTCGCCCTTCGGGGTGAAAACATCGTGGGCATGGACATCGACATCGGCTACCACCATCGGGGGGCGGAAAAAATCGGGGAGCACCAGTCCTGGCACCAGTTCATCCCCTACACCGACCGGGTCGACTATCTCTCGGGCGCCGCCAACAATCTCTCCTATGTCCATTCGGTGGAGACCCTCACCGGGATCGAGGCGCCGGTCCGGGCCCAGTACATTCGGGTCCTGCTGGCAGAGCTGTTCCGGCTGAGCAATCACCTGGTCTGGCTGGGCACCGCGGCCCATGACGTGGGAATGATGAGCCCCACCTTCTACACCATGCGGGAGCGTGAAGGAATTCTGGACATCGCAGAGTTGATCACCGGGAGCCGGCTTCACCCCGCCTGGTTCCGGATCGGCGGGGTAGCCCGGGACCTGCCCGAGGGCTGGAAAGCGCCGGTGGACGCCTTTCTGAGGAAATTTCCCGCCCGGCTTCGGGAGTACGAACGGATGATCCTCAACAACCCGATTTTCAAATGCCGCACCCGGGGGATCGGCCGACTCACCCGGTCCGAGGCCATGGAATGGGGAGTGACCGGCCCCAACCTGCGGGCCTGCGGCGTGGAGTGGGACCTTCGAAAGAAGATTCCCTATTCCGTTTACGAGGACTTCGATTTCGACATCCCCATTCAGACCGAGGGGGACTGCTACGCCCGGTTTCTGGTCCGGATCGAGGAGATGCGACAGAGCCTTCGGATCATTGGGCAGGCGGCCGATCACATGCCGGAAGGCCGGTACCTCACCGACGATTATCGCTACAGCATCCCTATAAAACCGGATACCCTGGAGGATATCGAATCGCTGATCCACCATTTCATCAACGCCGCCCGTGGCCCCAAAATCCCCAGGGGGGAGGCCTATACCGCCACCGAGGCGCCCCGGGGGGAGCAGGGCTATTATATCGTCAGCGACGGGCGCAACATGGCCTATCGAATGCGGATACGAGCCCCCGGCTTTGCCAATGTCCAGGCCATTCCGTTGATGGCCAGGGGGGAGACGGTGGCCGATTTCGCCGCCATTCTGGGCTCCGTCGACTATATTCTGGCGGATGTGGACCGATGAGGAAAGGCCCGGAATGATCCCTGAAACACTCAGAAAAGACCTGAAAGCGGAGATCGCGGCAGCGGAAACACCCCGGGAACGGGCGGTGTCGGTGATGTTCGCGTTTCAGCACCATTACGGCTATTTGAGCGATGCGGCCGTGAAAGAAGCGGCCGACCTGCTTGGCATGACCCCGGCCGAACTGGAGGAACTGGCCACCTTTTACGACTTTATCTATCGGGAGCCGGTGGGGCGGTATGTCATCCACATCTGCGACGGAGTGGTCTGCCACATTCATGGCTACAACTTTCTGATGGACCACCTCTGCAATCGGCTGGAGATTCAGCCCGGCGACACCTCGACCGACGGCCTGTTCACGCTCCTGCCGGTCTGCTGTATCGGATACTGTGACCATGCCCCGGCCATGCTGGTCAACCGAAAGATGCACGGCCTCCTGACCCCGGAGCGGGTGGACGAATTACTGGAAAAACTCAGGAAAGATGCCGATGTACCCGCAGGTTCTGTTTAAAAACCGACAGCCCGACCGGCCCGCCACACTGGATGAATACCGGAAGAGCGGCGGCTACCGGGCGCTTTCCGATGTCTTGGCCAAGGGATCTCCCGAGGCGATTCTGGAGGCGGTGGATGCCTCCGACCTCAAGGGGCGGGGCGGGGCTGGTTTTCCGGTGGCCAAAAAATGGGGAACCATTCCGGAGGACGCCCCGGACAAGCGGTACCTGCTGGTCAACGCCGATGAAATGGAGCCGGGCACCTTCAAGGATCGGGAAATGATCCATGCCGATCCCCACATGTTGATCGAGGGGGCGGTATTGGCCGCCTATGCCACCGGATGCGGCAAAGGGCTGCTGTTTATCCGCCCCTCCTACGACACCTCGGCGGAAATTTTAGAGCAGGCGCTCGACACCGCCCGCCAGGCCGGCTACCTGGGGGAGAACATTCTGGGGAGCGGGTTTTCCTTTCATCTGGATATCCACCGCTCCGGGGGCCGATATATCTGCGGTGAGGGCACCGCCATTCTCAACGCCACCATGGGAAAACGGCCCAACCCCAAGAATCCGCCGCCCTTCCCCACCGAAAAAGGATTGTGGGGGCTTCCGACCCTGGTCCACAACGTGGAGACCCTGGTCTGTCTGCCCCACATTGTTCGGAACGGGGGCGAATGGTTCAAGAATCTGGCCAAATCCGAGGACGGGTCGGGCACCAAACTCTACTGCGTTAGCGGGCGAGTCAATCGGCCGGGGTGCTATGAACTGCCTTTGGGCACACAACTGAGCGAAATCATCGAGGTGTCCGGGGGCGGCATTATCGGCGGCAAGCGTTTCAAAGCCTGCCTGCCGGGCGGGGCCTCCACCCATTACCTGACCCCCGAGAATTACGAGGTGGGAATGGACTCGGTCTCCCTGTCCAATGCCGGTTATCGGCTCGGCACCTCGGCCATTATCGTGTTCGACGAAACCTGCTGCATGGTGGATGCGACCCTCAACCTCACCACCTTTTTCGTGCGGGAATCCTGCGGCTGGTGCACTCCCTGCCGGGAGGGGCTCCGGTACATTCAGGATCTTCTGTGGCGGATCGAAAACGGCGCGGGCGAGGACGCCTATATCCCCCGGCTTCAGGAATTCGCCGGGTACCTGAAAAACGCCTACTGCGCCTTTGCTCTGGGTGCGGCCGGACCGATCGAGAGCCTGGTTCAACATTTCGAAGATGAAATTCAGGACCATATCCGGGAAAAGAAATGTCCGTTCAAAAGCTGAACGCGATCTGAGAAGAGATGCCCATACTGATTATCGACAATCAAAAGATCGAGGTTCCCGAGGGGACCAAAGTGATCGACGCGGCCGAACGGCTCGGGATCATGATTCCCCGGTTCTGCTACCATTCCGCATTGGGGGCGGTGGGGGCCTGCCGGCTCTGCGCGGTGAAGTTTGTAGAGGGGCCGGTCCAAGGCATCGAAATGAGCTGCATGACCGACGCCCGGGACGAGATGGTGGTCTCCACCGATGACCCGGAGGCGATGGCCTTTCGGCGCTTCATTATCGAATGTTTGATGATGAGCCACCCCCACGACTGCCCGGTCTGCGACGAGGGGGGCCACTGCCTGCTTCAGGACGAAACCGTCTCCGGCGGCCACGACATCCGCCGGTACAAAGGAAAGAAACGGACCTTTCGGGACCAGTACATCGGCCCCTTTGTGCAGCACGAAATGAACCGGTGCATCCACTGCTATCTCTGTGTCCGTTTTTATCAGGAATTCGCCGGCTACCGGGATCTGGCCGCCTATCAGATCGGTTACCGGGTCTACTTCGGCCGGTTCGAGCCGGGCCAACTGGAAAGCCCCTTTTCCGGCAATCTCATCGACATCTGCCCCACCGGGGTCTTCACCGACAAACCGGCCCGGTACCGGGGCCGGCGTTGGAATATGGAACGGTCCCCGTCGGTCTGCATCCACTGCTCTCTCGGGTGCAACACCGTGGCCAATGCGCGGTACCGGGAGGTGCTTCGGCAGGAGGCCCGGCTCTCCGAAACGGTCAACGGACACTTCATCTGCGACCGGGGCCGGTTCGGATTCGGATATGCGAATCTGCCGAACCGGCCCCGGCGGGCCAGAATCGGAAACGAGGAGGTCTCCTGGACCGAAGCGATCCGGGCCCTGGCCAACCGGCTGACCATCTCGGACGGCACCATCCAGTTGAAACGGGCGGCGGTGCTCGGATCAGCCCGCAGCAGCCTGGAAACCCAGGCCGCCCTTGCGATACTCGCCCAAAGCGCGGGATGGCATTCACTGTCCTTTTTCGCCGATCCCGATCAGGCCCGCACCTGCCGGGCCGCGGTTCGGCGTCTGGATTCCAAATTGGCGGTCTCCATGAAGGAGATCGAACGGGCCGACTGGATTCTGGCGGTGGGCACAGACCCGATCAACGAGGCCCCCATGCTCGCACTGGCCATGCGCCAGGCGGTGCGAAATGGAGCACGGGTGGGCGTAATCGACCCCCGGCCCGTGTCCCTCCCCTTCGATTTCATTCACCTGCCGGTATCCAGGGGCCGGATGGAACCCTCCTGCCTCAACCATCTGATTCGGTCTGGTATCTTCCAGAATGAGGCCGATGATGCCGGGAATGCGGTCAGTGAATCTTACGCGCAATTACCCGAAGATTTCGAATTCGGGGAATCGATTCGGGAGGAGATGTCGGCGCTGGCCGAGGAACTGAAATCGAGTAATCATCCGGTGATCATCTGCGGCACCGATATCGTCCCCCGGTCCACCCCGGATCTGGCCGCCGACCACGCGCGGATGCTGAAGGCTATCAAGAAGCAGGCCGGGCTTTTTTATATTCTGCCCGGTGCGAATGCCTTCGGCGCAGCCTTACTGGAAAATTCCGCAGAATCCTCCTTTGAAGATACCTTGGACGCCATCGAGGCGGGCGAGGTGACCGCCCTGCTCGTAGTGGAAAACGATTTGCTCGGCACCTATCCCAACCGGAAGCGCCTGGAAGCGGCCCTGAATCGGCTGGAAATGCTCATCGTTCTGGACTATCTTCCCACCCCGACCGCAGAGCGGGCGGACATGTTTCTGCCCACGACCACGGTTTTTGAAACCGGTTCCTGCTTTATCAATCAGGAGGGGCGGCTTCAATATGCCGAACAGGCTCATGCCGTGGGCACGCCCATTCGGCAGCTTCGCGGGAAATCTCATCCTCCCCGGGTTCACCGGGAGGAAGTCCCCGGCGGAGATCCCCGTCCGGCCTGGCGGGCCATTGCCGATCTGGTCCGGGCCATGGAACTGGATCAAATCCCGCTGACCACCAGCGGCCCGGAAACATGGCTGACCGGTTCCCGGGGGCCGTTTCCGTTTTTTCAGGAAATGATCTATCCGCCCCGGGACGGCCGGATTCTGCCGGCCGAAAGCGATATCACCCCCTTCAATTCAAAGATCATGAAAACGGATTCGGACCCGGAAGCGAAGGCGAAAGTGGAGGCCATGGACCTTCTCTTTGTAGACCGAACCTTCGGCACGGAGGCACTTTCCGCGTATTCCGAACCGATTCGCCTGGCCGAGGGTTCGCCGGCCGCGTTTATCCATCCGGATGATGCATCCCAACTGGGCCTCAAAAACGGAGATTCGGCCATTCTTCAGTTCGAGGGTGAAGATCTGGAGATACCGGTCCTTCTGAGAATAAATATGGCCCGGGGGCTCCTGGTCATCCCGCGCAGACCCGACCTTCCCTGGCAGACGGCCGATGGATGCTTTTCGAAAATCCCGAGAAACCGAATCGCCAAGGCCGGAAAGGGAAGCGAATAATCATGTGGCTGCTCGGCTTTGTCATTCTCCTGATCAAACTGGCCGCGGTGCTCGGAGCACTGGTGCTGCTGGCGGTCTATCTGATCTGGATCGAACGGCGGCTTCTGGCCCGCTTCGAAACCCGTCTGGGACCCAACCGGGCCGGCTGGCACGGCGCCCTCCAGCCCATTGCCGACGGGGTCAAAATTCTTCTCAAAGAAGATCTGATTCCGGCCGAGTCGGACCGATTCATCTTCATGATGGCCCCGGCGGTGGTGGCGACCTCGGCCCTGCTGCTTTTCGTGGTGGTCCCTTTCGGTGAAGGCTTCACCCTCTGGGGCCGCCGGGTGCCGATGCTGTTCACCGACCTCAATGTGGGGCTTTTGTATGTGGTGGCGATATCCACAATTGCCGCCTATGGAGTCGTGCTGGCCGGGTGGAGCTCCAACTCTCTGTACAGTCTCCTGGGCGGGATTCGCGGGGCGGCCCAGATGATCAGCTATGAGCTCTCCCTGGGCCTTTCTCTGGCGCCGGTGGTGATGATGGCCGGCTCCTTCAGCCTGGTGGAGATCGTCAACGCCCAGGCCGCCTACCCCTTCATTCTGGTTCAGCCGGTCGGTTTTCTGATTTTTCTGATCAGCACCATGGCCGAAGCCCACCGGCTGCCCTTCGACATCCCCGAAGCCGAAAACGAGCTTATGGGCGGCTACCACACCGAGTACAGCGGCATGCGGTTCGGCCTCTTTTTCGTGGGCCAATACGTCAACATGCTGGTGCTGGGCTCCCTGGTGGCGGTTTTCTTTCTGGGCGGATGGCGGGGCCCGCTGCTGCCGGGGGTGGTCTGGTTCGTTCTCAAGGTGCTGATCGTGCCGTTTCTCCTGATCTGGAGCCGGGCGAGCCATCCCCGGCCCCGGTATGACCAGCTGATGGCCTTTGGATGGAAATTTTTGATTCCGATGGCCCTGGTCAACATCATCGCCACCGGCGGACTGATGCTGTTGTTTGAATAAAAGATTTGGATAAACCGATATGACCCACAACAAACCCAATCTATGGCAGTACAGCCTGAGCGCGGTCAAAGGGATCTATGATGCCTATGCCGTCTCCATGATCAATTTTCTGAGGAAACCGGTCACCGAAGAATACCCGGAATACAAACGGCCCCTGCCCGAACGAAGCCGGGGCCGAATCATTCTCACCCGGGACCCGGACGGCGACGAACGCTGCGTGGCCTGCTATCTCTGCTCTGCGGTCTGCCCCACCAGTTGCATCTCCATGGAATCGGCGGAGCGGGAAGAAGACGGCCGCCGGTATGCGGTCTGGTTCCGCATCAACTTCGCCCGGTGCATCTACTGTGGCCAATGTGAAGAGGCCTGCCCCACCCTGGCGATTCAGCTCACCCCTGATTACGAATTCTGTCAATACGTGGTGCTCGATTTCGTCTATGAAAAAGAAGATCTTCTGGTGGACCACGGGGGCCGGCATTCCGATTACAACTTCTATCGGCACGCCGGGGTCACGGAAAAAGGAGAAAAAGGAACCCATCTGGACGAAGAGGAGCCGGTCAACATCAAGAGCAACATGCCGTAAAGGATGCATTCAAGAGGATATTCATGACGCTCTACACCATCTTTTTCTATCTGTTGTCCATCATCACCCTGGCCGCCACCGGCATGGCGGTCACCCGGCGCAATCTGGTCCATGCGTCCCTCTGGCTGGTGGTCTCTTTTTTTGGCACCTCGCTTCTGTTCTATCTGCTGGGGGCGCCCTTTCTGGCCGCTCTGGAAGTGATCATCTTCGCCGGCGCCATTATGATTCTTTTTCTTTTCATCATCATGACCCTGCGAAAAGAAGCGGCCCCCCGAAGATTTCGAGAGGTCTGGCGGCAATGGCGTCTGGCGTCCATTCTCGGCCTGATCAGCCTGGTCCTGATCGGGTTTTTCATTCTGAGTGCGGCCGGCAGCTACCACCGGCTGATGCCGGCCATCGCGGCCCCCATCGACTTCGGCCGGTTTCTGGTCACCGATTACTGGCTGCCGGTGGAGATCGTCTCTTTTCTTCTCTTTGTGGCCCTGGTTGGGGTTCTGTATCTGGGCCAGGCCACCGACGACCTTGAGAACGGAGCGGATTCGCTCTCATCCGGGAAGGAGGAAGAATCATGATCGTCCCTTTCGGACACGTCCTTTTTTTGGCCGGACTTCTCTTTCTCATGGGCGCGGTCTGCGCTGTGGCCCGGCGGAATCTGATCATGATTCTGATGGGGGTGGAGGTGATGCTCAATGCCGCCAGTCTGGTTTTCGTGGGTTCGGCCCTGCATTGGGGAACCCTGGACGGGCAGGCCTTCGTCATCTTTATCATGGGTGTGGCCGCAGCCGAAGCCGGGGTGGGCCTGGTTCTCTTCTATTATCTCAACCTGCGCACCGGCGATGCCGACGCTGATGCGTATGATACACTGAAAGGGTAGAGATGCGATTTCTGCTGATCATGCTCCTGCTGTTTCCCCTGCTCGGCAGCCTTTATCAGGCACTAATGGGGAATCGACTGCCGCGGCGCTGGTCTGAAGTTGCGGCGGTGGCGGCAGTGGGGGGAGCACTCATCATGGCCGTGGCCTGCGCCATTTCGGCCGGCGGCCGGCCGGTGCTTTTTCCCCTGCTGGAGTGGTTTTCGGTGGGCGACCTCACCGTATCCATGGACGCCATGTACGATCCCCTGTCGGCGGTGATGGCGATGACGGTGACTTTCATCGCGGTACTGGTCCATGTTTTTTCGGTGACCTATATGCGGCTGGAGGGGGGATATGCACGGTACTACTGTTTTCTCAACCTCTTCGTCTTCTTCATGCTGGTGACCGTCACGGCGGACAACCTCCTCTTTCTTTTTCTCGGGTGGGAGGGAGTCGGGTTCTGCTCCTACGCGCTTATCGGGTTCTGGTACCGGAACGCCTACCATGCCGACGCCGCGCGAAAAGCCTTTCTCGTGACCCGAATCGGCAGCGCCGCTTTGGGAATCGCCATCGGCCTCTTTTTTGCGGCTTTCGGGAATCTCTCGTTGGACTTCATCACCCACCAGGCCGGGATGCTCTCCACAGGAATGGTTCTGGCGATCGGACTTCTGTTGCTGCTGGCGGCGGCCGGAAAATCGGCCCTGGCGCCGCTTTCGGTCTGGCTGCCCGACGCCATGGTCGGTCCCACACCGGTATCGGCCCTGATCCATGCGGCCACCAAGGTCACCGCCGGGGTCTATTTGCTGCTCCGGCTCTATCCGGTCCTGATCCTTTCACCCATTGCACTGGGAATGACCGCAGCGGTGGGGGCGGCGACCGCGTTTTACGGGGCCTGCTCCGCCCTGGCCCAGCATGACATCAAACGGGTTCTGGCCTATTCCACCGTAAGTCAGCTGGGGTTCATGGTACTGGGGATCGGGGCCAAAGATCCGGCCGGAGGCCTGTACCATCTGCTCTCCCAGGCCTTTTTCAAGGCGCTGCTCTTTCTGGCCGCCGGATGCATCATTCAGTCCCTGGGCGGGGTGCATGATATCTTCAAAATGGGCCGCAAGGTCAGAAACGCTTTGCCGGAAGTGTACGGGTGTTTCCTGATCGGGGCCCTGTCTCTGGCAGCGGTGCCGCCGACCATCGGTTTTTTGAGCAAGGACCGGCTCCTGCTGACCAATCTGACCCATCCCAGCGTATTTCACACGGCGCTCTGGGTCATCGGCACCCTCACCTCCCTGATCACCGCTCTTTATATCTTTCGCCTCTTTTTTCTGGTTTTTTACGGCGGACCGGGGCCGAGGCGGACCCAGGCACCCGAACCCGGCCCGGTCCGCCCGATACTGGTGTGGACCCTCTACCCACTGGCATTTCTGGCCCTGGCGGGGGGTGTGATCAATCTGCCCGTCGGATCCTGGAACTTTCTGGATCGGTACCTGGCGCCGGTGCCCGGACTCGGCCCTCCCCTGGAGGCGTCCTTCGCTCTGGAATGGGGAATCCGCATCGGCAACGCCGGTGTGGCGCTCATCGGGATCAGCCTGGCCTATCTGGTGTATGGGCCGCGGCCCTTGAAAGAAAAACCGGCCACCGCGCCTGAGCCGATGCAAAATTTATTGCATTCTGGTTTTTATCTCAATCAATTTTGCCACCTTTGGGTGGTCCGGCCCTATGAACGGGCCTCCGCCCTTTTGTCGGATAAGGCGGATCACGGCGGGATCGACGCGGTGCTGACCGGCGCCGGACGGCTGGCGTCGCGGTGGTCCATGAACCTGCGGCTGTGGACCACCGGACGGCTCTCCACCTATCTCGGCGCCCTTCTGATCGGATTTACGGCCATGCTGTGCATCCTCGCCCTGGGTCTGCTGTAATGCGAACGGAGCGGACATGAGCTTTCTTCTGACACTGATTCTTTTTCTACCGCTGATCGGCGGTGTTGCCGTGCTGTGTCTCCGACAGCATCCGAAATGGCGCCGTTTGACGAGCCTGGGGGTGACCCTGGCCGATCTGATTCTGGTGCTGATGGTGTGGATCGGCGCCGACCCGATCCCCGGCGCCATGGACGGACGGCGCCTTTTCGTCGATCTGCCGTGGATTCCGGCTTTAGGAATCCGCTTTTTTCTGCTCCTGGACGGCATCAGCCTGTTGATGATCCTGCTCACCACCTTTTTAATGGTGCTTTGCATTCTGGTCTCGTGGCGCAGCATCACCGAGCGGGCGGGGATATACCATTTTGTGCTGCTGGCCACAGAAACGGCCGTTTTGGGAGTTTTTCTTTCCGCCGACCTGTTTCTGTTCTATCTCTTCTGGGAACTCCAACTGATCCCGATCTTCTTTCTCATCGGATTGTGGGGCCATCCGGACCGGGTTCGGGCCGCGGTCAAGTTCTTCCTCTTCAGCATGGCCGGGGGGTTGTTTCTGTTGATCGCGATCATCGGGTTATATGTGATCCACGGCGCTCAGACCGAAGTATACGGATTCACCCGGTATCAACTGATGAACACCACTCTCGGGCTTCGTACGGAATGGTTTCTGTTCGGCGCCTTTTTGGCCGGATTCGCGGTCAAGATTCCGATCGTGCCGGTCCATACCTGGTTGCCGGACGCCCATACCGAGGCGCCCACCGCCGGGAGTGTGATCCTGGCCGGTCTCCTGCTCAAGACGGGGGCCTACGGCCTGCTCCGGTTCGGGTTTCCGCTCTTTCCGACGGCGGCCGCCCGATCGGAGCCGATTCTGTTGCTCCTGGGGCTGCTGGGGCTCTTCTATATCGCCTGGATCGCCTTGTCCCAGCAGGACATCAAACGGATCGTGGCCTATTCGAGCATCAGCCACATGGGGCTGATCGTGGTGGGGCTGGCGGTCTGGAACGAAATCGCCCTCTCCGGTGCGGTGATCCAGATGGTCAACCACGGCATCACCACCTCGGCACTGTTCATCCTGGTAGGGATTCTGGAAGAGCGGGGCCACAGCCGCCAATTGGGCGACTACCACGGGCTGTGGCGCCGGATGCCGGTATTCAGCGGCTTTTTTCTCTTCTTCGCCATGGCCGCCGTGGGGCTTCCGGGGCTCAACAACTTCATCGGCGAAATCCTGATTCTGATGGGCGCCTTTCGGGAGTGGCCGGCGGCGGGCGTCATCGGCTTCATCGGCATCGTGCTGACCCTGATCTATATCCTGCGACTGGTCCAGAACCTTCTCTTCGGACCGGTGGATGAACGCATGCCGGGGGATGACATCACCCGCCGGGAGGCGGCTGTTCTCATCCCTCTGGCACTGGCGGTGCTTTGGATCGGCCTGCACCCGGGCCCGCTCCTGGATCTGCTGGCGCCTTCGGTGGCGCATCTGGCGGATCTGGTCGGGGGGGATGCCGGTTCTGCGATGGTAATGACCGCGGGGGCAAGGTGAGGCTTCCATCGCAAACGGCAATGCCTCGCTCGCAAGTGTCGGGTTTGGGGTGCCTGGTATGGCGCCGGGGGATGAATCCCCCGGCTGAGAACGAAAAAAGCGCCCTGAAGGGCGCTCGGGAGGGGTTTTCTGCCGAGGATGGTTGGCTGATATATTTCTTCTCTCGAAATTCCCTCAAGGAGTGCGGATGAATTCCGACTGGTTATTGAGTATGCTGCCCCACATCTGCCTGGGAATGGGCGGGTTTCTGGTTTTCTGCGCCGGGGGGTTTCTTAAAAAAAGACCGGCCGATCTGCTGTTCGGAATGGCGCTGGCGGCAGTTATTCTCGCCGGATTGGCAGTGTTTTTCTTTCCTCGGGGTATGGAAAATCCCAACAAAATGCTGGATATCGATGGATTCGGCGCCTATTTCTATCTGCTGCTGGCGGTCATTACGATTCTGGGGCTTCTTTTTGCCCGGCAGTATGCCCGACAGAAGGGATTTTCCGGGGATGAATTCTACGGCATTCTTTTGTTTGCGGCCCTCTCCATGTTTCTGACGGCGGGGGCTCTCCACTGGGTGGCCTTCTTTCTCGGGGTGGAGTTCCTCTCGATCTGCTTTTATATCCTGATCGCTCTCTCCACCCGCAAGCCGGGATCGAGCGAGGCAGCCCTCAAGTATTTCATCATGGGCTCGGTGGCCGGGGCCTTTCTGGTCTTCGGCATCGCCGTTGTCTACGCCGCCACCGGCAGCATGGTCATCGCCGAGAGCCTGGGGCGGTATGCCGACCCGGCCCAGCAGAACCTGATTCTATTGGGATTCAGCCTCCTCCTGGTGGGGATCGGGTTCAAGCTTTCCCTGGTCCCCTTCCACTTCTGGACCCCGGATGTCTACCAGGGCGCGCCGGCCCCGATCACCGCCTTTTTGTCCACCGGCGCCAAACTCTGCGTGCTGGCCGCCCTGGTCCGGTTCGGCGCCGCCTCCGCCGAATGGCTCTGGAGCTTCATCACCCCGGTGCTCTGGATCATGGCCGCCCTCACCCTGATCGCCGGCAACATCGCGGCCCTCACCCAGGAGCGAATGAAGCGGCTGCTGGCCTACTCTTCGGTGGCGCATATGGGGTATCTCCTGATGGCGCTGCTTGCCATTCGGGACAGCGGCCCCGGACCGTTTTTGTTCTATGCCGCCGTTTACGGGCTCATGGACCTGGGCGCGTTCGGATCGGTGGCCCTGCTCTCTCCCGCTGATCCCGAAGCCATCGACCGGGAAGACCTGGCGGAATACCTCGGCCTCGGGCTTTCGCATCCCCTCATCGGCGGGGTGCTGGCGATCTCCCTCCTCTCCCTGGCCGGCCTGCCGCCCACCGGCGGTTTTTTCGGCAAGTTCGTTCTGTTCCGCGCCACCCTTCTGGGCGGCTTCGAAACCCTGGCCGTGATCGGCATCCTCACGGCGATCGTATCGATTTATGTGTATCTTAAGGTAATCGTCGCGCTCTATTTTTCTCCCCGAACCGGCGGAATTCCGGTTCCCCAACCGCCCCTGCTCGGCCGGGCGGCCGGGATTGCCGTGATAGTGCTGATTGTGGGGATAGGCGTTTTCCCGTCGCCCTTGTTGGAAGTTATTAAACGGATTGGAGGGGGGTTTTAAACCGGTGGAAATGTTCGAGCGAGCCATTGCCGTCGATCCCGAGCACGAGATATCGCGGATAAACAAGGGCATCGTTCTGATGCGTGAGATGATCCCCAAACCCATCATTTCTCCGCCGCCCGGGCGCATTCGATGCAGATCAGTGCACTCGGGTCCGCATTGAGACGCCCCTCTGCGATTTCTTCGTCGCATTGAATGCAATACCCGTAATCGCCGGATGCCATCCGGTCGAGCGCTGTCCGGATGCGCCCCTGTTCCATTTCAAGCAGGCGGGATGCCGCCTGCGTCATGGCCTGCTGCTGCATGGCATCCATTCGCGTCAGCCGCCCCATGCGCGACTGATCCAATTCCACAGGTGAATTCGATTTATGGCCTTTGGCGATTTCTTCAAGGCGTTCTTCAAGCCGTCGTTTAAAGTATTCAAGATTAATATCATCACGCATGGCGTCTTTTTCAGCATCCTCCCGGAATTGTTTAGGATCTGTCAGGCTCTTGAGCAGAGGGAATCCGGATCAAGCGAATCGTCCCAAGCCCTGCGATTCTAAATCATGTTTCACTCTCAACAGTCCCCCCTTCTTGTTGCAATCCTCATACTTGATCACAAGATGGCCATTCTTCTCGGTTTTTCCGGTAAAATCAATATATAAATAACCCAAAAGGCGGCCGTCCGGGTCCATTTTCTGAGCTGCTGATGTTAATCACGAGGATTTCCATGGGAATTGTTCGATACTCAGAAAAACTAAGCTTCACTACCGCCTCCTCGACCAGGCTTCCGGCAATATCAGTGGCGCCTTACTTTCCGACAAAGCAAAAGTTCCTCCTCGGCCACCGCGAACAGTTGCCCTCCACCGTCGCCGTTTCCGGGCAGATCAGGCAAGCGGATATCGTCCTGATTCTCTTTCCGTTGACCGATATGGCCTCGGGCGCCATACTGAATGCCATCCAGTGCATTGAATGAATACATCCGGTCGGAAACCTCCTGAACAAAAATCTTTCGAAGCCGGGCTGTGAAACTTTTCGCCCGGGTGGTTTTCAAATTCTTCGATTCCCATATGAAAATCGATCCCGCGTCCGCCGGCTTGGTTTCGCATCTGAGGCGTGATGGTGATGCCGTTGTCCGGTTTGCCGTCCACATCCAGCGACTGCATGAACCGGATCAGGTTGGTCACCGCCGGAGGGGTGACATCGCCCGCGCCGTCCACCAGATCGATGGGGGTGACAATCTCCCGCCCCCTGGCATGCCCGAGCATCACCTCACCGATGAAAAAAGAAACCGTCTCTCCATCCGGAAAATGAAATCTGCCGTCGGCATCGGTGATTCCGGATCGAATTTCCGACCGGACTAAGACAGGCCGTCATACCTGTCGCCGGGGAGAGCCACAGAGGTTTCACGGCTTTTTTTCTCATCCGATCGACCATGCGATGATCACCAGCGTAATGATCAGGCTCAATGTGAGAACATGCGGTCAGCCGAAGGAAAAGAAGAAATCGTCCACCGCGTTGCTCAAATGACTTGTTCGCCAAGATCGGTTTTTTTATTCCATTGCCTCAGCGATTTTTATGTCACCCCTGAGCAGATCGTTCACTACTGAAGATCGATCAGTGCCTTTCTTGGAAGCGATCTTCTCCACAAAGGTTGAAACCTCCTCATCGAGATATATGGGAATGTTAAGTTTCATGCCTGGACGATAGAACTTACCTCTTTCACCTTTCGAAAAATCGTATTCTTTTCTCATGCTGAACCACCGTAATTTTTGGTTTCTTTTTTCGTAGCCTTTCGGCTTGAAATGATTCTGAGCGTGACTACTTCTTCATTCTCTTCTCGGAAAGTATGGTTCACAACCAGCAATCTTCCCTTCTCTGAGATACCCATAGTTATCCATCGATCTTCGATTTCGCTGTGGTCCGGATCAAATATGGAAAGTGCGTAAGAGTCTCTGAATATCGTTGCCCCTTCGTCAAAAGCCACACCATGCTTGTCCAGGTTCTCGCGGGCTTTTATGGGGTCCCATTCGAAATTGTAATTCTCTGCCATTTTACCACCTTTTCGGTTTTGAACCAAAACCGAGTATTGGTCAGGCGAACGTGGCCATCAACTGCGGGGATGAAGTGCAGCGGAATCCCCGTCCGAGTGCATGGTGTTGTTGTGTGCCGAGCATGTCTCGGCTGTTAACTGGTGATGGCCCGGATTATGACACAAATCCTGGTCAAAGTCCATACCCAGCCGAACGGAGGCGGGAATCATATAGTTGGCGATCCGGGCCGTTCCGGTGCTCATGCCGTCGAACAGTTCCTGAACAGAAAGGCGGTCTTCCCGGGTCAGCACCTCGGTTTCGGCTTCGGAGCCTTCAGTTTCTTCATAGGCTTTTTGAATGAATTCATCAGGGCTCCGGCTGAGTTCACGCAGATGGAATCTTCTTCAAAGTGCTATTCCCATGAGGATCAAAGCGAGAATAACCAGAACGGAAACCAAGCCAATGGTCAGGACATGCGGTGCGCCGAATGAAAAGAACAGATCATCGACGGCGCTGATCCCGCGAAGCCACCAAGGCTGATACGGGGGAAAAACCTTTACGTCCGGTTCAAATACCTGTGCCGCCCGCCGGCCGCTTTCCACCGCACCTTCGATGGACCATACATCCGCTTCCGTTTTGGTATGCGCTCCGGCGAGCACCAGATTGGGCACCGGGGTCGCCTGGGTCGGCTGGTACCGCTGGGTATTCGTTGTGGTCACCCATTTCGGCTGATGGGTTTGAATACCGTCCGGAGAAAATCGCCACTCATGCCATACCTCCATTTGAAAAATCGGAAAGGTTTCCAGCCCGCGCCCGCCGTTGCCTTCCTTGATGAAGGCATTCAGCGCTTCGCAGGCGAACAGCTGCGTCTTCACCTCTTCGATAAACTGCTCTTTGGTGCACGAAACGATCGGAAGGCCGTAAATCCGTCCCGGAGCGGTGGCCACACAGGCCGTTCCGGTCCACAATGACCGGATGCCCGCGCCGAGATCCACATCCGGGGCCCACACCTGATCGACCGGGCAAATCGTCAGATTGAATTCCGAATCGGCGATGATGAACACGGCGTGTTTGCGCGGCCAGGCGATCTTTTCCGAAAAGGCGATTCTGAAGGAGACCTGTGTATGCGGGCCATCCTGGACAAGCGGCCCAAACAGGCGCAGCTGATCTTTTCGAGCAAGCTCGGGCGTTCTTCTGAGAATATCTGCCGCCGCAAAGGGATTCGTCGCCAGAACGAACGCATCCGCTTGCACTTCATCCCCTGAGGCCACAACTGCCCGGGTAATTTTTTCACCATCGTAATCGAGCCTGGTCAGAGGCTGTTCCCAGAAAAACCGGACCCCTTTCCCTTCCAAATAAGCCACCCATTTGTCAAACCAGTATTCATTGCTCGGCCCCCGCAGCACCAGCCATCCGTCGCCTTGCTTGTGCCGCCAGGCGGGTCCCTCCGCATCGGCCTTGTGAAAATGAGACGGCTTGGTGACAAACAGCTTGCGGAAGAACTCCCCCATGGTATGCAGCGAGCAATTGGTCCAGTCCGAACCGATCCAGGGGCCGAACGTGGATTTCCAGGTCCGCCATGCCATATCGCTCAGAACCGGCCTGTATTCCGCAGCGGCATTCTGCCGGGCGAAATGCTCGAAAGAGCGGCGGTTCGCGGTCCAGGTCTTGGCCATCAACCAGCCCCATCGAAAGATGTCCAGCCCGCGCATTCTGAGCATCCTCGATACGGGCGCCGGCCAGGAATCATTGAATCCTACAAAACAGAAGACCAGCTGTTTGGAGAATAAGCCCGCCGATCAGGCGAGAAAGAAAAATATTCAAGGTATAAGGCGTTAGCACCTAAAATTTAGGGAATATCCTGTATTTCATTCTCCACCTTCATCCGTTATTTTGGCTTATCATCAACAAACATCCTCAGTTGTTTCTTAGCTTAATGGAATATATCCAATTTTTCATCAGGCGAGTCACAGGAGTCGACATGACCGCTGAAAAACAAAACCAAAAGAATCACCATCAAGAGGATACAAAAACCGACCCACAAAAAAAACATCATGACAATCAAAAGGAACCAGAGGCCCAAAACACCGAGAGTTCCAAAAAAACCCAGGAAGACCATGAACATCATGAATCCCGGGATGAAGAACACGAATCCCACGATGAACACGCGTCTCACGGGAATGGGAACGGGCACGGAGACCACCAGGACCATCACGCCCACATGGTCGAGGACTTCAAAAGGCGGTTCTGGATCTCCCTGGTCCTCACCCTTCCCATGCTGGTTCTCTCCCCGATGCTGCAGGATTTCTTCGGGCTCGAAGAGCAGTTTGCATTCACCGGGGACCTGTATGTTCTGTGGGCGCTGGCCACCGCCGTCTTTTTCTACGGCGGATGGCCGTTTCTGAAGGGGCTCTACGACGAACTCAAATCCGCCGAACCCGGCATGATGACCCTGATCGCGGTGGCCATCACCACCGCCTATGTCTACAGCAGCGCAGTGGTCTTCGGGCTGGGCGGAAAGGTCTTTTTCTGGGAGCTGGCCACCCTGATCGACATCATGCTGCTGGGCCACTGGATCGAGATGCGCTCGATCATGGGCGCCTCCCACTGCCCTATGGGTAAAGGCAGGGGCATGATGGGCGGCGGCCTGATGCGCGATTTTCATCAGTGGATGAAGCAATTCATGGCCCACCGAAGCCTGTTCGATCTGACCCCCGAGCAGATGACTCGGCTGGACGACATCATCATGGGCCATATGAAAAATGCCATTCAAAACAAGGCGGACATTCGGGTTGCCAAAGTGGATCTTAGACAAATGATCCGTCAGACGCCCATGGATTTGAGCACCGTCGAAAATCAGCTCAATCAGGTCGAAAGTCTCAAAACCGATTTTCAGATGGAAGTGATCCGCCTCTATTCCGATCTGCTGAATATGCTGAACGATCAGCAGAAGGCCAAGGTCGAAGAGATCATCGGCACCCCGTTCCCCGCCCCTTGGGAAAAGATGTTTCCGGAGAGCGGGGATACGGATTCCGAGGACAACGGCATGGAAATGGAAAAACCGCATGAGGAACACCCTATGGAAAGCCCTGGAATGGAAACCGATCCCCGGGAGGAAGCGGATACGGAGAACGGTCCCGAATCCGCCACGTAAACCCTACCCTCAAACCGTTTTCCAAGCTCACCCAAAGGGCCTTGCTTTCAGTGGGGCCCTTTTCATCCTGATCTTCCCTCACCTTTTTTCAATGATCTTTTGGGAAACTGTTCCAGATAACCCCGAACGAGGCCCGAAGAAGCGGCCAAAGCGCGGAACATGCTCTGGGATGCAATCATACGCGGAGCAGATCATATTCCGCATCCGTTTTCCTGATAATAACCGCGAATTTTTTGCGCATAGCGGATCCTCATCTTGAATTGAATCGCGAATTTTTTGCGCGGTTCAGGTGTACATTTTTTTCAATCCGCACCAATGTCTCCTTGAAAACACCGGATTTTTCGCAATTGGTACGTCCGTTGCAAATCCGTTCCAGGGAAACCATACGTAAATTTACCGGTTTACAGCAGCGCGTGTCGATCCTCCTCCTGCTTGCCGTGACCCTCTTTCTCGTCGGCATGGAGCTGAATCGGCCCAAGGAACTGATCCGGCGCCCAAACAGGAGGATGATCTCCCTGTCATCCTGGAAAAAACGGCGGTCGGTCATGATCCGGCGATGGATTGGGGAATCCCCGCCCCGGGAAAAGAAGGAAGGAAAAATATGAAACGATTTACATTCAGAGCTGCCGTTTTTTTCTCCGCCCTCCTGCTCCTGTTTTCGAATAGCGCTCCGGCCGGAACCGCCGATACGGATGCAGCCTCCTTCTCTGAAGATCTGGAACAAAGGATTGCGGAACAGCCGACCATTCCGGAGCTGGTGATCTACGCCTATGAACACAACCCGTCCATTCAAGCGGCACGAGAAGGGTGGAGGGCGACCGTCGAACAGTACCGGGTCGCCACCGGATATCCGGACCCGCAGCTGACGGCCACCTATTATCCGGACCCGATCGAAACCCGGTTCGGGCCCCAGGACTGGAACATCATTCTTTCGCAAATGATCCCCTTCCCCGGCAGACTCTCCAAAGCCGGTGACGTGGTCGAGACCGAGGCCCGCATCGCGCGGCTCGATCTCGACAAAACGGTTCGGGACATCACGGTCGGCATTATCGAATCCTATTATGAACTCTATTACATCCACAAGGCCTCGGAAATCGCCGATGCGAACCGGAAGATTCTGAACGAACTCACGAAAATAGGGGAAACCGCCTACGGGCAGGACCGAACCGCCTTTCTGGACGTGGTCAAGGCCCAGTCCCAGACCGCCCAGCTCGGCTACGACATCCTGCTGCTCAAGGACCTGGCGGAAACCGAGAAAACCCGCCTGAACGGGTTGTTGAACCGCCCGCCGAGGGCCCCCCTGGGCCCGATTCAGGAGGCGCCCTTTGACACCCTCGTCTATTCCCTGGATGAACTCTTCCAAATGGCCGAAATGTATCGGGAAGAGATTCAAATGGCCGAGCTTCAGATCGAAAAGGCCGAGAGCCAGATCGATCTGGCCCGGTATGAAAACCTCCCCGAGTTCCGGGTGGGCCTTTTTTACGGGGTGATCGGTGACCCCGATGTCCCCAACCCGCCGCCGGACGCCGGAGACGATGCCCTCGGGGTGCAGTTCGGTTTCAGCATTCCGCTCTGGCTCGGCAAAAACAGCGGCCGGATTCAACGGGCCCGGGCGTTGGCCGATCAAAACCGGGCAGCCAAAACCGCCACCGTCAATGATGTCTACACCCGAATTCGAAACCTCTATTTCCGTCTCCAAAACGCCCGGCGGCTGATCACCCTCTATCGCGATGAACTGCTGCCACAGGCGACGACCTCCCTTGAAACCGCGGAAACCTGGTTCCGGGAAGGCCAGGGAAGCTTCTCCGATTTTCTGGAAACCCAATCGGTGGTCTACAACTTTCAGCTCGCCCTGGCCCGGGCACGGGCCGATCACGGCAAGCTTCTCGCAGGCATCGAACGGCTGGTCGGAAAAACGGTCACCCTCAGAGAAGAAGGAATATCGGGGGACGAAGAATGAAAAAGATGCACATTATTGCAAGGAAACAAAGACGACTTCGACTGAATCAACCGGTCGTTTACCGGATATTCCCTCTCCTTGGCTTTCTGATCCTCCTGACCGCCTTTCCGGTGTACGGCGGATACCGTGAAATGAAATCCTCACTGGAGGAATACCGGCCCCCGAGCTATGTCCGGCGCCGGGCGAATCCGCCCGAAAGGGTCCCGATTCCCGAACCGGGAGCGGATACGGGTCGGGACGCATTCGAGACCGCCCGTCAAAAGCTGGAAACGATGAAAGAGCGGTGGGCGGAAACTTTGAGAGAACCGGAAGATACCGGGATCGCCTTTGTACAACCCGATCCCGACCTGATGGGGCGGCTTCGGCCTGTGGCTTCCAGTCCGGCGGCGACGGTCGAAGAACTCGAAGAGACCTTTTCCCTGGAAACCCTCGAAGCCCTGACCCTGCTTCGCAACCCGGGGATCGAGTCGGCCCGGAACAATGTGGAGGCGACACTCGAGTCCTTTTCCCAGGTGACCCATCTCGACGAAATCCTTCGGCAGTATTCGGTCTTCACCGAAGGGCTCATGACCGGCGTCGGTCCCATACGGGGAGCCGAACCGGTCCGGTCCCGCTTTCCCTTCCCCGGCGTCACGGCGCTCAAGGGACAGGCGGTGGATCAGGCGGTGCGGGCCGCGGTGGAAGCGCTTGAAATCGCCCGCCGGGATGCGGTCACCGAGATACGCAAAACGTTCTGGAATCTGATTTATATTCGAAAGGCCCGCGAAATCACCGCCGAAACCCTTGGTCTCTTCCGCGATCTCGAATCGGTGGCCGACACCCGGTACCGGGCCGGAAACACCAGTTTTCAGGATGTCATCAAAATCAGCATACAGACCAACATCCTTCAGGAGGAGCTGACCACCCTGGCGGAACGTCAGCGGAACCTGGAAACCGGCCTTCTCGAAATTCTCGATCTGCCGCCGGGAAGCGATGTGGGCCGTCCGGCGGATCGAACCCCGGCAAAGACCCTGCCCGCCCTTGACCGGCTCTATGCACTTGCCGGTGAGCGGCGCCAGGAACTGCGGCGCATCCGGGCCATGATCGGCCGAAGCGAAAGGATGATCGAGATGGCCGAAACCATGGTCTTGCCACCCTTCACCCTCGAATTTTCCTATTACGAGAACACCCCGATCCAGCAGGTCGGTTCGGCGGCGACCCGACCGTCCTTTCCGACCAGTACCGATGCATCCAGGGGGTCGGGGCTGCCCCGAAGCCCCTGGTACGGCACAAATGATGCCTGGCTCCGACAGACACGGGAGAATCTGGCTGCGCTGAGGGCCAATCTCAGAAAAGCCGAGGCGGCCACCGACAGAATGGTCCGAACGGCCTGGTTCACGCTGGACAAAGCCCTGCGGGAAACGGCCTTGTACGAAAATACGGTGGTGGGCCTTTCCCGCTCGGCCCTGGATGTCTCCACCCGAGGCTATGAATCGGGCACCGTCCCCTTCGCCGATGTCATCGGCTCTTATACCACCTGGCTCGAGGTTCGCACTTCCCTGGCCCGAAAACAGAGCGACATCGAGATCGGAAGAGCGTCGTGTAGCAGAAAGATCAACATAATAGAACGCAGCGGAACGGTTCTCAGCGAGACTT
>CAZNLT010000073.1:0-27136 GCA_964573705.1 uncultured Desulfobacterales bacterium
TATGCTGGACAAGCGGGTTCACTACCGATGACCCGCACCGGACCGCCCTTTCGGATCGACAGGGCCTTCGAAACCGCCGCCGCCTGGCTTCTGGCCGGGATCTGGATCGCGCCCCTGGTTTACGCCTTCTGGGCCGCCTTTCATCCGGGCGAGTATGCGGTTCGGTTCGACCTGTTCGCGCCCCTGACCCTGGAAAATTTCCAACGCGCCCTCTCCCAGGCGCCCTTTCCCCGGTACGCCCTCAACACCTTTTTGCTGGTCACCATGATCCTCTCCGCCCAGTTGGTCCTGTGCACCCTGGCGGCCTATGCCTTCGCCCGGTTTTCGTTCAAGGGCCGCGAAATCGCCTTTACCCTGGTGCTGGTCCAGTTGATGATCACCCCCGAAATCCTGATCGTCGAAAACTACGGCACCCTGGCCCGTCTGGGGCTGGTGGACACCATTCTCGGCATCGGGCTCCCCTACATGGCCAGCGCCTTCGGGATATTCCTGCTGCGCCAGACCTTCAAAGCGATCCCCAAAGAGCTGGAGGATGCGGCCCGCCTCGAAGGATGCGGCCCGCTGGGCGTCCTGTGGCGGGTGTACGTCCCCCTGGCCCGCCCCACCTATCTGGCCTACGGCCTGGTCTCCATCAGCCATCACTGGAACAACTTCCTCTGGCCCCTGGTGGTCTCCAATTCGGTGCGCACCCGCCCCCTGACGGTGGGTCTGGGTATTTTCGGCGCCCCCGAATCGGGGGTGAACTGGTCGGTTGTCTCCGCCGCCACCCTGATGTCGGTCGCCCCGCTGCTGATCGCCTTTCTGCTGTTTCAGCGCCAATTCGTCCAATCTTTTATGCAGGCGGGGATCAAGTAATCGGTTGCACCAAAGACGCTTTTCAGGGGTTATCCGGCGAGGACCGGCTCAAGGATGCCAAACGATGGCTGCACAGACATCCCCCCCTGCTTTCTCCGCCCTTGACATGATATCAGATAGTGATATCATTTTTCCATGAACAAAAAGCACCGCCAAACCCTGATCAAGATATTTGAAAAGCCGGATCGTTCAGATATCAAGTGGGCGGATATTGAGGGACTTTTTACAGCTCTTGGCGCTGAAATTTCTGAAGGCAGCGGTTCCCGTGTACGCGTCGCTCTGCATGATGTACGCGCTGTTTTTCACCGGCCCCACCCGGCTAAAATCACCAATAAGGGTTCACTTAAATCCGTGAGACGGTTTTTACAAGAGGCGGGAGTAGGAACATGATGGAACATAAAGGGTATTTTGGAAAAGTCGAATTCGATGATGAGGCCGATATTTTCCATGGAGAGGTCATCAATTTAAGAGATGTCATTACCTTTGAAGGGAAAACCGTTGATAAACTGCGGGCCGCATTTATCGATTCTATAGAGGACTATCTGGCGTTTTGCAAAGACCGCGGCGAAAAACCTGAAAAGCCTTATTCCGGGAAGTTTTTGATCCGTGTTGAACCGGAACTTCACAAGACGCTTGCCATTCAAGCACGAAAAAGCGGAAAAAGCCTGAACACCTGGGTGAATGAAGCGCTTTTGGCAGCGGCAAAAGACAGCAGCCGGCAAAACGCTTGAGTTAATTTCCGGTTTGCCGACCCACCACCCTGAAGCGTCTCCTGAGCTGCTCATGAACGCAAATTGACCGGGAATTTCAGCGAGGAAACTCAACATATGCCGAAAAGAAAAAGTGCCTCAAAAAAGAAGCTCACCGGCGAGGCCCGTTTCAAGGATGCCAAACGATGGCTGCACAGACATCCCCCCAAAGATCTGATTGCCGGGTATTCGAAAAGGTACGGCGTTTCCCATATGGCGGCGATAGATGATCTCATGGGGCTGGGCTATCATGATGAAATTCACATACAGCAGTATGAAAAAGAAGGCATCGAGTGGGAATATATGATATATCCACATCGATTCAACCGCGCCTGAATCTCACCGAACGTCAGGCCCGGATCGCCGAAATGGTCCGGCAGCATGACTTTGTGAGCATGGAGCGGTTGGCTGCAAGCTTTCAGGTGACCACCCAGACCATTCGGCGGGATTTAACCCTGCTCTGCGATGCCGGGTGTTCAGTCGTTTCTGCGACGACCATCCAAATCGAACGGAAATCGTGTATGCCAACACGAGCGCCCGGGGAAAAAACTATCACTATCCACCAGTATCTTATAATTACAGGCTATTGGCCGTATCAAAAAGAATTTTATTTCAAAGCTTGTCCGGAAGGATTGTCTGCTAATTGGTCATATTTCCACCAATATTTTTATTTTTGTGATATGTTTGCCATCCAAAAAAGGCTTTTTATTTGATAGTTTATAATTATTTCTTTATTTATTCGTAGCTTTCAAGGTTTATAGGATGAGCGTAAACTCAAGCCGCGCTGAATACAATGTGGACGTTTGTAATAGGCGCTCGATATTAAAAGAGAAAAACTTCGCAGAATTTTTTGCAGGCATTGGATTGATGCGCCTTGGGCTTGAAACCGAAGGATGGAAAATTGCATTCGCTAATGATATTGAACAAGACAAATTTGCAATGTACGCTGATCAATTCTCTGATGCGAAGCAACATTTCATTGTCGGCGACATCCATGAGTTGGCGCCTGAAGCCATTCCTCCTGTTGCCTTGGCAACCGCTTCCTTTCCATGCAACGACCTTTCATTGGCAGGCACGAGGAAGGGATTGGGCGGGAAACAATCATCGGCCTATTGGGGTTTTGTGCGTCTTATCGAGGAGATGGGCGACTACCGGCCGCCGATTGTTATGCTTGAAAACGTTGCCGGTTTTTTAACATCCCATGGCGGGCGTGATTTTCAGACCGCCTTATTGGCACTGAACCGGCTGGGGTACGCAGTCGATGCCATCATTATCGATGCAGCCAGGTTTTTACCCCAGAGTCGCGTAAGACTATTTGTCATCGGGTCGATTATTGATGGTAAGGCAGATTGGGGAATTAGGGAGAATCTTCATTTTTACGAAAGCGATGTTAGGCCAAAAGCGCTTGCAGATTTCATTTTTACCCATCCTGAGATTGTCTGGAACATCCGAAACATGCCTAGACTCCCGACCGCATCTGTCAAATTGGAAAATATTGTAGAAGATCTGCCTGAAGATTCTGACTTTTGGTGGAACGACAAACGACGAGATTATCTTGTCAGTCAGATGAGTGAAAAACATTACAATATTCTTCAGCAAATGAAGAAAACCCCAAAATGGTCCTACGGCACTGTATTCAGAAGGGTGCGTAAAGGAAAGTCGATGGCGGAGCTCCGGTCAGATGGGGTTGCCGGATGTCTTCGGACTCCAAGGGGCGGGAGCGGTCGACAAATACTTGTAAAGGCCGGCTTTGGAAAGGTGCAGGTTCGTTTAATTACCCCAAGAGAATGTGCGATGATGATGGGGGCCAAGGATTATGCGATTAAAGTTCCTTTAAACCAAGCCCTCTTCGGTTTTGGGGATGCTGTCTGTGTTCCGGTAATTTCCTGGATTGCTCGACATTATCTTAACCCGCTGTTTGAGGACATGATTCAACTTTGAAAGTAGTCGAAATATCTGGACCTTTATTATGACGAATGTAAATTATTCCACCTGCCTTGAGAGATTTGCCAGTGAGCAACAGATAACGTCAAAAGGGCCTCTTTGCGTTGTTTTGGTATTAACGAGAATGGCCAGCAAACAAAAGCCGCCCTATATACCCCAAAGCTTTCTTACCCCAAAAGGCGGACAAGTAGCGGGTTTAGGCAGGCAAGCGGTTCAAACAATCTTGGCGGACCATGGAATTACACGCATACTCGCTGAAGAAGGCGGCAGAACAAGTCGAGGAAGCATTCAAAGGATGCGTTCCTACATAGCGTTGTTGAATGACCTTTCGAAAATGGGACCAATCGATTTCAATGCTTTAGAATTATGGTGGATTAACCGCATTAAGCATTTTTTTTCTTCCCTGCCGTTGAAGTTGAAAATTGATTCTTCCAGGTCTTTGAGAAGCATCGTTGCCGATTTGATGGAAATAGCGTTTAATCGCCAGCATGAAATGCCGGGCACAATGATTGCTGGCGCTGTTATGGAACACCTTGTTGGCGCCAAATTAGAGATTAGCCTGCAGAATACCGAGATTACTCACAAAGGTTTTTCGGTAGCGGATTCTCCTGGGGACCGGAAGGGCGATTTTACAATAGAGGATACGGTCATTCATGTGACCACTGCGCCATCCGAGGCGCTGATCCGAAAATGCATAGACAACCTCAATGAAAATCTCCGGCCGGTGATTATTACAACCCAAAGTGCGGCGGGAGGGGGAATTGCACACGCAAAAAACGCCGGGGTTGAAGACCGCTTCGATATTCTAGAGGTCGACCAGTTTATCGCTACCAATATATACGAATGGAGCGGTTTTAAACAAACCGAGCGAAGGGTTAATTTTAAGGAGCTGGTGGTCGTCTACAACCGAATTGTGGAAGAAACGGAAACAGATCCAAGTCTATTGATTTCCATCGGATAATTTGTTTTGGACACCTTCTCTCCCGAAAAGCGTTCTGAAATAATGCGGCGCGTTCATTCGACGGATACAACGCCGGAGAAAAAGGTCCGATCGTTGCTCCATGGCCTGGGATTTCGATTCCGCCTGCACCGTAGCGATCTCCCAGGCAAGCCGGACATAGTTTTGCCGAAATATCGGGCTGCTATTTTCATTCATGGTTGTTTTTGGCATCGCCATCCAGGATGCCCCAGAGCATCGACTCCTGCAACGCGACGTGAGTATTGGCTGCCCAAATTTGAGCGAACGGAGCAACGCGACCGAATAAATCAGGCCAAGTTAATTGAACTTGGGTGGCGCGTGGTCGTTATATGGGAATGTGAAATAAGAGATTTAGAGCATTTGGGTGAAATTTTAACGCATGCTATCACGGCACCTATGATGGAATATTCCCATAACGAACCAATTGTATTATTGGCTGCAGAAACCCAAGCAAATTATGCCAAGTGATTATGAGAATGAAAAATAATGTCGGGTATTGCGAGGGGTGGGAAAGCATTAGGTGGGGCCAAGCACGCCGGCAGTTTCTGCATGATATCAGATGGTGATATCATTTATTCGACGATGAAGCCGATGTTTTTCATGGAGAGGTCATCAATTTAAGAGATGTCGTTACCTTTGAAGGGAAAACCGTTGATGAACTGCGGGCCGCATTTATCGATTCTATAGAGGACTATCTGGCGTTTTGCAAAGACCGCGGCGAAAAACCTGAAAAGCCTTATTCCGGGAAGTTTTTGATCCGTGTTGAACCGGAACTTCACAAGACGCTTGCCATTCAAGCACGAAAAAGCGGAAAAAGCCTGAACACCTGGGTGAATGAAGCGCTTTTGGCAGCGGCAAAAGACAGCAGCCGGCAAAACGCTTGAGTTAATTTCCGGTTTGCCGACCCACCACCCTGAAGCGTCTCCTGAGCTGCTCATGAACGCAAATTGACCGGGAATTTCAGCGAGGAAACTCAACATATGCCGAAAAGAAAAAGTGCCTCAAAAAAGAAGCTCACCGGCGAGGCCCGTTTCAAGGATGCCAAACGATGGCTGCACAGACATCCCCCCAAAGATCTGATTGCCGGGTATTCGAAAAGGTACGGCGTTTCCCATATGGCGGCGATAGATGACCTCATGGGGCTGGGCTATTATGATGAAATTTTCATACAGCAGTATGAAAAAGAAGGCATCGAGTGGGAATACCGGGTGGAACCGTTGACCGGGGAGATGGTCGTCGTGCCGAAAGGCACGGAGGAGCATGAAATCTATGAAATCCACGGGTTGTTCTAAGCTTCGCCGACATAGGGCGTGTCTTGCCCTGCTTTAATTTGCTCTTTTCCTTCCAACATATCTTGAATAAATGGGAGTGGAAGATCCGGGTTATCCTCGATAAGTTGTCCGATTCTTGCCCAATCCTCAATTTGGCCGGCGATGGATCTTTTATACACTTTCGATTTTATTTTCGCTTTTTGAACCAACTCATCGGATACTTTTATTGCTTTGGCCATGTGAATCTCCTTGATAGTAGTTGGTTGCAAAATAACACCCCGGGGAACCCGATGCAACCTGGGTTCAATACCGCATAGGCTTAAGAAATGAAAGAGACATTCAGCGGAACAATCGCCATTATTCTAGGCTCATTTGCCTTGTTCCTATCCGCGGACCTTTTTTCAGAATCCCTTCATGACGTGTTGAGAGAAAAGCTGGCGCCCCCAATGCTCGCCCAATTCGCAGACGCCTTATCGCCCATCGGGTTCATGGACGTTGTCTTTCCCATAGGTCTCGGGATGTGGTATTTTCTTCTCGCTTATGGAAAAAGAAGATATGACAGCAGCTATGGAAGCGACGGGTCTCTCATCTGGCATTTCATCGCTGTCATGGCTTCCCTGTATCTACCCCATAAAGGCTGAACTGACTGACGGATTTGATTCCCTTCTGAGCCGGTTTGCCAAAGGCGCCGTCTGCTTCAAGATGATCATGTAGTTAGGAAAACCGACCCCGCCCCGGCAGGAAAAACCGCATTTTAACCCTGCAAAAAGCGATCACGGAAAAATCTCTTGAAAAAGAATAATGAATCCGTGTACCCTCAATGCAAGACGACAAAATAAATGCTGGTGGAGCCCTCGGCGCTCAAATCCGACAGGGTGTTCCGCCCCCTAATTCGAGCATCCGTCATCTTTGTGCCTGCCATCAAAAATTGAATAAACCAAAGCCAGGGAGGTTGGTGATGAGTTTCAATATTTTTGCATCAGGAACGGGAACCAGGGGCGTATTCAACTACACCCGGAACAACTGTGCGGACGGCGATTTGTTCGAAGCTGCCGCCGTCATGAATGCCATGAGGGCGGCGGGGCCGTCGCGTATCGGCATTGCCGAAGGAGTGGCGGACTACGTATTGCCGTCAGCAGAAAGCCAAGCTCGAACAAGTATTCAGGCGCATTTGGGTACAGCTACCCGTGCCCATTTGGGCGACGGGGTCACGATGCTGGCGAGCTGTAATCAAGCCCGCCAGGGGTGGATTTCCGTTTCGGCTACCCGAAGGCGTGTCGCAGGGATGTGGCCGGACGCGACCGGATTTGCCAGATATGATTTTACCCCCAATGTCCAACCGGCATCGGAATTCATGCAGCGGGTTATACCGGTCCTGACTGCCACAAGCATGAATAACTGGGGGGTTTTGCTTCAAATTGATCAGGCGCTGCGGGGCTATTTTATCCATATTCACGGAAGAGGACGCCCCATGATTCAGGTACAGCTCCAAAAATAAAGTCTCCAACAGGGGGGATGATCAGTGGCGGTATTTTTTCGGCACAGCTGCGGCCTGCTGACGGTGCTGGCGACGGTGTTGATCTGGAGCACGGCGGCATGGGCCCAATCCGATCGCCTTCAAAGCGGAATCGAGGCGGTCCAGGCCGAAAACTACGAAGAAGCCGTGCCGATCCTGGAAACCGCCCGGCAGGCCAATCCCGACTCCTCCCTGGCCGCCTTCTTTCTCGGTATGGCCTGCAAGGGCGCCGCCCGATTCCCTGATGCCCTGCCCCATCTTCAAGACGCGGTCACCCTCACCCCGCGGATCAAGGAAGCCATCATCGAACTGATCGACCTCCTGCTGATCCTCTCCGCTCCGGAACACCTGACAGAGGCCGAAAAATGGATCGGGATCGCCGAAGCCGACCACCTTTATCCCGCGCGGATCGCCTTCCTCAAGGGCCGGCTTCTCAAAAAACAGGAAGAATTCGATGCGGCGGCCGAGGCATTCGAACAGGCCAAATCCCTGGATCCCGATCTGGCCCAGACCGCGGACTACCAGATCGCCCTCTCCCGGCTTCGGGTTGAGGAATACGATGCGGCCAAAGAGGCCTTTCGCCGGGTGATCGACCGGGC
The DNA here is from genome assembly GCA_964573705.1 of uncultured Desulfobacterales bacterium. GTDB lineage: Bacteria > Desulfobacterota > Desulfobacteria > Desulfobacterales > Desulfococcaceae > JAABSQ01. The sequence continues at coordinate 7,914 of CAZNLT010000073.1, forward strand.
CCCGGAGTCGGACCTGGCCGATTTCGCCCGGCAGTACCGCGACCTGGTGGAAGACCGCCTCTTTGCCGAGCGGGACCTGAGAATCACCCTGACCCTGCTCGGGCAGTACGACACCAACATGGTCCTCAGGCCCACCGATAACCTGGCCGCCGCAGGCATCACCGACGAAGAAGGGTTCACCACCACCGACATGGTTTCCCTCGAATACCTGCCCGACATCCAGGGGCCCTTCACCTTCTACGGACAGGTCGCGGCCCTGGCCAACCTGCACGAGCATGTGGGCGACACCCATGACATCCTCGGGACCACCCTCACCCTCCAGCCGGGGTATGGACGGGACCGATGGTCGGTCGGCCTCAAGGGCCAATACACCCACTACCTGCGGCGCAACCCCGACTACGCCGCCTACCTCGACCAGATCTTCGCCGGGCCGGTGGTCCGGGCCGCCCCCTTCGCGGACCACTTCTTCGAAATCCAGGCCGGGTACCTGCGGCGGAATTTTTTCGACGCCCCCCTGATTCCGGAGGAAGACCGGGATTCGGACGGATTCTCCGCGGCCCTGAGCTGGATCTGGCGGGCGACCCCGTTCCTCTTTTTGAATGCCGGCTACGAATACATCCTGGAGAACACCGACGGCGCCAACTGGGACCATCAGGGACACCGGTTTCTGGCCGCGGCCCACTGGACCCTGGTCGAGGACCTGACCCTGCAGCTGTCGGTGGAAGAATTCATCCAGGACTTCGACCAGGTCCATTCCATCTTCGAAAAAAAGCGGGAGGATCACGTCAATGCGGCCTCCGCCGGGCTCGTCTACGATATCCACCGGCGCCTGAGCCTGCTGCTTCACTACGCCCGAACCCGGTCCAACTCGAACCTGGCGGTCTATGATTACACCCGCAACCTGACCTCTCTGGGGGTGGAATTCCGGTTTTGACCCGCCACCCTGTTTCCCGATAACCGCAAGGGGGAATCGAAATGAACAGACGACACGCCCTTCTCGGGGTACTCTTCCTGATGCTGTGGACCGCGCCGGCATCCGCAACCGAACCGGTGGGGAGCCTGACCGGAGCGGTCGGACGGGTGGACATCACCGGACCGGACCATGCGGCCCGGCCGGCAGCCCCGGGAGACCCGGTGGCGGCCCAAGACATCGTCCGGACCAAAAGCGACGGGCGGGCGGAGATCACCTTCACCGACGGGTCGATCGTCCGGATCGCGCCCGACTCCCGGGTGGAGATCGCCCAATACACGATCCGGGCCGACGGCGCCGGCGGGGACGGCATTCTCACCCTGTTCCGGGGCAAGCTTCGGTCCATCGTGCGCAAGGGAACCGGGTGGTTCGGCTTCGGGGGGTCGGAGCGCAGCTTCGAGGTGCAGACCCCCACCATGGTCTCCGGGGTCCGGGGCACCGATTTTTTCACCACCTACCAGCGGGGCGTCAGCGCCGCCATCTTCCGGGAAGGAGAAGGATACGGGTATCCGCTGCACCATCCCGAAGAAGAATGGACCATCGAGGCCGGGGAGGCCATGATTCTCGAGGGGTTCGACGCCCTGCCGGTGATCCGGCAGGTTTCGGCCCTGGAACTGCGGATGCACCTGGAGGACACCGCCCTGACCGGGGGCGGCGGGCCGGGGGGCGCAGGTAAGGACCCGGACCGGGGGGCCGCGGAAGGTCCGGCCGGTGAACTCACCCGGTCCGACGAGGGGGAGCCCTCCGCCGGTTCCCCGCGGCGCCGCATGGGCCCCGGCCCCGGCTTCTTCCAAAGCGGCGACACCCTGCAGGTCAAGGAGAGCCTTCGGGAATTCGCCTTCACCATCGACCTGGGCGCATTTGACAAGAGCGGCCTCTACCGGCTGGGAGCGGACCCGGACGGCCGCGTCGGCATCCGGCTTCCGGAGACCGGCGAATTCATTCCCATGGGCCAAATTCCCGGGGTTTCCGAGGCGGACCTCTCCAACTACCTGACCGAGACCTGGGATCTCTATGTGGGGGACACCGCTGGTCGCTTTTTCGACGGCATCAGCGAAGGGGGCGGCATCTTTGTGAGCCCCATGGTCCGGGAGGACCGGTTTATCGCCGACCAGGACTGGGGGATCACCGGCGCCTTTATCGCCGGCACCTACCAGGACCACCAGGGCGCCGCCTTTGACGACTGGCGCCTCGACCTCGCGTATCTCGAAGACACCACCGCCCGGTTCGACCACTTCACCGGCACCCGATGGCGCGACGGGGAAGTGGCGGCCACAGCGGCCTCGGCCTGGGTCGACTGGCGCTCCTGCCTCACCGGTATCGGCGGAGGGCCGCTTGCCGGGTCTTTTGATCCCGAGTCCCGCACCTGGCAGGCCGCCGGCCCTTGGGTCGCCCTCACCACCGACCGGTACTTCAACATGCTGGCCGACGGCGGGCAAACCCTTCAAAGCCTCGACATTCCCGCCGTGGAGATCGGCCGGGCCACCCTCACCGGTTCCGGCGGGGGCCTCGACATCACCCTCTCGGATCTGATTTTTCTCGGATATGCCACCGGCGGTCCGCCGTCCCTTTGGGCCGCCCAGGGGGTGTCCGGGACCTTTACCGGTAATCCGGCGGGGCCGGCGCCGCTCTCCGGCGACGGACTCCAGGCCGAATTTTCGGTCCAGCACTGGCAGCAGGGGCGCTGGTCCGCACTGGTGGAAAACGGTTCCGGAACCCTCACCCCGTCCATGGACATCGAATTCCGGGGCGGCGCCGCCGGCGCCTTCGACCTGGAGGCCCGCACCTTCTCCGGCTCGGCCGTGGGCACCGCCGGGCAGGTGCGAAGACCATGAAACCAGGTCGGTTCATCCGGGTGATCCTCCTGATCACCGGCCTCCTCCCCTTGGCCGCCCTCGGTGCCGAAGCCTCCCCGCCGACTGCGGAAACCGCCTCCCAGGACGAAAACACCGACACCCTCGGCCGATTCCTGGAGCGGTTCTCCGTCGAGCACGGCATCGAGATCTACCTGGACGACCGGCTTCGGGACCGGCCGGTGGATACCCGAATATCCAGGGCCGAGTCGGCCGAGGCGATCCTCCGCCGGGTGACCGCCCCCTACAGCCGCGCCTATGCCTATACCGGCCCCTCCAAATCCGAAAGCCGGCTGCAGGGGATCTGGATCTTCGAGGGCGAGAATCCGGCCGAGGTCGATTTCATGGTCCAGACCGGTACCGCCGCTACACCGATCGAATCGGCAGAGACCCGACCCGGGGCAACCGCCCTGCCGGCCGAAGCCCGGGACACCGCCCGAACCATCAAAGGAAAAGACCTGCTCCAACCGGGCGTCCGCCTGACCCGAAGCCCCATCGGCACCCCGCTCCCGGAGCCCCGGGCCCGGCGCCGGCAGCCCGACTACCGGCCGAGCGGCGCGGCCATACGACAGGCCCGGGCCGAAGCGGCGCGACGCCAAAAAGTCGAAGAACTGATTCAGCACCATCAACGGCGCCAGGGCCTTCTTCATAAGCACAAATCACGCATTCAAAGAATTTTGACTCAGGAGGAGGTTGGGGAACATGAGTTTGTGCAGAAGCGGCCGGGGTTTTGAACTGTGATTCGTCTGATGATTCCGATGGCCATGGTGCCGGCTGTTTCTGAAATCATGTTCATCACCTGAAGTATAAAAAACCCAGTTCAGACAAGAGATCGACATGGCGGAAAGGGATTTTTCAATGAGGACCCAGCGAACCGTTCGAACCCAAAGGCTTTTTATTCTTTTTATCATTCCCCTGATCACCGCCCTGGGCTGCCCCTCCGCATCCGCCGGTGTCGAGGTGCTTCTGGGGATCACGACCGGTGACACGGTGATCGAACCGGGGTCGCTCACCCCGGAGAATTTCGAGACCGTCTTTTTCACCGCAGACCCCCCGGAACCGGCCCGGATCCTCGGATCGGAGATCACCTTTCTTCAGATCGGGGCGATGTGGACCGACGGGGCCGGCGGGGAAAACCAGCGAACGATGCAGCTGGTGATCGATTCGAACGGCGACGGCAAACTCCATCCGCTCGACTTAAACAGCCCGGAACACCCCTGGAACCGGCCCGACAACGGCACCCCCGAGGATCCGACCGATGACCCGACCGCCTGGACCTACACCGTTCCGGAAGACTACCCCGACCCCCGGTTTCAGGGGGTGACCCTCGACCTGACCTGGGATTCGGCCTGCGAATGCGTGGTCGGATTTCCGGAAGAGGATTTCGACTGGGAATGGTACGAATCCCGGTGGGACGACACCAAAACCGGACAGGCGGCCCCCGGCACCCTGATCACCGACATCTGGCTCCCGAGAGACGACAACTTCGCGCTGTTTCCCAACGGGGAGTACCCGATCCGGGCCCGGGTGGACGAAAACGGCGACGGCCGATTCGGCATGAATGAGGCGCATCGAACCATTCTCCTTCGGATTCAGACCGCCGCCCTCACCGGCCGGGTGGTGGATGCATCGGGAACTCCGATTCCAGGGGCCTCGGTGGACGCCGTCTCAGGGTCGGCCCTCGGGTTCGGGACCACCGATGCCGAGGGATATTTCACCATTTCCGGGCTTCAGTCCGGAGAGTCCTACATCGTGCAGGTGACCGCCACCGGCAAATCGACGATCCTGCGGATGGATGTGACGATCCCCGAGGACCAGGCCGGGGCGGACATGGGCGCCATCCGCATGCGCGACGCCGTGGCGATCACCGGGGTGCTGAAGCTCGACCGGAACGCCGACGGGATCACCGACCAGCCGGCCGACCGGTTCCAGCCCTTTATCGGCCAGTGGGGGTTCGAGCAGGATGAACTCTCGGTGACGGTGAACGCCTGGAACGAGGACGGACTTGGATGGGGCTCCGCCGAGGTTATTTTTCAGCCGGGCGACAGCGCCAGACCCTTCACCGTCGACGTTCCCCCGGCCGAGGCGGCCCGGTACCGGATCTCCGCCGGCGCCGGCCCCTACACCGCCCGTTCGGCCTCGGTCCTGGTCTCGGCGGACGGGAGCGATGCCGGCACCCTGATTCTGACCCGGGCCGCCACCCTGCAGGGCACGGTGAAACTGCCGGTCCCGGTGACCGAATGGACCGACATCAGCGCCCTGGCGGTGAACACCCGGGACACCCGGGACCGGTACTGGGGATGGGGAGAGATCGATCCCTTTCATATCCCGGCCCGATGCCAAATCCCCGATTTCACCGATCGGGAAAGTTGCGAGGCGGCGGGCGGGACCTGGATCGAGGCGTCCGTCTCCGAAACCCCCGTCCCCCTCGACACCGGCGTCTTTCGGTTCGAAGGAATTCCGGCCGGCGCCTATCATATCGGGATCGAGGTCTCCGGGTTCAAACCCAGACGCATCCTCGACGTGACCGTCCCCCGGGGGGAGGACCGGGACCTCGGCGCCGTCGCCCTCGACCGCGGCGCCGTCCTCTCGGGGGCCCTGACCGTGCTCGGGGATACCACGGCCCTGACCGGGGACGGCTTTGCGGAGGGCGACCTGCCGGTCTGGCTGAGCCTCTGGTCTCCCGGGTCCGGGGAAACGGCGGGGGTCGAGGTGCGGGTGCCGCGGGGTACGGATCAGCGGGTCTCCTTCGAAATCGGGGGGCTGGCGGACGGCCGGTATGAAGCCGAAGCCTGGATCGGCGACGGCTATGAACTGGTGGGTGAGGACGGCACCGCACCGGTCATCGTGGCCGTCTCCGGCAGCGCCCGCCGGAACCTGTTTCTCATGCCTTACGAAGGCGTAATTCAGGGGCTGATTACCGCCGCGGGGGTCGACATCGACCCCGCCCGGTTGGTGGTGGAGGTCCGCCGGGCCTGGGACTGGACCGATCCCCGGCGGGCCACGGTGAACAACGGCGGCATCGATCCGGGCACCGGCGAATACCGGATCACCGGTCTGGGCACCGATGATTTTGTGGTCACGGCCGGGATGTACGACCCGGCCGGCGAATCGGGCCTCGACACCCGATTCCCCGACCCGGCCGCGGGAGTCGTCACCCGGCGGGTATCGGTGGTCAATGACGCAGACCGGCCCGCCCGGGTGGATATCGTCTTGGCGCCCGGCCGTTCGGTGTCGGGAACCCTCCGGATCGATCCGGCCGATCCGCCCTGGGCCGATATCGGCGACGGAGAGGGCGGACCGCCCGACGGGATTCCGAATCGGGAAGAGCGGATCACCGTCGCCGGGGATCTGGCCGGCCGGTTTGTTCAGGCCATTCCGGTGGACAGCCTCTATCAGGCCGGGCTGGAGGCCTCGGACGCCCGGCTGGGTCTGATCGTGGACCATGGCGACGGCACCGCCGGCTACCGGATCGACGGCCTGGCCCAGGGCGCCTACCTCCTGGCCCCGCCGTACACCTCCCCGCGGATTCAGGCCCTGACCCCGGGCGACGGGGATTTGACCGACCTGTTCGGTCTGTTCGCCTCTCTAGCCGGGGAAACACGCCACTGGACCGCCCGGCCCCGGATCATCGTCATCGACGATACCGATATCACCGGCGAGGCATTCACCCTGGCCAACGGCCATACCGTCTCCGGCGCCATCACCCTGCCCGAGGCCCAGACCCTCCAGGATGTGGAAGGAGACGCCTGGTCCTGGGTGGGCCACCTCTCCCTGCAGACCCCCGAGGAGACCCTCCTCGGCCATCAGCGGATCCTCTTCAAACGGGATTTCATCGGCACCGACACCGCGGCCTTCTCATTCAGCCATGTAGCCGACGGGGAATACCTCCTCTACCTCTACACCGACCTCTATGTCACCAGGCGGGCCAAGGTGACCGTGAACGGCGCCGATACTTCGATCTCCCTGACCGTGAGTGCCGGGGTGGACCTGACCGGGCGCCTGGTGGACGCCGAGACCGGCTCGGCGGTGACCGCCGAAGACGGGATTCAGGTGATCTGCGAATCGGTTCCGTTTTCGGAGGGCAGCTACCGGGAAACCTCGGCCGACGCCTGGTCCCGAAGCTATATCGAGGACGGATCGGATCTGAAAGGTTCCGCGGAATCGGGGGCGGATTCCGGCCGGGAGAACCGCACCCCCGGCCAATTCCACCTGACGGCGGTGGAAACCGGGCTCGACTACATCGTCGTGGTCCGGACCCGGCCGGGCGCCCGGGAAACCGGCGGCAGAAACTACGTGGGCCGGGTGATCGCCGGGATCGAGGCCCCGGCCGGGGCTTCCGGAAAGATCGATGTGGGCACCATCGCCCTCACCCGGGGGATCACGCTGTCGGGCCGAATCACCGACACCGACGGCGAACCGGTCCCGGGGGTCACGGTCGCGGCCGTCCCCTCCGACGCCCATGACGGGGTCTCCGAAATCACCGCGGTCTCGGACCGGACCGGCCATTATGTCCTGTTCGGGATCAATCCCGCGGTCAACCACTACGACCTGATCGCCGCCCCCCGGCCCTGGCTGTTCGAGGACTGGGGCAAGGAAGTGGTCTGGGGCGAGGTGCGCCGGTACAACATCGATCCGGCGGACATCGATCCCGATACCGGCCGCACCGTGGGCGCCGAGTTCATCCTCCGCCGGGCCACGGCCAGCCTGGCCGGGGGCATCACGATCCCCGCCGGCGCCCGGTTCATGCTCCCCTTTCTGGCGGATGTGGGGGAAAGCTATCCGGCCGCCTACATCCTGCTCCAGAGAAAAGGGGTGGTCTACCGGGACATGCTCGACGGCATCGAAGGCATTACCCGGCCCCGGCCCAAAACCGCCCGGACCGCCGCCTACCGGATCGACCACATTCAACCGGGGCTCTATACCGTCACCTTCATGAACTACGGCCTGCCTCGGGCGGTCATCGACAACGTAGCATTCGCCGAAGGGGAAGCGAAGGTGATCAACGCCGCCTGGGACGACGATTTTTACCGAATCTCGGGCGGTCTCGCCCTGGATGACGGGTCCACGCCCTCCGCCTCGGATGTCAGCGGTGTGCTCTGTCTCAACATCGCCGACCGGTCGGTGGTCTTGGGCCGGCTCAACCGGGAGGCCGACGACACCATCTCGGGCTACGAGGTGGCGGGGCTGGCCGGGAGCCACACCTACCAGCTCATCTTCTACAGCGATGAGGGGATCGATGACACCCCGACGGTGTTTGCGGCGGGGAACCCGTTTACCCCGGGGAATGCCGACATTGGCTTCGACGCGGTCATCGCCCGGGACCCGGAACCGATCCTGATCCTGCGGGCGGTACGGGACCCGGAAAACCCCGCCCGGTTTCATCTGGCGGTCTTCAGCACCGGGTACCTGGCGGATGAGACCGCTGCCGCGGCCGAGACCGAACCCACCGGGGATACGGACGGGGCCCGGCTTTACCTCAAGTCCGGCGGCGGAAGGTTGTCGGAAGTCGCCCTGTCCGAGGACCGGCGGCGAATCACGGCGGTCTACGAGGGCGGCGGAAGCGGCATGGTCGCGCTCCTACTGGCGGTCCACTACGGGTCCGATGCGAAGACCGGGATCGCCGAATTCGCTTTTGACGCCGATGCCCAGGCGGTCAACAGCGACGTGATCATCCCCTTCATCGACGAACCCTTCGCCCTGGGGAGCGGCGACGCCACCCGGCTCCGCATTCCGGCGGGCACCTTCGACACCGCGGGGGGACGGAATGCGGTGATCGCCATCGAAAAGCGAACCGCCGGCGAATCCGATCTCGGGCTTCCGGCAGATATCGCCCCGGCCGGGGATCTCTACGCCATCACCGCCGCCGATGCCGGTACCGGGTCGCCGCCGGCCGTAAAGGCTCCGCTCACGGTGCAGCTTCAGTATGACCCGGCGTCGGTGCCCGATACCACCAGGCTCCACGTCTACCGGCGCTCGGCCGGCGCCTGGGTGCAGGAGACGACCAGCCGGGTCCTCGACACCGAAAACAGCACCATTTCCGTGGAGGTGACCGGGCTCTCGGATTTTGTGGCGGGGTACGGCGATCTCCCCGAAGACCCCGACACCTCCACCCCGACGGTGGTGGTCTCCGGCGGCGGAAACAGCAGCGACTGCTTTATCGGGGCGGCCGGAACGGTGTCGGGAAACGGCTTTGTCTGGCGGATCCTCCTCTGCATCCTGTTGATCAGATGGCACCGCTCGAAAAGCGGCGCGGTCTGACGAGGAAATATTTTGGAAAAACCCCTCCGCCGCAGAGGCCCTCGATCGGCTGAAACAACGGGAGCCATTGCGCCATGACCCTGGTCTGAAGGGAAGACGGTCGGAATGGGAACAGCAGAGTTCCAGAGCCGCCCCCCGATTGATTTTTACCGGCGGATCGGGTACATTGCGCCAGACTCAAACCCTTTCCGAAAGGATGACCGCCCATGACCGACCTGCACACCGCCGCCCGAATCGACGATCTCTCCCAAGAGGACCTGATCAGGCTGACCGCCGATTTTTTCCACCGGATCATCGTCCATTACGCGCTCTGGTTCACCGAGGTGCGGCACCAGATGGGGATGGACAAGGCCCTGGAGATGCTCGACGCCGCCTCGTCCAAAAGCCTGGGGCTTCAGATGAAGCGCCTCGGGCAGACCCTCGGGTTCGATGTGGTCGACGGCCTGCCCGAAGCCCTGACCAATATGGACAAGCCCGCCCTGCTGGATCTGGTCGACGCCGTGTCCAAAAACTGGCTGGCCAACGACGGGATCTGGTTTCAGACGCTGGAATTCGACCGCGGCATGAACGATGCCAAACGCTGCAACGACAGCTGCTGGGCCCATTTCAGCCCCTTCGAGGCCTGGTCGATCAAGCGCCTCCTCGAACTGGGCGAAGCCCCCGGTCTGGACGGGCTGGCCCGGGCCCTCCACTTCCGGGTCTACGCCCGGCTCAACACCCAGCGCACCTATTTCGAAGACGACGGCGCCCTGGTCTTTGAAATGAACGTCTGCCGGGTGCAGGCGGCCCGCCGGAAAAAAGGACTGGACGATTACCCATGCAAATCGGCCGGTCTGGTGGAGTACAGCTATTTCGCGGCCGGGATCGATCCGCGCATCCGCACCGAGTGCATCGGATGCCCCCCCGACCCCCATCCCGAAGACTGGTTCTGCGCCTGGCGGTTCACTATCGCCTGAATGGGCGGCGGGGAAGCCGGTTCCAGGTTCGCCATCCATTCTGGTGCCGGTCCCCGCCATTCTGGGGCTGTCGGCATTTCGATTGCTCATGCATCTGAGCGATACCAACGAATTCGATCAGGTTCAGACCAAACAGCAGGTGTATCTGACCGAGCAGCTTCTCATCGGCGGTCTCGTCACGGTTACGGGCACCACTATGATGGACTCGCTCATCGTCGGAACCGGAACCTGGGTACACTACGGCGGCGGCCTGGTCATCATCCTGTCTTTGACCGCCTTTCTCAAATTTACCAGCCATTAGGCCGGATTTCATTTTCTCCCCAAGCCTCTCCGGGCGGGTTTCGCTTCCAGCCGATTTATCCTTCTGCCTATGGAATGCACCGGAAATACCGGGTCCGGTGGTGAACCGAATTTCACGACCTCCCGGGGAAAAGAGCGCGGTATACATAGAGATCTGCCGCCGGAAAGGGGAAAAAAGTATTGACGACACTCATACCGATAATTATACTCCAGGTATTACAAGGAGGCCATCCATGCGAAGAACTGTCAAAACCGCGATCTCCATTGAACAGCCGGTGTTTGAAGAAATGGATGCGATTGCAAAGGATCTGAAGGTGTCGAGAAGTCGGCTGTTTTCGGTGGCCGCCCGGGAATTCATTCAGCGCCGCAGAAAGGCGGAGATCCTCGACCGTATCAATGCAGCCTACGAAGATCAGCCTGAATCCGAACCGATCGTTTCCAGAATGCGTTCAAAACACCGGCGCATCATCAAGGATCAATGGTAATCCGCCAGGGGGATGTTTTCTGGATCGATTTCGGTGATCCACGGGGGTCGGAACCGGCGTACCGTCATCCCCATGTGGTGGTTCAAAATGATCTGTTCAATCACAGCAGAATCAACACCGTCGTGGTGTGCGCACTGACATCCAATCTGAAAAGAGCAGGTGCTCCGGGCAATGTGGCGCTGAAAAAGGGCGAAGCCAACTTACCGAAGAAAAGCATCGTGAATATTTCTCGGATATTTACGGTGAACAGGAGCGATCTGCACGACAAAATCGGGACATTGTCGAAGGAGCGAATTTTACAGATTTTAGAAGGAATCCAACTACTGATGGAACCCGCCGAAGGGGTCTTTCCATGAGTGTACTGCGCCGCGATCAGCGATTCAGCCCACAACAGCCGCCCAATTAAATTGAAACCGGCGCCCCCTCCATGAACTCCTCGTCGGCTGTTCTACCGGCGAGGGATTCTTCACTGGCGCCCGGGACCGGCGGAAACCGAGGCCCCGACGCGCGTTGGAATCAAGAGGAGAAGATCACATGCCGATTAAAGTTAACGCGCCGACCCGGATTGAGGCGGCCGGCAACAAACCCAAACAAATCGAGGAATATATCGGGCGGGTGAATTCACAGACCGATCAAGTGAGCATCGCGAAAATGACCAGCCCGGAAGGTTGGATCGAACCGGGGCAGACGCCGGAATTTACGGAATACACCGTCGTATTGCGGGGCATGCTTCACGTCCAAACCCAGGCGGAGGTATTCGAGGTCCATGACGGTGAGGCCATCATCGTGGAGGCCGGCGCCTGGGTGCAGTACAGCACCCCCCGTGACGGCGGGGCCGAATACGTGGCGGTATGTCTGCCCGCCTTTTCGCCGGATACGGTTCATAGAGACCAATAAAAAGAACGGCGATTATACACGGAAAGAATCTGAATTAAGATAACATATCCGCTCAGGTCCACGTCGGACGCATCCCATGGACGATCCACCTCAACACAAAAAAACGCCGGACTCTGAACCATGGTTCAGAGATTTACCCCGGCAGACCGATCAGGCGTTCGGCTGTTTTCTCCATGTCCGGGGCAACCATTTCCGGGGAAGGGGCCAGGGGGAAAAGGGGCTGCCCGGGGCGCGCCACGAAAGCCGTTCGCATGCCGGCCCAGGCCGCCCCGCCGACATCCCAGCCGTGGGCTGCAATCATCATGCAGTCGGAGGGGTCCAACTGCTCCCGGGCGGCCGCCCACCGGTAGACGTTCCGGTGCGGCTTGTAGATGCCGTTTTCTTCCACGCTGAGACTGAAATCAAAAAATCCGTCGATTTCCGCTGCTGCAAGCTGCTGTTTCATCACCTCCGCCGATGAATTGGTCAGTACCCCCATGCGGAAATTTTCTTCCCGAAGGCGCCGCAATGCGTGAACAACATCGGGGTGCGGCGGGGCGGAACGAATCGGTTGAATGGCTTTTTTGGCTTCTTCTTCCGAAATTGCCATGTCGTGTGCCCGGGCCACCATCATCAATGCGGAGACGGCGATCTCGCCAAAGGGTTTGAACTGCCCCGATACCGCCATGACCAGCGAGTGGTGCAGCAGGGTGGAAAACCAGAGCGCCGTCAGCTCGTTTCGGCCGCCCAGGCAATCGCCGACGGAAGCCTTGGTTTCACTCAGATCGAGCAGGGTTTCGTTGAGATCGAAAAACAGTGCCGCAGGCCTACGTATCGTCATGGGAACCTCCTGTTGTTGAAAAGATCAGGGACGCGCCGCCGGGTTCTTTTACCGGCCCATGGGCACGAGAAACATTTTCCCGGTCAGCTGAAGCGCCTGGTCCTGCTCGTTTGCGCACTGATCCCGTATATCCCGAAGGATGTTTCCGGCTTCCGTCCGAGTCCAGAACCAGTCGGCGAATTCGTCGCCCTTCGGCCGGCCGGCGCCGGGTCTGGATATGGCGGCCTCATAGTAAAATGCCTTCAAATCCTGGGCGGCAAGGCGAAGGGCCACGGCCGGGGGTAGATCCCTGCCGGGCGGGTTGATTTCCTTTCCGGAAAGATAATCACAAAGGATGCCCGCAGCCGTTTCCGGATCAAAATCGGACATCGCCGTCCGACCCCGCGCTTCCACACCGAGATCATACCAGACCCGCAGTTCCGCCGCTTCATCGAGAAAGGACCGGATTCGTTTTTCCGGGCCGGTCGCCTCCTCCGCCGCCGGGGTAAGGTTGACCGGACAGGTCCAGGGTGTTCCCGCTGAGCCGTTTTCGGATGCTTCCGCGGGCGCTTCTTTTGGAAATGCTTCCAGCACGGGGCCATGGTCCAGTTCCAGAAGCCGGAGTGCGGAAACCAGGACTTCCCGCTGGAATGAGGGGTTGTCGGGCACCCCCAGCGGCCTTCCCAGGGCAAACGGCACCCAAAGCGCCCGGGGCGGGCGGATGGCCCTGGTATGTTCGTAGATCAGGCTGATCTGGGTCGTGGCGATGCCGTTTTCTTCCAGGTAATGCGCCAGCGCGCCCACGGCGCGCGTGCAGAACGGTCAGACCGGCACCAGCAGCACTGCGTTGACATGGTCGCCTGCCAGAAGCCCGGCCAGTGTTTCGGCATGGACGGCCATTTTGGAAGGGTCAGCGGCCCCCATGAAGGAGTAGTGATAGTCCGCGACGCTGCCGATGACGCCATCCTCTGCAAGTTCGCGAAGCCGGTCTGCGGGAAATACCAGGTTCCAGTCCTGCTGAAAGCCGGTCCGGTCGAAGTTGGTGGATATATGGGTCATGACCAGGTCCGCCGCGGGGGTGTCTCCGGTAATCACCCGGTAGTCGCTGTCCATTCCGCCGAACGGGCGGTCTCCCCGGCGGTGAAGCCCGGCGGTGGATAGGATGGCCACCCGCCGTTCGGACAGCTCCGGGCCGGAGACCATGGGGGTTTTTTCAAAATGCGGGCAATCCAGGTTCCGTATATGAGACTGCATCGGTTCAGGCATTTGATCGAGTCGGGCCATGGTATGCTCCTTTTCTTTCGGGGTTGGCGGCTGAATGAAAAATGACCTACAGAATCGCGCGGACCGGCAGGGGAATGGTTTTCTGCCGCCGGAGGACGGCGCAGGATTCGCACCTTTCCCGGCTTGGCCGAGCGGTGCATCCCCGGCACTGCGCCACCAGTTTAATGGCTTCATCCAGTTCCGCATTCAGCCGCTGATAATCCTCGATTTTCTTCTCTACGGCCGCTTTTTGCTGCGTCAGGTGCGCCAGGACCTTTTTGGAGGCTTCTTCCCCGGTGCGCCCGGTTTTCCGGGCGGTGTAGATCGCCTGGATCTCTTTTAAAGACAGACCGACATCCTTGAGCTTCCGGATGAAAAAGACGGTGTCGCCGGTTTCCGGAGCAAACAGATAGAAACCGCCGGTGCTCCTTCCGGCAGCCTCGATAAACCCTTCCTCCATATAGTAGCGAACCGTACGCACCGAGGTTCCCGCTTTTTCGGCAATCTCTCCGATTTTCAACAGGCCCTGGTGGTGACTTTCATTTTTATCCATACTTTCGTATACAACTATACAGTTACGTTATTGTCAAGATGCTTTTTGGATTTGATAATCTCCTTGGAGCGATGCAGAGGATCGGCCCAATCGTGCCTCTCTCCCCGGCATCCCGCTCAGCATTGACAGTAATGTATAAATGTGATGCATATTCTGGATGGAGGTGGATGATGATCCGAACGCAAATATATCTGACAGAGCGTCAACGCATGGAATTGGCCGCTATCGCAAAAGCATCGGGAAAAAACAGAGTGAACTGGTTCGGGAAGCCGTAGACCGGTTGATCGAGCAGGAGAGCCGCCATCGGCGGGAAACCGTTCTCCGAGAGACGGCCGGCATCTGGAAAGAACGCACCGATCTTCCTGACTTCAGAACCTTACGGTCCGAATGGGAGCGGGGGAGTAGGCGTATGCCGTGGGCTTTTCTCCCGGATACCGATGTTCTGGCGGACTTTTCTCGAGGGGCTCCTCAGGCGGTCGCCTTCGTGAAAGCACACTCCTCTCGCATGATTCTGTCCTTCGTTGTCATCGCAGAGTTGTATGCGGGGGTAAAAGGGAATACCGAACAGACCGTTTAGATAATTTTGTATCCCTTTTTCGGGTGGTTCCGGTGACCTCTGAAATCGCCAAAACGGGGGGACTTTTCAAGCGAAATTACGACAGATCTCACGGGGTCGGACTCGCAGATGCCATCATCGCTGCGACCTGCGTAGCTGAAAACGCACTGCTGAAGACGCTCCATACCAGTCACTACCCCATGACAAAGGGGTTACCCCCCGCCTACACCCAATAAAACGCCGGAGGGAATTTCATTTCATGGCCAAAAAGAATAAAAACAAAATGTCCGACGTCATCATCACCTATGCCGCCCCGCTTTTGGCGGAAGCCGCCAGTCGGGAAGATCAAAGAACCGCCCTGCACACAGCCATCTGGTTCTGGAATTATACATTGATGTCGCCGGACGCCCAGTCGGAGGAGAAAACCGCTCTGGATAAACGGCTCCGGGCCAGTGCAGGAGGCCGGGAGGCGCTCCGGTTAATTGACGAAGCTTTACCCTATATGGTGGAACGAAAAAAAGAGCTGTTTCCAGATAACCATCAAGTCATCACCGATTGGGAAATCGTCGACACCCCGGAGGGGGTCGGTCTGAGTGTGGCCTACGCCATGCGAAAGGATCGCAGGTGAAGCAGGTCTTAAAAGGGCCAAATAAAAATATTCAGGAATTGATTTTCCGGCTGATCGAAAAAGACCCCAAGCTCCTGATGGGCAAGTTCAGACGGTAAAAAAGAAGGGGAACGGATGAAATGATCCACAAATTACGAATTCAGAAATTCAAGGGATGGAAAAACACCGGCACCATTCGGATGGCCCCCATCACTCTCTTTTTCGGTGCGAACAGTTCCGGAAAATCGAGCATCGGGCAATTCCTGATGATGCTGAAGCAGACGGTCGAATCCCCCGACCGAAAAGCCGTGTTCAACCCTGGCGGAAAAAATTCCGCTGTTCAGCTGGGGTCCTATCAGGAGATGGTTTTCCACCGTGATGCGGAAAACAAGATCGCATTTGAATACCAGTGGTCCCTGCCGGAGAAATTAAAGATCAAAGATCCGGTCTCAGGCCAGTTTTTTTCCGGAAAAGAATTGAACTTCGAAGCACAAGTCGGGCTGGGCCATAATCAGCACACGCCTGTACTTGATCATCTCAAGTATGAACTGATGAAAGATAAGAACATCAGCCTTTCGATAGGGATGGTCAGAAAATCCAAGGAAAAGTCCGAGTACAAAGTCGAAGGTTCAAATTACCCGATAAAGAGAAAGCCGGGAAGGGTTTGGTACCCGGGAGCGCCGGTCCGCTTCTACGGATTTCCGGATGAGGTGGTTTTCTACCATCAAAATGCGGACTTTGTTCAAGAACTCAACCTGCGGCATGAAAAATTTTTCCGATCCCTTTTCTACCTGGGTCCACTTCGTACAAAAGCTGAGCGGTTGTATTCCTGGACCGGAATGGAGCCGGAAAGCGTGGGATATGCCGGAGAAAATACCATTGCTGCGATTCTGGCTGCCCGAAACCGGAAGATCAGCCTCGGACCCAGACGTCCAAGCAGGTCTTTCGAAGCCATCATTGCATTGAAGCTGAAAGAAATGGATCTAATCGAGGAGTTCAGGGTTAACCCGATTTCTGAACAGCGCCAGGAATATGAAGTCAAGGTTCGTACCAAAGGCTCCAAGGATTGGGTCGATCTTCCGGATGTCGGATTCGGGATCACCCAGGTTCTCCCGGTGCTCGTCGAGTGTTTTTATGCCCCACACGGCTCGATCATTTTGATGGAACAGCCGGAGATTCACCTCCACCCGAGCGCCCAATCCGCTTTGGCCGATGTGATGATCGACGTGATCCATTCCAGGGAAAACGGCGCGGACAGGAATATTCAGCTGGTGATTGAAACTCATTCGGAACATTTTTTGAGACGCCTTCAGAGGCGGATTGCCGAGGATGCCGTATCTCAGCAAAAGGTGTCAGCCTATTTCGCCAATATCACCAAGGCCCCAGCTATTCTGGAACCCCTTCAAATCGATCTGTTCGGAAATATCATCAACTGGCCGGACCATTTTTTCGGCGACGATATGGAAGATATTACCCAGCAGGCCAAAGCGGCGATGAAAAAGCGAATGGAGCAGAAATTTGTGAGTTCAGAGGAGATTGAATGAAGGAAATGCCGAAGAAGTGCGTGATCGATACCAATGTGCCGAAGACAGCCAATCTTTCAATTGCCCCGGATAAGATTCCGAATGAGTTGATCGACTGTGTGCTTGCCTGCGTTGAAACGATCGAACATGTCGTAAAAAAGGGCGGTCTGGTGCTCGATGCCGGGGATGAAATTTTTGAGGAATACCGGCAGCAGCTTTCGATGAAAGGCCAGCCGGGGGTGGGAGACCGGTTTATGAAGTGGGTCCACGACAATCGGTGGAAATTTCCGGAATCAGACCGAATCGAGATTACAAAAAATGGAGATTCATATGATCAATTTCCGGATCATGACGGATTGATCTCTTTTGACAGATCGGATCGGAAGTTTGTCGCCGTTGCAAATGCGCATCTTCAGCAACCGCCTATATTTCAAGCGACAGACAGCAAATGGTGGGGATGGAAAGATGCGCTGGGAGAAGCAGGTATTCCCGTTCTCTTTCTGTGCCGGACCTACATTGAATTAAAATACCAAGAAAAAATCGGCGAATGACACCGGACTTCATCAAATTTCCCTCTACCCCGCATCTTACGAATCTCGGAATGATTGATATCCGGAATGACAAAGTCATGTCAGCCACTGAAAGGGATGACCTTCTACATCATGATATTATTGTCGAGGAAAAGGTAGACGGCGCAAATCTCGGTCTTTCATTTGACGGTGAAGGCAATCTTCAGGCTCAAAACAGGGGCGCATACCTGCTTTTTCCGAGCCCGGATCAATGGAAAAAGCTTCCGGAGTGGCTTGCACCGCGGGCGGATACGCTTTTTGATAAACTGACGGACCGTTTCATCCTTTTTGGTGAATGGTGTTATGCCGTTCATTCAATCCTCTATGACCGTTTGCCGGACTGGTTTCTCGGTTTCGATATCTATGACAAACAGGTTAATCGGTTCCTGTCCGCCGATCGACGCGATCATATCTTTGAAGCAATAGGGATATGCAAAGTCCCGACCATCGGCCGCGGCAAATTTTCTCTATCCGATTTAAAGCGCCTGTTTTCGCAGTCACAACTCAGCACACGCGCAGCGGAAGGCATTTATCTCCGATATGATCGTGGAGGCTTTCTATCAAAAAGGGCCAAATTGGTCCGGCCCGAATTTATCCAATCCTTGGATGAGCACTGGACCCATTCAGGCATTCAACCCAACCGGTTGAAACCCGAAGTTCATTTTGCTGACCATGGATTTAATTCCTTATAATCGCAGATGAAGACAAGGGGTTCGTTCGCCTGTCCATGTGGAGCCTCACCTTTAAACAACATTTCTCCTTACCGGTCTGTTTTTGACTTGAAATCCATCCCATTTTGTGAGATTTAACACTCTGTAACCTCGGAACCGCAACCGCAGGGACATCGCACCGAATGAAGACGAAACAGCTCAAGCAGCTTGAAGAAGACCGCTGGTCCGCGGCCGACAACCTGCGGACCGTTTCCGATCTCACATCGCGCGAATACGCCGCCCCGATGCCGGGGTTGATCTTTCTGGAATTCGCCGACAACCGATGCCGGGGCACCGAGCCGGGACAGCTTCAAACGATCAGGCGCGATAATGGATGTATCAGCAACCTTAAACGCCGCCATCACTTGTAAGAATCACCGCATAATTCATCCGATCTTTTTCAGGCAATTCAGGGACAAGGCAGCAGAGAGGGTCAATTTGTGATATTCCCCTCTTTTTAACAAACCGAATTATTCCCGGAAACCGCTAAACACGAAAGGAAAACGTATGAAAAAGACAGTGGGTCGAAACGCGCGTTTCATCAACCAGGTTGTGTTTTTCCTGTTCATCCTGTTTTTCTGTGTCGCATCGGCACAGGGGCAGTCCATTCTTTCCGGTGACCGGAGTGTGCCGGTTGAAGCCAAAAACGGCATGGTCGTAACCAGCCACACCCTTGCCACCGAGGTGGCTCTGAAAGTTCTGAAAGAAGGCGGCAATGCCGTTGACGCGGCGGTTACCGCGGGATTTGCCCTGGCTGTGACGCAGCCGCGATCCGGAAATATCGGCGGGGGGGGGGTTTTTTTTTTTTTTTTTTAAAAAAAAAAAAAAAGGGGAGGGGGTAAATTAGCCGCAAAAGCGGCCCCCCGCGGGGCCCGAGAGATTTTTCATGGAGATGAGGGGGAGCGCGGCCCCGCACTTACT
>CAZNLT010000074.1:0-20237 GCA_964573705.1 uncultured Desulfobacterales bacterium
TCAACTACGAGATCATCATGGACGGCCGGTCCCTGGATCGGCCGGTCAACCATGACCTGGCCCGAATCATTCCGGAACAGGGCATCCGCATCGATACCGCCAAACGGCCCATGGTGGTGATCGATCCCCGGGCCGGACACGGACCGGGGATCGGCGGTTCCAAACAGGACTCGGAAATCGGCATGGCGCTGCGGGCCGGGCATCCGGTCTATTTTGTGCTGTTTTACCCCGATCCGGAACCGAATCAGACCTATGCCGACGTCAAGGCGGCCCAGACCCGGTTTATCGAAGAAGTCAGACGCCGCCACCCCAAGGCATCGGAACCGGCGGTGATCGGCAACTGCCAGGCCGGATGGGCTGTGGCCCTGCTCTCGGCCGACCGGCCGGATGTGACCGGACCGCTCATCCTCAACGGATCACCGCTCTCCTATTGGGCCGGGGTGGAGGGCAAAAACCCCATGCGCTACCGGGGCGGACTGTACGGCGGCATCTGGCTGACCACCCTGCTCTCGGACCTGGGCAACGGCAGGTTCGACGGCGCCAACCTGGTGATGAACTTCGAGGGCCTCAACCCGGCCAATACCTACTGGACCAAGCAGTACAATGTCTGGTCCCATGTGGACACCGAGGAGGATCGCTACCTCAATTTCGAAAAATGGTGGAACAGCTATTTCACCATGAACGCCGATGAAATCCACTTCATCTTGGAGAACCTGTTTCTGGGCAACCGCCTGGAAAAGGGAGAGGTGGAGCTGGACAAGGGCCGAAAAATCGACCTCAAGAATCTGGAAGACCCGGTGATCGTCTTCGCCTCGGGCGGCGACAACATCACCCCGCCCCAGCAGGCCCTCAACTGGATCGCCAAGGTCTACGGCACCCTGGAGGAGATTCAACGGTGCGGCCAGGTGATCATCTACCGGGTCCACGGCAAGGTGGGGCACCTGGGGATTTTCGTCTCCACCAGTGTGGCCAAAAAGGAGCACAAGGAGTTCATTCGGAACATCGACACCATCGAATACCTGCCCCCGGGCCTGTATGAAATGATGCTGGAGGAAAGACCCAAACCGGTGGGGGATGAAGGCGAAAGCCTGTCGGTGTCGGACTACATCGTCCGGTTCGAGGCCCGGGACATTCCGGACATCCTCTCCTATGATGAAGGGCTGGAAGACGAGGAAGCCTTCGGCCCGGTGGCGGTGGTCTCGGAGCTGAACGCCCGGGCCTACCGAACTTTTCTGCGGCCCTGGGTTCAACTCCTGAGCAATGAAACATCGGCAAATCTGATGAAACAGCTCCATCCCATGCGGCTTTCCCGGTACGGCTTTTCCGATCAAAACCCCTTCATGGCGCCGATTCAGGCACTGGCCCCGACGGTGAAGGAACATCGAAGACCGGTCTCCCAAGACAATCTTTTTCTGGTTATGGAACGGGCGGTCTCCGCCGATATCGAAGCCGTACTCAACGGCTACCGGGATGTTCGGGACGCCACCCACGAGTTTCTGTTCAAGTCGATCTATGAAAACCCCTGGGTCCAGGCCTTTTTTACCGAGCCGCTGGCGGAGCAGATTGCGGAAGCCGAAGAAGGCCCTTCGCCCGAAATGGCGGCGGACCGCAAAAAATGGCGGGAGGCCGCCGACCGGGGCGGGATCAAGGAGGGCCTGGTCCGGGTCATGCTGGTGATGGCCGGCGCCGACCGGATCTTCGACGAACGGGAGTTTGAGGTCGCCAAGAAGGTGATTCGAACCAACCAGCGGTTCAAGCGGATGAAGGCGGCCGATATTCGGGAGATGGTCAAGGAACAGGCCCGGATTCTTCAAACCCATGAAGCCGAAGCGCTGGCGGCCCTTCCCGTTCTCCTCCCGGCCAAGGAGGACCGGATGGAGGCCCTGGAAATCGCCCACCGCATCGCCGATGCCGACCTGGAACTGGTGGATGCGGAAAAGGCGCTGATCGACAAGATTCGAAAAATCCTGAATCTCGGATGAATGCCGCCGCCCTGAATCGATACCTGGGAGCGGGGAGTTTCTCCCCCCTCGACCGCCACTTCGCCCGGTTTATCGAGCGGATCGCCGAGAAACCCGATCCGTCCGCGGTCTTGGCCGCGGCCCTGGTGAGCCGGGCCCAACGAGAAGGCCATATCTGCGCGGACCTATCCGAACTGGCGGGCAGCACTTTAGAAATCGATTCCGAAGATGAGGGTCCGCCGCCCCCCTGTCCCGATCTTCAGCCATGGCTTGCGGCTCTGAACAAATGCAAGGCGGTAGGCGCGCCCGGGGAATACACCCCCCTGGTATTAGATTCGGCAAACCGACTCTACCTTCACCGCTACTGGGAATACCAGGACCGGTTGGCCGCGCTGATTCGCCGGCGGGTCTGCGCCGCCCCTCCCGAGGTGGACCGGGACCTGCTCCGGGACGGCTTGAAGCGGCTCTTCCTCAAAGAAAACAATGACCCGGTGAACCGGCAGCAGGTGGCCGCCTACACCGCGGTGACACACCGGTTCTGCGTTATCTCCGGCGGACCCGGCACCGGCAAAACCACCACCGTGGCCCGGATTCTGGCGCTGCTCTTTGAGCAGGCCGGGGATCGCCGGCTTCGCATCGCCCTGGCCGCCCCCACCGGCAAGGCCGCGGCCCGGCTGCAGACGGCGATTCAGGGCAAGAAAGAAGACAATACATCAGAACCCGACGATTCGAAAAAGCCGCCCCCCGGGAAGGGAAAGGACCTGAAGGCATCCACCATTCACCGGCTTCTGGGGGTGATCCACGGTTCTCCTTTTTTCAGGTACAACACGGACAATCCGCTGCCGGTGGATGTGGTGGTGGTGGACGAGGCCTCCATGGTGGACCTGGCCCTGATGTCCAAACTCGTCCAGGCCCTGCCCGATTCCGCCCGGCTGATTCTGCTGGGAGATAAAGATCAGCTCTCATCGGTGGAGGCCGGTGCGGTCTTGGGCGACATTTGCGGCACGGAAGCGGTGGATGCGTTTACGCCCGCCTTCTGTGAAGACTTGGCACGAACGGTGGGCAGCACCCTGGCCTGCCCGCTTCTAGACTCGAGTCAACCCGAGATCTGCGACTGCATCGTCCAGCTTCAACGAAACTACCGATACGATGAAAACAGCGCCATCGGGCCGCTCAGCCGAGCCGTGAACCAAGGAAACCCCGAGGCCGCCGTCAAAATCCTGCATTCGGATACGACCGGCACGCTCCACCACCACCGGCTGCCCGACTTTCGGGACCTCGTCCGCGAAATGCAGGAGGTGGTGATCAATCGCTTTCGCCCCTACCTGAAAGAACTGAAGAAACCGGCCAAGGTATTGGATGAGTTCGAACGATTTCGCATCCTCTGCGCCCTTCGCCGCGGTCCCTTCGGCGCCCTCGCGCTCAACCGGATCATCGAGGAGGTCCTTCGGTCTGCAAAATTGATTCCATCCGGCGGGACCTGGTACCCGGGCCGACCGGTGCTCATCACCGAAAACGATTACGGCCAGCGGCTTTTCAACGGCGACATCGGCATCACCCTGCCGGACAAAGACAAAGGAGACGGGCTTCGGGTTTTCTTTCCCGAAGACCTCAACAAGCCGCCCCGATCGATTAATCCGCTACGATTGCCCGGCCACGAAACGGTCTACGCCATGACCGTCCACAAAAGCCAGGGGTCTGAATTCGATCATGTGCTGCTGCTCCTGCCCGACCGGCCGTCCCCGGTGCTGACCCGGGAACTGCTCTACACCGGCATCACCCGGGCCAAGCACTCGGTGGAGATCTGGGGACCCGATTCGGTGTTCAAGAACGCGGTGACGAAATCCATTCGACGCACCTCCGGTCTGCGGGATGCGCTGTGGAAACAAGACGCTCACTGCGAAGACAAAAATCGCAAGGGTACTTTCTGTTCTTTCATCGAAAAACATTGAGAAGGCATAAAAAATGTTTGACACCATAGAAAGCTTGCTGACGCAAATCCGGTTGGGTGAAGACGCCCGTCTGGAATTGAAAACAGTCACCTTCCGCGGGAAGCGGGTTTCGGGGCCGCATCCGGACGGGCTGGCGGACGAGATTGCCGCTTTTGCAAACAGCGCCGGAGGCGTGGTTATTCTCGGAATTGACGAAAACACAAGAAAACCCCACGGAATGAGCATCGAAGAATTAAGCATTCTGGAACATTGGCTTCTTGGCGTGTGCAATGATCGAATCAAACCGCCGCCGTTGTGCCGCATCGAAAAATTGGAATTGCCGGACGCCGCGGGGATTCCCGCACCTGTGTTGAAATTGGATATCCCCCGAAGTTTGTATGTGCATGAAAGTCCCAACGGACATTTTCATCGAATCGGCAGCAGCAAGCGGAAAATGTCCACCGATTACATCCTTCGCCTGGGGCAGCAGCGCAGCCAGACCCGGCTGATCCACTTTGACGAGCAGCCCGTCATGCGGGCCCCCATGGAGGCCCTGGATCCCGCCCTGTACGATCGGTTCCGGACCCCCCGGACGCGGAATGAAAAACTGAGCTTCCTTCAAAAAATCGGCATGGTCGCTGAGGATGTCGACGGTGTGTTTCATCCCTCGGTGGCCGGCATCCTGATGGCTTGCCGCGAACCGCGTGACTGGATGCCGAATGCCTTTGTTCAGGCGGTGGCCTATCATGGAACATCACCGGCCTCCGACCGGAGGATGCCCTATCAGCTCGACGCCCGGGATATATCCGGGCCATTGGACGAGCAGATCCGTGAATCCTGCCGTTTTGTTGCAAGAAATATGAAAGTGGCGGCCGTCAAGGACCAAGGCCGAACGGATATTCCGCAGTATGATCTGACGGCGGTATTCGAGGCGATGGTCAATGCCGCGGCACACCGGGATTATACCGTTTACGGATCGAAGATCCGGCTGAAATTGTTTGCGGATCGTCTCGAAATCTATTCACCGGGTACCCTCACGAATACCATGACCGTGGAAAGCCTCATGTATCGCCAGTCCGCCCGCAATGAAACAGTAACCAGCCTGCTGGCCAAATGCCCCGTACCCTCAGACATCGAATGGATCAATACCGAGCGCCGCACCCTGATGGACAAGCGCGGAGAAGGGGTTCGCATCATCCTGGAAAACAGTGCGCGTCTTTCCGGGAAAGAACCTGTCTACCGGCTGATCGATGATGATGAACTGTTGTTGACGATTTTTGCCGCCAATGCAGAAACAGCGGAAGAAGAGTGAAAATCGGTTGACCTTATCCGGTCTTTTTGTGATAATTGTTTCCAAACCGGCTGAAAAAATATGGGGCCACCTGTTTTAAAGAAGTTAAAGAACGTCCCTTGCAGTAGATTCTGATCATTATTATCGAAATTTGAGTCGATGTCCGATCTTCGAAAATTCACCATGGCCTCTCCGCAGCCCTCCCTGGGGACGCCCCGGCTGCTGCTTCGTCCGTTCACCCTGGCGGACGCCCCGGAGGTCAAACGGATGGCGGGGCGAAAAGAGATCGCCGACACCACCTTGCAGATTCCCCATCCGTACAAAGGCGGCATGGCCGAAGAATGGATTCGGACCCATGCCGACGCCTTTGCCGAAGGACGCCAAGCCGATTTTGCGGTCACCGACCGGCAAAAAGGCCACCTGCTCGGGGCCATCTGCCTCACCCTGGACCCTGAAAACCAGCACGGCGACCTCGGATACTGGATCGGCGTCAAATATTGGGGAAACGGCTACTGCACCGAAGCCGCGGAGGCCATTCTCTATTACGGATTCACACAGCTTCTTCTCCACCGTATCTACGCCAATCACATGGCGAGAAATCCCGCCTCAGGCCGGGTGATGCAGAAGATCGGCATGCAGTACGAAGGATATCAGCGGGAACATCTCAAAAAGTCGGGCCGGTTCGAAGATCGGATCCTCTACGGAATTTTAAAATCCGAATATCTGAAGCGAATCCGATGAGTGCCTTATGACCCGGAATCCGTATACCTTCCAAGACCCGCACCCCGTCATCGACGCCCATGTCCACTGCGGTGTTCAGGTGCATTATCCGCCCCAGTCCCTCAGCGATTACCAAAGCCTTTTGAGCGGTACCCGGATTGCCGGTGCGGCCCTGTTTGCCCCGGTGATCGAAATTTACGACCGAAACGACCCGGACTTCCGGGACACCCCGGCATGGCAAAACCGCCGCCGGGCCGCCAATCAGCACCTGCTCACCCTCGGGGGTCCCGAGTTCGCCGTCTATCCCTATTTTTTCATCTGGAACGACTTTGCCGCGGACCAGCTCAGCCCGGAGCACAAGGGGATCAAGTGGCACCGCCACGATGACGAACCGGTCTACCATTATGATGATCCCCGGTGCGCCGCCGCCGTCGCCGAAATCCGCCGCCGCAACCTGCCGGTGGTGCTGGAGGAGGAATACGAGAACACCGTCCGGTTCATCGAAGAGATCGCCGAAGGGGTGCGGGTGATTATTCCTCATCTCGGGCTGCTGAACGGCGGATTTCACCGCATTCGGCAGCGGGGCCTCTGGGAATTGCCCAATCTGTATGGGGATACCGCCCTGGCCTCCCTTCAGGACATTCAGACCTATGTCGATGAATTCGGACCGGATCGGCTCTTTTTCGGGTCCGATTTCCCATTCGGCGACCCCCGGAGGGAACTGGCGAAAATCGTCAACCTAGACATCTCTGAAGAAGCCCGAACCAAAATTTTAGGCGGGAATTTCCTGCGGATAATGGGAGAGGTTCAACCCTGCTGACGATCTCCCTCCAACGGCCTTCCGCGCCGCCTCGATAAACCTGAAGCGGATCTCAACAGGGTTCACCGGAATTACGTGGTCGAGGTCGGCACCGGCACCAGGGTCGCCGGTTGTTCGAGTCGGCTCGGCGCCGATGATTTCAAATCCGCGGCGGCCGGGTTGTCTTCATGAAAACAGGTCGGCTCCGGGGTCCAGCCGTTTTGCAGACGCCGCGCTTCTTTGCGCAGGGTGCGGCCCAGGTACATCCCCACGGCCGGCGCGGCCAGGCGGGTGCTGGGGCCGAAGGCGGCATAGAGGTCCTTGAGCAGCGATGCCATTTTTCCCCGCATGAGCGGATGGTCCTTGCAGTGGGCCTTCATGGCCCAGACCGCCCCGGCATAGGTCGACCGTAAAGGCGCGGATTCCCGAAGAATGCGCCGCCGAATCCGGGGATCGGGATGGGCCCCGTGTTTGAGATAGCCGTCCAGCATCACCCGGATCATTCGGGCCAGGCTGGGTCCGTTGATCTCGAAATCCTGTTGAAAGGCCCCGAGCAGATATCCCTCTTCCTCACCCGCGGGAATGGCGGAATGCCGGTAATTGAACCGGTACTGCCCGTGGGTGTCGGCCGCCGGAAAATCAGGGATCAGGGTGCCGTCCTGTTGGTGGGATTCGTACAGCGGGGTCCCCGGCATGGGGGTGTAGAGCATGAACTGGTGAAACACCGTATCGTGGGCTACCGCGTAATCGACGGCCGCGCCGATATTCTCCGGGGTGTGCTCCTCCAGCCCGATGATGGAAGACCCCAGCACTCGAATGCCGTTGGATTGCAGGGTCCCGACCAGGTCGAAGGTGTCGACGTCGTTGAGCTTGCGGTATCGGCTGCCCTCTCCCTCCAGCCCCATCCAGACCCAGGAAACCCCCAGCCCCGCCAACTGCTCCAGGGTATAGGATTGGATGACCCGGGCCGAGCTGAAAACGCAGAGAGACCAGGACTTGTCATGGGTCTCCATCAGCTCCAGAAGCCGCAGGGCCCGTCTGCGGTGGAGAAGGAAATTCTCGTCCAGTACAAAAAAAGAGCTCACCCCCAGGTCCGTTTCCAGATCGACCATCACCCGGAACAGTTCGTCGCCGGTTTCATAGAAGTTGATAAAATTCCCCTTGCCCCCGAACAGGGCCGAGGTAGCGCAGAAATTACACCCCACCGGACAGCCCACCGACGGAATCAGAATGGCGGCGGTATTTTCGGGATTGTCCGGAACATCTTTGCCCATGATTCGGGTATTAAAACCGGACAGACTTCGCGGATGGCGCACCGGTGCGTCTTCGTCCTGCTGCAAATAGCGCCGGAACCAGCGGATTCCGTCTCCCTTGACCAGATGGTCGGCATCCACCGTGGTCTCGATGGCCGGATGATTGACCACATGCCCCCCGACCACGATGGTGCTGGACGGGGAATGCCGCCGAATCAGTTCGCACATTTTTTTGACCTTGCCCACATTGGGAATGATGCCGGAAATGCCGATGACCTCATACCGATGCTCGCGGATCTCCGCCAGAAACCGCTCCAGCGTGGGAAAATCGAGGAGCGTACAGGGCCCTTTCAGGTTGGCCTGAATGAACATCAGCCCGAAGGAACGGTGAAACATCCGCAGGGAAAAGGCGCCCTGAACCCGGGTGACCTGGTTGTGATAGAGTTCCATCGGGTTGACGGTTCGGCTGCCGTATTCGTCATCCTGAGCGAAAGGGCCGAATACGCTGGTCAACAGTACCCTGGCGCGGACGCCGAGGGGATGAACGGGTTGAGTGGACATGATATATCCTCTTTGAAAATGATGGAAGGTTGACGAAATAAATAGCGACGGAAAGGCGTTCTGTTTCTAAAAGACCATACTACACCGTGAAAAACGGAAAAAGCCCCGGAGCCGGGGTTTTACAGAAGTTTTACAAATGAGAGGCGGTTGATTTTCCCCCCGGGATAGAGTAATCTGGGGAGGAGTCGAAACTGTTGAGGAAACCTTATTCCGCCGGCCGACATCCTCGCCCGGTCCGAACATCATGACCCGATCCCGCTGGTATTTTCATCCCGTCCTGGTTTTCGTGGCCTCCATTCTGGCCCTGGTCACATCGCTGTTTCTCTACATCTACTGGTACATCGAGGTCAGCAGCGGGTTGCAGACTCTGATGCGAAAATTCGATCTCGATTCCAGACAGATCCTTTCCGCGGACACCTGGATCGTCATCATGGTGCTTTCCATGCTGGTGGGATTTATTCTGCTGGGCATCTTCATCATTTTTTTTTACAACCTCAAAACGCTTCAGCTCTACCGGCTTCAGAACAACTTTATCAACAACTTCACCCATGAACTCAAAACCCCGGTGACCTCCCTGCGGCTCTACCTGGAAACCTTTCAAAAGCACGGCCTTCCCCGGGAGAGCCAGTTGAAATATATCGATTACATGATTCAGGACACGGTCCGGCTCAACGCCACCATCTCCAGCATCCTGAACCTGGCCAAAATCGAGAGCAAGAGTTACCAGGGCAATTTCACCCTGAAGGACCTGCGCCGGACCGTGGACCGGTTTCTGGAAGAGAACGCGCATCTGATC
Source organism: uncultured Desulfobacterales bacterium (assembly GCA_964573705.1). GTDB lineage: Bacteria > Desulfobacterota > Desulfobacteria > Desulfobacterales > Desulfococcaceae > JAABSQ01. Next base: position 9,313 of record CAZNLT010000074.1, read on the forward strand.
AAGACCTGCCGCATTCCGACCCGCTTTCCCAGGGATCGGGAATTTCTTTACCGGATCGATCCGGCGCTGTTCGACATGCTGCTGATGAACCTGGTCACCAATGCGGTCAAGTACAATACCTCCGATCATCCGACCTTGGAGATCGATCTCTCCACCCGGCGGGGATGGATCGAATTGACGTTTCAGGACAACGGGGTCGGGCTTGAAAAAAAGGACTTCAAGCGAATCTTCAAAAAATTCTATCAGGTGGGGCAGGCCGACGACATGTCGGTCCGGGGCAGCGGGATCGGGCTCTATCTGGCCCAATCCATCGCCCGGATTCACGGCGGGACCTTGTCCGCTTACAGTGAAGGACCGGGGCACGGGAGCGTTTTCACACTGGCGCTGCCGGATAAGTACTGATCGAGTCCCGATCAACGGCTCAAACGAGGAGAAAATGTGGCCGAGAACAGACACTCCGGGAAAAAGATACTGATCATCGAGGACGACCGCCATATCGCCGAGGGGGTCGGGCTCAATCTGTCTTTGCAGGGATACGAAACGAAAATCGCCGACACCGGACCGGCGGGACTGGAGGCATGGCGGGTCTGGGGACCGGACCTGATCGTCCTGGACGTGATGCTCCCCGGCATGGACGGCATTTCCGTGCTGCGGCGCATTCGCGCGGAAAACGAAAAATTGCCCATCCTGATCCTCTCGGCCAAAAGCTCGGCCGAAGACCGGGTCACCGGCCTGACCCACGGGGTGGACGATTACATGGTCAAGCCGTTTGTGCTGGAGGAGCTGCTTTTGCGGGTGGATCGTCTTCTGACCCGGATCTCCTGGAACGGGGCCGGCCGACCGGAAAAGGCGGAGGATTCAGGGAAGATCGGAACCGTGCTCTCCTTCGGGCCCAATACGATCGATCTGGAGGCCGGGGAGGCGGACTGCGTGGCCGGGCAGCTGCGGTTGACGGAACAGGAATTGAAGCTGCTGGCCGTATTCGCCGAAAATCCGGGCAAAGCCCTGCCGCGAAAACTGCTGCTGGAGGTGGGATGGGGTTATTCCCGGTTCACCACCACCCGGACTGTGGACAATTTCATCGTCCGTCTACGGAAATACTTCGAACCGGCGCCCAAACAGCCCCGGTTTTTCAAGAGCATTCGGTCGAAGGGATATCTGTTCGATCCCGAAGGCGGGGAATAAGACAGCCCGGGGGGGGTTATCGTTCCGCGCAAGCCGCCATAAAGGCTTTGAAAAGATTCAGAAAGTGTGGATGGCCGGCGGTGAGGGTCTCCGGATGCCATTGGGTCCCCACCATGAACCGCTTGTCCGGGGCCTCGATCGCCTCGATCACCCCGTCCGCAGAACGGGCGGTGACCCGAAATCCCGGCGCAACCGTCTTGACCGCCTGATGGTGGAAAGAATTGACCCGCAGGTCGGTCCTTCCGAAGATTTCGCGGACCCGGCTGCCGGATTCCAGTTCGATCCGGTGATAGAGAAGATGCATGTCCATGCCTCGGGGATAATGGCCGATGGCGTCCGTCACCTGAGACGGAATGTCCTGAATCAGGCTCCCGCCCGCAGCCACATTGACGACCTGAATCCCCCGGCAGATCGCCAGCACCGGCAGGTCCCGCTCAAACGCCCGAAGAAACAGCTCGATTTCCATCTCATCCCGCTCCGGTGTGATCAGCCGAAGCTCGCGCACCGGGTCCTCCCCGAACCGGGCCGGGTCCACATCCGCGTCCCCGCCGGAGAAGAGGAGGCCGTCCAGCCGGTCGATGTAGGCGTCGATGCAGGCGGCATCGGTGAGTGTCGGAATCAGCAACGGCAGCCCGCCGGCGGCCTGAACCGAGGTTGCATATTCGTGGGGGATGCGGTCGAGCAAAAGATTGCCGTCCATTTTAGGGGTGGTGGTGATGCCGATGAGGGGGTTCATTTGAGTCCTTATTGTTCCAATGACCTTTGAAGATCTCGTATTTAACCGGGTTATCGCATTGAAAGTTGTTGAAATTGCCATCATACCGAATAATCTTAATTTATAGCATGTTTTTTTTTACTTGAGCCACCATGTATTCCTCAATACATGCTTCGAATGTCCTTGCTCCACTTTTGGTCGTTCCTATTCCCTAATTATCTCGAAATCCTCCGCCACTTGATTCCGCGAAAAGAAATACAAAAAAGTTGCATTTCCGCAGAATTTATTTATAATTACAAAGCAATTGACACAAAGGAGCATTGTGGATCGAAAACAAAAACTTCTTCATCTTGCCGGCCAAAGGGGGTTGATCCGACCTCGGGACGCGGAGGCATCAGGAATTCATCGGGAATACCTTTTGAGGCTGTATCGAAGTGGAGATTTGGTGCGCGTCGGACGGGGACTCTATGCCTTGCCGGATGCCCAAACCAGCGAATTCCTTTCCATGGCCGAGGTGGCCAAAAAGGTACCGCATGCGGTAATTTGCCTGATTTCGGCGCTGCAATTCCATCATCTTACGACACAGATCCCTCATCGGGTGTGGATCGCCATTGACAATAAAAAATGGGAGCCGAAATTCGATTACCCTCCCCTAAAAATCGTTCGTTTCAGTAAACCGTCTTTGCATTTCGGGCTGGAGGAACACCATATAGACCGCGTTCCAGTCAAAATTTTTAATCCGGCCAAAACAGTCGCAGATTGTTTTAAGTTTCGCAATAAGATCGGGTTGGATATCGCCCTGGAAGCGCTTCGAGAAACCTGGAGGAGTCGGAAGGCAAATATGGATGACCTATGGAGAGCTGCCAAGGTGTGCCGGGTTTCCAATGTGATGCGCCCCTATTTGGAGGCGATTCTTTGAATCGAAAAAAGAAAACCAATATAGGGCATTCGGTTTTTCAGCGGCTTCTGAATATAGCGAGAAGCCAAGGCGCGGATTTCAATCTTTTACTCTATCGCTACGGCATGGAGCGTTTTCTATACCGGCTCAGCATTTCGGCCCATTCAAAAAAATTCATTCTAAAAGGCGCAAGCATGTTTCTTGTCTGGAAAGGACAGAACTTCCGGGTCACAAAAGATGCTGATCTCTTGTACGCCGAAGCCGCCGAATCAGGAGATATCATCCACATTTTCAAAGAAGTGTGTTCTCTGCCGATTGAGGAAACCGACGGCATAAGGTTCATTCCCGATACGATATCCACAATGCCGATCCGCGAAGAGCAGGCTTACGGAGGCATGCGGGTAACCTTGACGGCATTTCTCCTGAAGGCCCGAATTCCACTTCAAATCGACATCGGCTTCGGAGATATCGTTACCCCTGCCCCTGAAGCGATCAATTATCCAACGCTGCTGGATGCTCCCCATCCCGTGCTTTTGGCGTACCCGCGGTATACTGTGGTAGCCGAAAAACTGGAAGCCATGGTGCGCCTGAGTATGGCCAACAGCCGGATGAAAGATTTTTATGACGTGTGGCTGATGAGCCGACTATTCGAATTTGAGGGACAGACGCTTTGCAAGGCCATTCAAAATACAACATTCAGGTGCCGTTCAATGCCGCTGCCCAAGGGCCAGCCGACGGCGTTCACGTTCGAATTCAGAAAAGACGCCCAAAAGCAGATTCAATGGAGAGCGTTTATTCGAAATTCCAAACCGGAGAATGTACCCAAAAATCTCGAAATGGTTATTGAAAGAATATCCGATTTTTTGATGCCGGTCATGGACGCTGCACGTGAAGGAAAACCGTTCACATGCTTTTGGCCGGCTGATGGTTATTGGATATGAGTTGAATCGACTCAACTACTCCATTTTCCGTAAAGTTCGTCAACTGCCGCCATATCCGGTTATTCCCTTTACACCACCCCCGATTTCGCCTAAAGATATTTTCAGAATCGAATCTGAAAACCGAGCCCATGCCCAACCATGAAGAAAGAACAGAGCCTTCACCACACCTTTCACCTGAGCATCATTCTCGTCTCTTTTCTGTCCATTGTGTGTGTCGGGTTTTTCTGGATCTCCCATGAATACCGGCGGTTTCACAAGGAAGCACAGATCCTGAGAGACGACTTCATCGCCGCCCAGAAAGCCCAGGTCAAACACGAAGTGGAGCGGGTCATCGCCTATGTGCAATACAAGCGGAAAACCACCGAAGAAGCCCTGAAAGCCGATATTCGAGACCGGGTCTATGAAGCCCTGGCCGTGGCGCACAATCTCTATTATAAATACAGGGATTCCAGACCCGATCAGGAGATCATCGAGATCATCAAAGCCGCGCTTCGGCCGCTGCATTTCAATCAGGACCGCGGCTATTACTTTGTTTACGATATGGACGGCAACAACGTCCTGCTTCCCCATTCCCCGCTTCTCGAAGGCAAAAACCTGTGGGACCTTCAAGACAGCAAGGGGCTGTATACCATCCGGCGGTTTATCGACCTGATTCGGGAGAAACGAGAAGGATTTCTGCGGTGGCACTGGTACAAACCCGGCATCACCGATCGCATGTCCGAAAAGATCGGTTTTGCGACATACTTCGAACCCTATGACTGGTGGATCGGCACCGGCGAGTATATCGAGGATTTTGAAGAGGATATTAAATCCGACGCATTGGATTGGATCAATCAAATTCGATTCGGCAAGAACGGCTACATTTTCATGTACGACTTCAGCGGCAATACCCTCGCCCATTTCAACCGGAAGCATCTCGCAACCAACCGCTGGGAATACACCGATTTGGGCGGAATGAAAGTGGTCCAGGAATTGATTCGGGTATCCCAAAAAGATGGCGGCGGCTTTCTTCGCTACATCGCATCCATAAAACCGACCACCGGCCAGCCCGACGAAAAAATGGCCTTCATCATGAGTGTGCCCGATTGGGAATGGATGGTCGGGGCCGGTTTCTACATCGATGACATTGAAAAAGTGATCGAGGCCAAACGGACGGCCTTGAAAGACGATGTCCGACAGCTCATCCTGTGGATCACCGGGGTGCTGATCCTGGTGCTGTTGATGGTGTCCCTGCTTGCCAAACTGATTTCCAAAAAGATACTCGACAGCCTCGATCTCTTCTCAGACTTCTTTCGAAAATCCGCTTTCGAATCCCAGAAGATTGACGTAAATAAAGTCCACTTCTCGGAGTTTGCCGCTCTGGCCGCCGGCGCGAACCGGATGATCGAGGATCAGCAAAAAGCGCAGCAGGCTTTGCGGGAAAGCGAAGACCGGCTCAACCTGGCCCTGGACACCACCCATCAGGGCACCTGGGACTGGGATTTCCGGACGGATGTCATCCTCTGGGACCGCCGCCTGCGAGACATTCTGGGCTTCGACCCCCATACGACGGAACCGCACCTGTCGACCTGGAAAAAAACGGTCCATCCGGATGATTTCACCCGAGTCCGGTCCACAATGATCCGCCATTTAAAACAGGAAACACCGTATTATGAAGCCGAGTACCGGGTGCAGGCGCCGTCCGGCGAATGGAAATGGATCCTGGACCGGGGCCAGGTGACCCAACGAGACGAGACCGGCCGGGCCGTGCGGGCGGTGGGAACTTATATCGACATCACCCGGCAGCGGGAAGCCGAACAGGAGCGGGAACAGATGGAGGAGCAACTGGCCCGGCTCAAAAAGATGGAGGCCCTGGGGCTGCTGGCCGGCGGGGTGGCCCATGATTTGAACAACGTCCTCTCCGGTGTGGTGAGCTATCCGGACCTGATCCTGATGGATCTTCCGGCGGAAAGCCCGATTCGGAATGCCGTCCTTACCATTCGCGAATCGGGCCAGAAGGCCGCGGCCATCGTTCAGGATCTGTTGACCCTCGCCCGCCGGGGGGTGATTCAGCGGGAGGTGGTCGACCTCAACTCCATCCTTCATGAATATCTCGATTCTCCGGAATGCAGGCAATTGATCCAATACCATCCCGGGGTCGCCGTTCAGACCGATCTCGCGCCGGACCTGCTGAACATCAAAGGGTCCCCGGTTCATCTGCGAAAAACAGTGATGAACCTGGTCTCCAACGCGGCTGAAGCCCAGCCGGACGGCGGCGCCGTCTCCGTCTCCTCCGAAAACCGGTATATCGACACCCCGATCCGGGGATACGATACCATTCAGGAAGGCGATTACGTGGTTCTCACCGTGGCCGATCGGGGAACCGGCATCTCATCCGAAGACCTCAAGCGGATATTCGAACCCTTCTACACCAAGAAGATGATGGGCCGAAGCGGCACCGGTCTGGGGATGGCGGTGGTCTGGGGCGCGGTTCAGGACCACAAGGGATATATCAATGTGGAGAGCCGGGAAGGCCTGGGGACCGTTTTCGAGCTTTTCTTCCCGGCCACCCGGGAGGCTGTTTCCGAAGCGGACGGTTTCCGCTCACCGGCATCCTACGCCGGCAACGGGGAAACCGTTCTGGTGGTCGACGATATTCGGGAACAGCGGGAGATCGCCGTCTCCATCCTCCATAAATTGTCCTACCGGCCGACGGCGGTCGCCAGCGGAGAGGCGGCGGTGGAATACATGAAAACCCATTCGGCCGACCTGCTGGTTCTGGACATGATCATGGAGCCCGGCATCGACGGTCTGGAGACCTACCGCCGAATCCTGGAGATCCATCCCGGCCAGAAAGCGGTGATCGCCAGCGGGTTCTCTGAAACCGACCGGGTCCGGAAAGCCCAGGAACTCGGCGCCGGCGCCTACATTCGAAAACCCTATACCGTAGAAAAACTCGGCGCCGCAATTGAAACCGAACTGGCCCGCCATTGAGCCGAGCCAACCGGGCAGGCGGCCTTCACGGAGGCGGTTTCTTTCTTCACAGAAAAACTCAAGAAAAATTTCCTTCAAAATAGTGATTTTCCCCCATTGATTGCCGATCCGCCCGGATATAACATGGACATACAAACCTTGCGGACCGGAAACCGGCAACCGTTCAGCGATCAGCGATCGAAAAAGGAAAAAGAATGACCTATCTTTATTACTGTCCCCAAATGGCCCCGCTGGCCGAACGTATCCGCGCGGTTCGCCGGGATACCGTTCTCGGAGAGATTCAATGGGACGCCTTTGACGACGGCTTTCCCAATCTTCGGGTGTCGGATGTCCATAGCGCCCGAAATCAGAATGTGGTTTTTCTGGCGTCTCTGGATTCACCCGAGGAGATCTTTCGGCAGCTGGCGGTAATCTATGAAATTCCCAGGTATGTGGTCCGGTCCTTCAAACTGATCCTCCCCTATTTCCCGGTGGGGACGATGGAACGGGTGGATGTGGAAGGGGAGATCGCCACGGCGGCCACCCTGGCCCGGATGCTCTCCAATATTCCCCATTCGGTGGGAGGGCCCACCCAGATCGTCGTCTATGATATTCACGCACCCCAGGAACGGTTCTATTTTTCGGATACCGTGGTGCCGCGACTGGAAACCGCGGTGCCGCTGCTGCACCGGCGGTTGCAGGATATCGAGAATGTGGCCGTCGCCTTTCCGGACGAAGGCGCCGTGAAACGATTCGGCAAAAGTTTTCAGGATTACGAAACCATCATCTGTCAGAAGGTTCGCCGGGGAAAGGAACGGATCATCTCCATCAAGGAGGGGGACCCCTCCGGCAGGCATGTGGTCATCGTGGATGACCTGGTCATGAGCGGAGGCACCCTGCGCCAGTGCGCCCGGGCACTTCGAGACAGCGGCGCGGAGCGGGTGTCGGCCTATGTCACCCACGGGGTGTTCCCAAAGGATTCCTGGAAAAAATTCCTGGATGCCGGTTTCGCTCATGTCTGGATGACCGATTCCTGCCCGCAAACCACGTCGGCCCTGGAAGGCCGGGAGCCGTTCGAGGTTCTCTCCCTGGCCGATCCGGTCTCGAAAATGCTCGATGGAGAGGGGGCGGTGTGACCAGCCCCAGGCCGGAAGCCGGGGCATGTTTTCGGATCACCGTTTCCTCTCGGCAAAAAAATACAGGTTTTCCCCACCACCCCTACAGGATTTCTTGTATTTAAATGAAGGGGATTTTGTTTCATGGTATGTTTTTACCCCATCGAACAGCGGCAACAGCCTGCGATACCATAAATAAGGAGCACGATCATGGAAACCACCGCGCTGAAAACCGGGGCCACTGCACCCGATTTTACCCTACGCAATCTGCGAAACCAGGACGTCACCCTCTCTTCTTTCTTTGAAATCGGAAAGGACGTACTCCTCTCTTTTCACCCCCTGGCCTGGACCCCGGTCTGCGAAATTCAGATGCGGTCTCTGGAAATCAAAAAATCACTCTTCGACCGCTATGAAACCGTGGCCCTGGGGATGAGCGTCGACGCCCCGTTTGCCAAAATCGCCTGGGCCGAATACATGAAGATGACCGAAACCGACATGCTCGCGGATTTCTGGCCCCACGGCGAAGTGGCCCGGCGATACGGTATCTTCGACGAAGAAAAAGGGGTCTCCGGCAGAGCCAATTTTCTGATCTCCCGGGCCGGACAGGTGAAATTCGCCAAGGTCTACGCCATGCGCGAAATTCCGGACATCGAGGAGGTGCTTCGATTTATCGAAAACGACAGCAGCCGAGCGGTCGCCTGAGATACCGTTTCACTCGACCATCACCCACGCAAACGCCTTGACATGAATCCGAACCGCTAAGGAGGCAAGATGCTCTACATCGGCCATTTTTCATTTGACGAACTCGGTTTTGACCAGGAAGCCCGACACGGATATTTCTCCTGCATCGTCGACGCCGAAAAACCGGAAACCGCGCTGGATCTTTTCAAAGAGCATATCCAGCACCTGAAGACTTCGGAACCTATTTTCGGCAACATCGTCGCCGTCTATATCGAGGATATCATTGAAATCAAAGATATTCCCAAAAACGTGATCCTGACCCGGTTTCAATCCTCGGAGGGACAGTTCCCCAAATCCATCAGCAGTTCACTCCCCTCATCGGATACCACGAAGATCGAGACCTACCGATGGGCCGACGACGGCATGGACTCCGGTGGAGACGCGGAATACCAGGAAGCCAAACCCTTTGTCCAATTTGACAAATAAACGGATCATACCCAACATAGGACGGTTTTCCCATGAACTCGATTTTTCGGCCGGTCTTTTGGATTTGTCTTCTGGCGCTGATGTGCATCGGATGCCGTTCCATGCTGATCGAGGAAAAACCGGCCGATAAACGCGCCGTGACGGTGAGCTACCTTGAAGGAGACCTGATCACGACCTATCAGGCGCCCCTGACCCTGACCCTCAAAGCGGCGGCCGAAGCATTGTCCGCCCACAAAGAACCCGAAATGGATGTTCTGGAGGTCAGCGCGGAAGAAGGCGCGGGAAAAATCGACGCCAAAACCCGAAGCGGCATTCCGGTCACCATCTGGCTGGAATCCACGGAAGCCGATGCCACTCGAATACGAATCCGGGTCGGCATCGGCGACCGAATCACCTCCATGTCCATCCAGGAAGCGATCGGCGACCGACTGCCGGTCCTTCACAATTCCTGAAAAGGAGGGGCCATGAACAGCAATCAGTCCCTGTGGATTTTGTCCTCCGTGATGATGATCATCCTGTGCGGAATCGGTGTTCTGTCGATGCTCGATTTCGATGTCACGATTCGACGCATCGCAAACGAGGAAGTGTCCATAAAGACGCTGAATTCAGAGGAGTCGATCGCCGAGGCGGCCAAAGCCGGACAAATCTCCACACCCGCGGATTCACAAACACCCTTCAAAACCGCCGAATCCCCGGACCCTGAAAAAAAACCCGGAGGGATGAATGTCCAACCCACTCCCGCGGTTTTAAATGAAACACCCGATGCCAAACCGAATCCTCCAAAATCCGATACGAAATCGAAACATCAGACCGTTGCGATCACCCCCCGACTGGCGCAGGTGGCTTCCGATGGGTCGGAGATACAGGAGTAGACGTTTCGGTGAAAACCGCTTTTTTCTGAGCCGCATTTCGCTTCGTTTCAGCCTCTCAATCGGCCCACTTTCTCTTCCCGCGACGCCTCTCTTTCCCAGTGCTTTCGCATCTGATTTTCTTTATGGACGGACCCGGCACAGAAAAGTTCATTGCATATCCGCTGGTTTTGACAGGCCCTTCGGCAAAACCTGAAAAAGAGCGCATAATAAACCGGAAGGTGAAAGCCTCGAAACAAAAAGAGGAGGAATTTCGCCCAGGGGCCGGTCCGTCCGGTGAAAAACCCGGCGAACCGGTCCCTCCCGATGGGTAGCCGTAAAATGGGGGCTGAAAGTGGGAAAAAAAGGTTTATTTCTTAACGATCACCCAGATGGCGTGAATCAGGCCGGGCACATATCCCAGAAGGGTGAGCAAAATATTCAACCAGAAATGAAGCCCCAGGCCGACCTGAAAAAACACGCCGATGGGGGGAATAATCAATGATAAAACAATTCGAATAAAATCCTTGCCGCCTTCGCTCATGGGTTTCCTCCTTCAATTTGGTTTTCATGTCGCGGCCCAAGCCGTTTCATGTACATTTTCATTCTGACGCTGAATATTCCCCCATACCGCAATAAAAGAAAATGAGGGAAATGACTTATTTTACAGGATGAAAACCTGTATTGCCTTCCGAGCGATGGAGTGACCCGCCTTGGATTTCATCAAAATTCAATGCCTTTCTGTGCCTGAATCCCTGCCGCGCGGTGGTGCTTGACCGCCGCCATTTCCGTGACCATGTCGGCGGCCCGGATCAACCCGTCCGAGGCATTTCTTCCGGTGACCAGAATGTGAACCTCCTCGGGCCGGTTTACCAGAAACGAGACCACCTCCCCTTCTTCCAGCATTTTATAGGCGATCAGATAGGTGAGTTCATCCAGAATCACCAGCCGGTAGGCTCGGGAAGCGATCTTCTCTCTGGCCAGAGACCAGGCATTCCGGGCCATGGCGATGTCTTTCTCGAAATCGTCCGATTTCCAGGTGAATCCCCGGCCCATAACATGGAATTCCAGCAGATCTTCAAACCGCTCCGCCGCCGTTTTTTC
>CAZNLT010000074.1:20337-23901 GCA_964573705.1 uncultured Desulfobacterales bacterium
CCGGAAATGAAGCGGTGACAAAAAGCACAGATATAGCACCCTCCATATCCGCAATAAATACAGAAATTGCCGTATATACAAGATCCATTCGATCTGTCATGTTGAGAACCTTCTGACAGAATGCCGAAAAGGGCCTTCGATCGAGATCGGGTTTCAGAAGGTCGATTTAATACACGCGTAAATGCATAAATAAGGGAAAATGACATGAACGACAGAATTCAAAAACCGGGGGAGGGGAAACCGAAACCGGATTTCTGGAAACGAAACCTCTGGTTCCTTATATTGTGGCTGCTGCTGATCTATTTTCTGGTCGGTCGGAGCTACTCCGATGTGAGGCAGATTCCTTACACCCAGTTTAAAGAAAACCTGAAGGGCGGAAATCTGTCCAGTATCCATGTCAAAGGCGAAGAGATCACCGGCGAATTCAAAAAAGAGATCAAAGTCGGCGAGGGAGAGGATGCGCCCACGCTCCAATATTTTAAAACCATCCTCCCCTCCTTTCCCGACCCCGGCCTGATGGATCAGCTCGAAAAAAAGGGGGTGACCATTCGGACCGAATCCACCGAAGCCTCCTGGTTCGCCACCCTGCTCATCACCCTGCTGCCGTGGGTCCTGATTATCGGTTTTTTTGTCTACAGCTCCAAAAAATTTCAGGAGCGGATGGGCGGAGGCGGGGCCGGACTCTTCAAATTCGGCAAATCCAAAGCCAAGCTCTATACCCGATCCACCACCCAGGTCACCTATGAGAATGTGGCCGGACTGGCCAATGCCAAAAAAGAGCTTCAGGAGATTGTCGAATTTCTCAAGGACCCGTCCAGGTTTCAGAAATTGGGGGGCAAACTGCCCAAAGGGATCCTTCTGGCCGGCCCCCCGGGGACCGGAAAAACCCTGCTGGCCCGGGCCACCGCCGGAGAGGCCGATGTCCCCTTTTACAGCATCAGCGGCTCCGAATTCATTGAAATGTTCGTCGGGGTCGGGGCCTCCCGGGTGCGAGACATGTTCAAGAAGGCCAAACAGGATGCGCCGGCCATCATCTTCATCGATGAGCTCGATTCCATCGGCCGGGTGCGGGGCACCGGAGTCGGGGGCGGTCATGATGAGCGGGAACAGACCCTCAACCAGATCCTCTCCGAAATGGACGGATTTTCCCCCCAGGAGTCGGTCATCATTCTGGCCGCCACCAACCGGCCGGATGTACTCGACCCGGCTTTGATTCGCCCGGGCCGCTTCGATCGGCGCATCATTCTGGAGCAGCCCCACAAAAAAGCCCGAAAGCAGATCCTTGAGATTCACTCCAAAGAAGTCCCCCTGAGCGAGGATGTCGATCTGGACGGCCTGGCCGGAATGTCGGTGGGATTTTCCGGCGCGGACCTGGAAAACCTGGTCAATGAAGCGGCCTTGATCGCCGGCCGGGAAAATAAGGACCAGGTGGAGATGGCCGATTTTTTCGAAGGCATCGATAAGATCCGCATGGGTCTGGAGCGGGAAGACTTTATCAGCGAAGAAGAAAAACGGATGATCGCCTACCATGAAGCCGGGCACGCCCTGATGGCCAAACTGGTCCCTACGGCCGACCCCCTGCAGAAGGTGACCATCGTGCCCCACGGACGGGCTTTGGGCTTGACCGAGCAGATTCCGGATGAGGACCGCCACAACCTCAAGAAAAAATATCTGCTGGATCGCATCGCCATCATGCTGGGCGGACGGGGCTCTGAAAAAATCATATTCGACGATGTCTCCACCGGCGCCGGCAATGACCTGAAACAGGCCACTCAGATGGCCCGCCGCATGGTCTGCAACTGGGGGATGAGCGAAAAATTGGGCGCCGCGGCATTCGACCGTGGGGAACCCCACCCTTTTCTCGGCAAGGAGATGACCGAAACCAAAAACTTCAGCGAAGACACCGCCCGAATGATCGACGAAGAAATCCGGCGGATCATCAACGAACAGGATACCCGCACCGTAGACCTTCTGAGCGCAAACCGGGACAAACTCGACCTGTTGGCCGAAGCCCTGCTGGAGCATGAGGTCCTGGATTCCGAGGAGATCGAAAAAATCCTGGGCAGCGCCAAGAACTGAACCTGTTTCAAAGCAAGCCCGCGCGGGAATGAACTCCCGCGCTTCTTATCATGCCTTTTTCCGGTTTACCTTTCCGCCCGCCCGATCCGCCAACCCCTATCCTGCTATCCGTATCCTCCCAATTGAAAGGGGGGTCGTCGTCCCATCTGATTCCCACCCCGAGAAGCTGTCTCAATTTGGTAAAATTACCGAAATGCATGAAATCATTAAAAAATTTTTTGCCGATATAAAATCTTTTAATGATTTCTGCAAACGACTCCTGAAAAATTTCGGTTACTCTCCAAAAATTACCTCAGAATTTTGAGACATGAAAGCTGCGTTTCCGCTGCTTTTCCGGCCCCTTCCCCGAGAATTTTCTACATATCATTTTCTTCATCCTGCTTTTGGAATATTTTTTGCTTCAGCCGATCGTGATCAGCTTCCGAATTCTAAGTATTTGAATTTCGGTATTTTTTCACATTTTTCAAAAGGAGGCATGTGTGTTAGAGACGATCGGGATAAGCTTCAAAAGAAGGGAATGGCGATCTTTCAGTCTGATGTTGATGATCGGACTGGCGGCCATGATGATTTGCGGATGTAGCGGCAGCGGCGATTCATCAGGGCCGGTGGTAAAAGAAGGCGTATTCGTAGACAGCGTGGTGGAAGGCCTGGAATACCGGACCGACACCCGATCGGGCATCACCGATTCCGGGGGCCGTTTCCATTATGTGGAGGGCGAGACGATCGAGTTTTTCATCGGGGGCATTATCATCGGCTCCACCAAAGCCGCACCGGTGATCACACCGGTGGATCTTGTGGAAGGGGCAGAAGACGAAACCGATGATCGAGTGACCAACATCGCCCGATTCCTGCTGACGCTGGACAACGATGCAGATCCCGAAAACGGCATCTCGATCGTCCAGCCGGTTCGCGAGGCGGCCGCGACCCTTTCCATCGACTTTTCCATGACCGTGGTTTCTTTCGAAACAAACAGTGCGGTCATCGAAGCGGTGTCCACACTCACCACTTTGACACTGGCGGGCGAACGAGGGTTGATTTCCATTACCTTCGCCCAGCTTCACCTGCGAATCACCCTGAACAATCTCGATGATTACGACGACGCGGATGAAGACGGATTCTCCGAAGAACAAGGCGACTGCGCCGACGATGATCCTTCGATATATCCGAATGCCGACGAGATCTGCGGAGATGGCATTGATCAGGATTGCGACGGCCAAGACCTGATATGCGCCACCGATCCCGACGTGGATGACGACGGCGACGGCATGACCGAGAATCAAGGCGATTGTAATGACGCCGATGACACCGTGTATCCCGGGGCCGAAGAAATCTGCGGCGACGGCATCGACCAGAACTGCGATGGAACCGACCTGGTCTGCGATGACGACGACGGCGATGATGATGGGGACGACGACGACGGCGATGATGATGGGGACGACGACGACGGCGATGATGATGGGGACGACGACGACGGCGATGATGATG
>CAZNLT010000074.1:24001-26956 GCA_964573705.1 uncultured Desulfobacterales bacterium
ATGGGGACGACGACGACGGCGATGATGATGATGGGGACGACGACGACGGCGATGATAATGGGGACGACGACGACGGCGATGATAATGGGGACGACGATCTGGATGCCGACAACGACGGCTTCACCGTTGAAGGCGGCGACTGCAATGACAACGACGCGGCAATCAATCCCGGCGCGTTCGATATCTGCGGAAACGGCGTGGATGAAAACTGCGACGGTGCCGATACCGTTTGCGTGACACCCCCGACGCCCCCGAACCCGAATGATGTGGATAACGATAACGACGGCTATACCGAAAACCAGGGCGACTGCAATGATGCAGACCCAGCGATCAACCCCGGCTCCGAGGATATCTGCGGCAACGGCACGGATGAAAATTGCGACGGCAGCGACCTGGACTGCGATGACGTCGACGGTGACGGCGACAATTACAGCGTCAATCAGGGCGACTGCAACGACACCGATGCAGCCGTTTTTCCGGGTGCTGCTGAAACCTGCGGCGACGGCATCGATCAGGACTGCAACGGCGCCGACCTCATCTGCACCGAAGAAGGCGTGCTCCTGGTGGGCGAAGCGGGCATCGAGGGCGTTGAATATCAGACCGAAACCCAGAGCGGCGTGACCGACGAAGAGGGTCGGTTCAGATTTTTGATCGGCGAAACGGTCACCTTCTCCATCGGCCGGATCATGATCGGGGACTTTACCCTGACCTCGGGCGTCTCTCCGGTGCTGACCATTGTGGATCTGGTGGACGGCGCGGCCGATGAAACCAATCCCACGGCCGTCAATATATGCCGTTTTCTGATGACGCTGGATGACGACGGCAACCCCGACAACGGCATCACCATCGGGGCGCTGGTCCGCCGATTCGCCACTATGACCGTCAACTTCAACGTAAGCCCGGATGTGTTCGAAAACAATGAGGATGTGGAATCGGCCGTTTGGATTCTGACCGGCTATCGAAGCGAAGGCCGCCGGCTTCTGGTGTTCGCCTTCCGCGCCCGCATCATCCTTCAATTCAGTCTGTGGATTGAAGGCAGCTTCGACAACGATCAGGACGGCGACGGCGTCACCGTGGGCAATGGCGACTGCAACGACTTCGACGACACGATCTTCCCGGGCGCCGAAGAAATCTGCAGCGACGGGATCGACCAGGACTGCGACGGAGAAGACACCATCTGCCCCGAAGATCTGGCAAAGGATGAAGACGCCGACGGGGTGACCGTGGGCGACGGCGATTGCAACGACACCGATGACACCGTCTATCCGGGCGCCGAAGAAATCGCCGATGACGGCATCGACCAGGACTGCGACGGCGAAGACCTGATCTCCCCGGTGATTCCGGTGGACGGAACCTTTTACGGGATTATTCTGGATGCCGACGGCAATGATGTCGGGGACATTCGGTTTTCGGTGGACGACGACGACGTCTCCGACCTGACCGCAGACCTGATCTTCAGCGGAACCTGCACCGGAACCGAAACGGTCGAGGCCGGCTCCGCCTCCTTGGAAATCGACGACGGCCGTTTTGTCTTTGCCGCCGCCGACTGGGAAATCAGCGGCGCCTTCATGAGCGATACCGAGGTCGAAGGCACCTGGTTCTACCGCGATCCGACCTGCGACGGCGAGGCCACCGGCACCGGCGCCTGGACAGCGACGGCCGTGCCGGTATCGGAAGATCCCCTGGACCTGGATGATGACGGGGACGGCTTCTCCGAAAACGCGGGCGACTGCAACGACGCCGACATCGAAATCCATCCGGGCGCCGAGGAACCCTGCGGCGGGACTGCGGATCTGGATTGCGACACCTTCCTTCAGACCTGCGCGCCTGACGGCGCCGAGGTGCTGGAGGGAAAACTGCTGCTCGGCAACATCACCGGCCTGGAATTCAGAACCGAAACCCAGCACGGACGGACGATGGCCGGCGTATTCACCTACCTTGCAGGCGAGATGGTGACCTTCTATCTGGGCGGGATCATCATTGCGGAGGTCCCCGCTGCGCCGGAGCTGACGCCGTTTGATCTGGCGGTCGAGCCCTATGCGGCGTTCAATATATGCAAGTTCCTGTTGACCCTGGACGATGACGACGACCTGTCCGACGGCATCCTCATCGCCGATGCGGTCCGGCTGGCCGCATATCATGTGAGCCTGAACGTGGTTTTCACGGTCGATGAGCCGGTGTTCGCGGAAAATGCGGATGTGGCCCGGGCCATGTATCTGCTGACCTTCCATCGCACCGCCGGCCGCCGCCTGCTAGTCCTTCAGGTCAAAGTCGAGAAGTTGCTGGCCGAGTTCCTGGATAACGACGAGGACGGCTTCAGCGAGTACGAAGGCGACTGCGACGATGAAGACGAACTGGTCTACCCGGGTACGGAAACCTGTCCCGTCCCGGACGGCGATAATGACGGATATACCACTGAAGCGGGCGATTGCGACGACACCGATCCGAATATTTATCCGGGTGTGGGAGATTGCCCGGCCACCGACATCGATTTTGATGAAGACGGCGTCACCGTGGCGGACGGGGATTGCAATGATGAGGATCCGGCTGTTCATCCAGGGGCCGAGGAGATCTGCGGCGACGGCATCGATCAGGACTGCGACGGCGCAGACCTGAGCTGTACGCCGAATACAATCGTCGAGGGCGACTGGTCCGGCGCCACCGATCAGGAAAAGGCGATCAGCTTCACGGTGGCCGACGGAAAGGTATCCAATATTTCGGTGATCATGAATTACGTCGGCGGCTTTGACGACATCAACTGTGAACTCGGCAACCTGCTCCAGACCGGTAACGCAGAAGTCGAGATTGTGGACGGCAGGTTCGCTTTCTCCACCTCCTGGGTGGAGGTGGCGGGCACCTTCATCAGCCCCACCGAGGCCGAAGGAACCTGGTTTTATGAGAACACCCTGTGCCAGGGGGACGGCAGCGGCATCTGGACCGCGACCGTCTCCGGCG
>CAZNLT010000075.1:0-26806 GCA_964573705.1 uncultured Desulfobacterales bacterium
AGATGAAGTTTACTTGCACTAACTACCGCAAGGTCATATGGTACACGCTTTAATAATCAGCGCATTCAGGGTACCCGTTCCCACGGCTATCATTTTGAAAATGAACAGAGGCGATTCGGCATACTCGGTGGCTCGGGTGATGAACAACAGTGACCCAAAGAAAACCGCCATTACGAGGCCGAACGCAGCGGTCGGCCGAAGCACTTGCCACAGGGGCGCCGCCGGCACCGACCGCCACAAGCCGAGGAGCCTCAGATCGAGGGGGATAATGGTACCGACCAGAAGGGCGACCCCGAGGATATGGCCCGCATTGACCAGCGGATAGGTCCAGACCGAATTGCGGAGAATGACGGCCGCCGCAGATGCTTCCAGAGCCGTGGTCCAGCCGTCCGTCATGGGTTCGCCTCTGGTGTGGAATCAGGATTTGCGGCCTGGGTAGAGATCGTAATCCCGCCCGTCGATAACCACCCGTTCGGCCTTGAGCAACCGCTCCCCTTCTTTGGCCGAGCGATGGCCGTGCACCGTGATGGTCCGGTCGATCTGAAGTAGATTTTTGGTGAGCCCGGCCTGGTCATTGCGCCAGGGTTGCCCGATCTCGACCACCCAGGCTTCATTCGCCACCACAATCAACCAGCTTAGCCATGAATTGAAAGCGGCATCTTAGGCAGAAAGAATCGGGATGATTGACGGTTCCGATCAAGTGTATTACAAGTGCCAGTCGGCGAAACGATTCCGATGGTTTTCCACTTTGGATATAATTAGAAAATGGACGGAAACTCAATCGATACCCCCAAAAGCTCCATCGACCTTATAGCCGCAGGCTTGCTGGTGATTCTCTGCGCCAGCTGGGGATTTCAGCAGGTGACCATCAAGGTGGCCAATCAGGGGATATCGCCGGTGTTGCAGGCGGGCATCCGGTCGATCGGGGCGGCGGTGCTGATCGGCATCTGGATGATCTGCCGCCGGGAGCCGTTTCTGAAAAAGGACGGCACCCTCTGGTGGGGTCTGGCCGTGGGGGTGATTTTTGCGGCCGAGTTCATGCTGATCTATTGGGGACTGGTTTTTACCACCGCCTCCCGGGCGGTGATTTTTTTGTACACCATGCCCTTCTGGACGGCTCTGGGGGCCCAGCTGTTTCTGCCCGGAGAGCGGTTGGTGAGAATGCAGGTGGCGGGGCTGTGCTGCGCTTTTGTCGGTATTCTGGTGGTCTTCGGCGAATCCCTGGTTCTGCCCACCCGCCGCATCCTGATCGGGGACGGCATGCTGCTGAGTGCGGCCCTGCTGTGGGCCGCGGCCACCATTTTGATCAAGGCGGGGCCGTTATGCCGAATTCAGCCGGCCAAAACCCTCCTTTACCAGATCGGGATATCGGCCCTGCTGCTGCCGCTGGGCTCGGCAGCCATGGGTGAACCCGGGGTTTTTCGACTGGACCCGCTCATCCTCGCCTGTCTGCTGTATCAGGTGGTCTGGGTCGCCTTTATCACTTACCTGACCTGGTTTTGGCTGATTCTGCGGTATCCGGCGCCTCGGCTGGCCGGATTTCTTTTCATGACCCCGCTGTTCGGGGTGGTGTCCGGCGCGGTGTTTCTCCACGAGCCGCTCACCGGCGGTCTGCTGACCGCGCTGGTTCTAGTGGCCGTCGGCATCTATCTGGTCAATCGCCCGGCTGCGGTTCAGAAGATTCCCGGCCCCTGCCGGAACGAATAAACCGGATCGAATAAAACAGCTCCGTTTTCTGTCTTCCTATCGTACACCCCTTATCGCAAAAACCCCTTTATCATTGAAACCGAAGTTGATTTAAGATAGGGAACGCCTTCGAGATAAATGATCGTCCGGTGGCCGTGGGGTCCTTGGAAGGAAAACAAGGGTGCAGAAAGGGATGCCGGGTGCATCGAGGCATAACGGAAGGAACGCATTCAGTGGCAAAAAAGAAATATTACGCCGTGGCCAAAGGCAGAAAACCGGGGATTTACACCGCCTGGTTCGGCGGTAACGGCGCACAGGTTCAGATCACCGGATTTCCCGGGGCCGTTTACAAAGGGTTCCCGACCCGGGAAGAGGCCAAAGCGTTTATGGATGCGCCGCCCCCCGCTGGAAGATACAAAAACAAGAATAACTCCCATGCCGGGGCGGCATCTTCGGCCCGAAAGACCCCGAAGCCCGGAATCGACAGCGATTCGGGTTCGATCATCATCTATACCGACGGCGGGGCCCTGAACAATCCGGGGCCGGGGGGATACGGGGCGGTCATCCTGGAGAACGGCCGGCGGCGGGAGCTTTCAGGCGGGTTTCGCCTGACCACCAACAACCGGATGGAGCTGACCGCCTGCATCGAGGGGTTGAAGGCTTTGGAAAAGCCCTCGCGGGTGAAGCTGTTCAGCGATTCCAGGTATGTGGTGGACGGGCTCACCAAAGGCTGGGCCGAACGGTGGCGAAAAAACGACTGGATGCGGACCCGGAAGGACCGCGCGGAAAACGCCGATTTATGGGCCCGGTTGCTGGATCTTTACGAAACCCATGATGTGGAGATGCACTGGGTCAAAGGGCATGCCGGGGTTCCGGAAAATGAGCGCTGCGATCAACTGGTGCGAATGGAATCGGCCAAACCGGACCTGCCTCCGGATCGACCTTATGAACAGGGGCTCAAGAGGTGAGATTTTGGAAATATATTTTCAAAACTGAAATTTCCTGGTAAGGATTTTCTCGAGCACCAATCGCCAACCCCAATCATGTGAAAAAAATGCCACAGAAAGTCAAACTCTCCGTTGCGTTCAAATCCGGTTCCGTTCTGGATTTCGATGCGGTGAACGAAAAAGAGGCCGAAAAGCTGACCCGGACCTTTGAAATGTATACCCGGGCGGAAGGATATGAATCCAAAAAATTTCAACTGGATGCCATGAGCGGGGATTCCCGGCACCGCTACATCGTGCTCCACATGGCCTCGGTGGAGGCGATTTACGTGGAAACGATCCACGAGGATCGTTGAGAACCCTCACCCTGGTTTATCCTGTTTCCGCCCTCTTCGACAATCTGAAGAGGGCGGAAATCTCAGGCGGCCCTCAAGTTTGAAAAACCGGATGACCTAAGCATCCAGGTTGACCACCACCCGTCCTTTCTGTTTTCCTTCTAAAATCAGGTCGATATTTTCGTCCAGTTGATCCAGGGAGATCTCCTTTGCGATCTGATCGAGCCGGTCCAGTTTCCAGTCGCCGGCCAGGTGCTTCCAGATTTGGACCCGGGTGTCCATGGGGCAGTTCTGGGAATCGACCCCTAGCAGGCTGACCCCGCGCAAAATGAACGGGAATACGTTGAGGGGCAGGTCCGGCGAAGCCACATTGCCGCAGCAGGTGACGGTGCCGTGGAGGTGGGTCGATTTGATGGCGGTGACCAGATA
Organism: uncultured Desulfobacterales bacterium; assembly: GCA_964573705.1. GTDB lineage: Bacteria > Desulfobacterota > Desulfobacteria > Desulfobacterales > Desulfococcaceae > JAABSQ01. Next base: position 3,395 of record CAZNLT010000075.1, read on the forward strand.
ATCCCCGCCCACGGTGTCGACCACGCCGGCCCAGAGGCTTTTGAGCATGGGGCGGCCGCTGGTATCCAGGGCCTCGTCCCGGCTGAGGATCGCCTGGGCGCCGATCCCCTTGAGAAAGGATTCCTCCTCGGTTTTGCCGGTGACCGCCGTCACCGAATAGCCCAACTTGGACAGAATCGAAACGGCCAGGCTGCCCACTCCGCCGGTGGCCCCGGTCACCAGAATGTCTCCGTCTTCGGGCTTGACCGTGTGGGTCAGTTTGTAGACGGAGATTCCGGCGGTAAAACCGGCGGTGCCGTAGATCATGGCCTCCTTGAGGCTCAGATTTTTGGGCAGCGGCACCACCCATCCCGCCGGCGCCCGAATATATTGGCCGAACCCGCCGGATGTGTTCATGCCCAGGTCATAGCTGGTGACGATGACTTCCGCGCCGGGTTTGAATTGGTCGTCCGTGCTTTCTTCCACCACGCCGGCGGCGTCGATCCCGGGGGTGTGGGGAAAGGTCCGGGTGACGCCCCGGTTTCCGGTGGCCGACAGGGCATCCTTGTAATTGAGGGATGAATACTTGACCCGAATCAGCACGTCGCCTTCGGGCAGGTTTTCCACCGACCGTTCCCGGATCTGCCGCTCAAATCGCTTTTCGGACGTCTCCTCTACGACCATCGCTTTAAACTTCTTGTTTTCCATAGGGTTCTCCTTTGTTTGGTAATGGGATGGTTTTTTATGGCCTGTTTGAACGGAATTGGCAAGGGCCAAAGGCAAAAGTCCATAAAAGGTTTGAAAAAATACATAATTTCTCCTACATATGCGGAATGCAGAAAATGTTATTTACACCAAGGGAGGAGATAATGACACTGAAAACCATTCAGACCGATAACGCACCGGCCGCCATCGGCCCCTATTCCCAGGCGATTTCCGCCGGACCGCTGCTGTTCGTGTCCGGTCAGCTCGGACTCAACCCGTTCACCGGAGATTTTGCGGGGACCGACCTGACATCACAGGCGAAGCAGGCGCTGACGAACCTTCAGGAGATTCTGAGGGCGGCGGGCGGGGACCTCACAGATGTCACGGCGGTGGATGTCTTCCTGACCGACATGACGAAGTTTACCGAATTCAATGCCGTCTACGAGACCTTTTTTACCGACCACCGGCCGGCCCGGGCGGTGGTGGAAGTCAGCGGGCTTCCCAGAGGCGGCCGGGTGGAGATCAAGTGCATCGCCTCCATCGGAAAATGATGATCCCCCGCCCCCCGGGGAGTTGATCGGAAACCAACCCGCATACCGAATCCGCCTTTCCCGGGTGGATTTCATCATTGGAGGAGATGATTCATGAACTTATCCGAAAACGAGACCCTCATTCAAGAGGCGGTCTCCCTGGCCGAGACCTGGCAGAAACGCGCCAATGAACTCCTGACAGCCAGGGAGCGAAAATACCAGAAGCAGATGATGCGGTTGATCCGCAACCCTCTGGACAAGGTCATCCTGACCAAGATGATCGACCAGTCCTTTCGCGCCGACAATCCCGGCCGGGTGGCCGACCAGGTCAATTTCGTGCTCAACAAATACGGGGTGCCCGGCTTTTTCAGTATGTCCGAACAGGCCCTGATGCGGCTGTTTCTGTCGGTGGGGCGGCATGCGCCCTCCATTTCCATTCCCCGAATGATCGAAAAGATTCGGGACGACAGCGCCCGGTCGGTGATTCCGGGAGAGCCGGAGGTGCTCTTTCCCCATCTGCAAAAGCGAAGAGAGCAGGGGGTTCGAATGAACCTCAACCACATCGGCGAGGCGGTGATGGGAGAGAAGGAAGCCGTGTCCCGGCTGGAACAGTACCTGGCGGATTTGCGGAATCCGGAGATCGAGTATATTTCGGTGAAAATCTCCACCCTCTTTTCCCAGATCAGCTCCCTGGCCTTTGAACATACCATCAAGGTCCTGATGGAGCGGCTGGCCCGGCTCTTTCGAACAGCGCGGGACCACCATTTTGTTCGAAAGGACAACACGGTGGTCCCCAAATTCGTCAACCTGGACATGGAGGAGTACCGGGATCTGGAGATCACCGCAGCCCTGTTCACCCGCACCCTGGATCTGGACGAATTCAAGGACTATCCCGCCGGCATTGTGCTGCAAGCCTATCTGCCCGACGCCTATCAGATGCAGCGGGATCTGACCGAGTGGGCCAAAAAGCGGGTGGCCGACGGCGGGGCCCCCATCAAGATCCGCATCGTCAAGGGCGCCAACATGGAAATGGAGGCGGTGGAATCGGCCGTCAACAACTGGCCGCTGGCCCCCTACGACAACAAGCTGGCGGTGGATGCCAATTTCAAGCGAATGATCGACTACGCCATGATTCCGGAAAATATCAAGGCGGTGCATATGGGGATCGCCTCCCACAACCTTTTCGAGCAGGCGTACGCCTACAGGCTGGCCCGGGAGAACGGGGTGGCCGAACACTCCTCCTTTGAGATGCTCGAGGGCATGGCCGATCATATCTGGCGGGCGGTCAAGGATGTCTCCGGCGAAAGCGTGCTGCTCTATGCGCCGGTGGCCGACCGGGACGAGTTCATCAATGCCATCGCCTATTTGATTCGGCGGCTGGATGAAAACACGGCCGAGGAAAACTTCCTTCGGTACTCCTTCAACCTGACGCCGGATTCGGAGGAATGGAATTTCCTGAAAGGGACTTTTATCGAATCCTGCCGGTACAAGGATCAGGCCAAAAAGACGCCCAACCGAGTTCAGGACCGCCGGAAGGAATCCTTTCCGGAAAAGACGTCCACCTTTTACACCGACCGGTTTACGAACGAGCCGGACACCGACTGGTCCCTGACCGCCAACCGGAAATGGGCCGAATCGATTCGGGATGCATGGAAAAAGGGTGCCGACCAAGGGCCGGAAGAGATTCCGGTGGTGGTGGCCGGCGAAGAGATCTTTCAGGGCCGGGATACGGTGGATGTCCCCGATCCCAACCGGATTCACGAAAACATCATCGTGGCCCGGTTCGCCCTGGCCGATAAGGCGGATGCGCAGCGGGCGGTGGAGACCGCCAAGGCCGATCCGGACGGCTGGCGAAAGATGACCCATGCGGAGCGGCACGAAATCCTCGCCCGGGCCGCCTTGGAGCTGCGCAAAGCCCGGGGGGACCTGATCGGCGCGGCCGCGGCCAACACCGGCAAGGTCTTCACCGAAGCCGACCCGGAGGTTTCCGAGGCCGTTGATTTTACGGAGTTTTATCCCTGGACGGTGGGAAAATTCGATGAACTGAAAACCCTCACGCCCCACCCCAAAGGCGCGGCCCTGGTGATCACGCCCTGGAATTTTCCCATCGCCATTCCCACCGGCGGCATCGCCGCCTCTCTGGCGGCCGGCAACACGGTGGTCTTCAAACCGGCCACGGCCGCGGCCATGACCGCCTGGCATCTCTGCCAGTGCTTCTGGCGGGCCGGGATCTCCAAAAACGTGCTTCAGTTCGTGCCCTGCTCCGGGTCCAAGGTGGGGCCCGAACTGACCCACCATCCGGATATCGACTACATTATTCTTACCGGCGGCACCGACACCGGCATGGAAATCCTCAAGGCGCGGCCGAATGTGCTGCTGGCGGCGGAAACCGGCGGAAAGAACGCCACCATCGTCACCTCCATGTCGGATCGGGACCAGGCCATCAAGCATATTCTTCACTCGGCCTTCAGCAACTGCGGTCAGAAATGCTCGGCCACCTCGCTGGTCATTCTGGAGCGGGAGGTCTATGAAGACCCGCATTTTCGGGCCCAGTTCGTGGATGCGGCCAAAAGCTATGCGGTCGGTTCGGCCTGGGAATTCCGCAACAAGATGGCGCCGCTGATCCATCCTCCCAAGGGGGACCTCCTCAAGGGGCTTACCGAGCTGGAACCGGGGGAAGAGTGGGCCCTCAAGCCCGAAAATGTCCAGAACAATCCCTACCTGTGGACCCCGGGGATCAAGTGGAACGTTCAACCCGGCTCCTACACCCACATGACCGAGTTTTTCGGTCCGGTGGTCGGGGTGATGTGCGTCGAAGACCTGGACCATGCCATCCACCTGGTGAACCAGACCGGCTACGGGCTTACCTCGGGTCTGGAAAGTCTGGATCAGCGGGAGCAGGCGAAATGGAAGCAGGGGATCGAGGCCGGAAACCTCTACATCAACCGGGTCACCACCGGCGCCGTGGTCCTGCGCCAGCCCTTCGGCGGCATGAAAAAATCGGCTATAGGCGCGGGGATCAAGGCGGGAAGCCCCAATTATGTTTCCCAGTTCATGGATTTCGAGGAGACCGATTTCCCGGCTGTGGGAGCGATCGAAAAAGAATACGCATTGTTGCGCACGGCCCAGGACTGGCGGATCAAACTCCGGTGGGGGCAGATGCCGGAATATGCGGCCGACCTGAGAAAGACGGTCCGGGCCATCGAAAGCTACATCTACAATGCCGAACAGGAATTCTATCTGGAAAAGGACTATTTTCACCTGCGGGGCCAGGACAATGTGATGCGGTACCTGCCGGTAGGGACGGTGCTGGTGCGGATTCATCCCGAGGACACCCTGTTCGATGTTCTGGGCCGAATCGCCGCGGCCACTGTGGCCCGGTGCAGGCTTCTTGTCGGGATTCCCAAAGACCTGAACAATCCGGTCACCGAATTCCTGTACGGTGAAGAAGGCAAGCGAATCCTCGGAGGGACCCGCCTGACCCGCCATTCCGATACGGAATTGATCGAAATCCTTCCGGAGATCGACCGGATTCGGTACGCGGCCCCGGACCGGGTGCCTGTGGCGGTCTATGAGGCGGCGGCGAAAGCCGGTTTCTATATCGCCCGCAACCCGGTGCTGATGGAGGGGCGCATCGAAATGCTCCACTATTTCCAGGAGCAAAGCATCTCCCACGACTACCATCGATACGGGAATCTGGGGGATCGCACGATTCTGGAATAACCCGGATTCAGGAGGACCGATTCAGGAGGATCGATTCAGGAGGATCGGTCCAATAGGATTAACAGGAAACGGCCCGGCGGTGTATCGCCGGGCCGTTTCGGATTGCACAAGCGCGGATTTTGCCCTGTCAGGTGGCGAACCGGCCGCTGTCGGAGAGGAGGATCGGACCGGTGTGAGTTTGCATGGTTTCATCCCAGACCAGATAATATTTACGAGTATAGTTCGGGTTGTATCGGATAAAAGTGTGGATGTCCGATTTTTTTAAGAAGGAGGTCTGCCAGGCGGTAGCGTCCGGACCCTTCTTTTCCTTTCTGGCCAGGATGAGGTAATCGTCCGGATTGCGGTAGAGGTCGCTTTTGTTCCGGAGATTGACGTCGAGATCGCTGTGGGGTTTTTGAAAAAAACGTTTGATATCGCGCCGGCAGCGCTCGGGCAATTCGTCCAGATGTATCAACTCCATCCGATCCATGGGGTCTCCTCAAAGGGTGATTTCGTAATAAAAGCAAAAAAGAAGGCGGAACAAAAAAGCAAGATGTCATTTCGTGAGCGCGACGAGGGGCGGCATACGGACCCAACCTATAGACCAGGGGATCGGGACGCGCAATGGGGGATAGCCGGATTTAGCAGGAGATATGCCCTACTGGGATGAACATCGGGAGACGGATATCGGGCATCCGGTCCCCGGCAGGGAAAGGATGTTTGCCGAATCGGATATAAATCTCTTTTTCGAAATCGTCCTTTTTTATTTTTTTTTAACGGAATTCGATGAGAGTCGAATACAGGAAATGGTTTTCCTTCGAACCTTCCATCCGGGTTGAGGGCGGGGTTCCCCTTGTCTGATCGGGAACCCCGCCGCTGCTCAGTTTTCGCCGGCTTCGGCCATCTCCCTGGCATGCTCTTCTTTTTCCAGGGTCCAGAAGGGTTTGCCGTCTTTGGTCTTTCGCACCTTGTATTCTTCGGATTCATTCCATTTCACTTTGGCGGCCATGAAGATCTCCCTGCCGCCGATTTCGGCCCATACGCCTTTGATTTTGACTGGGTCGCCCTTTCGAAGCCTGGAAGGATGGGCCTTTTCGTACCATTTCGGGGCCAGGTGGACCGTCACCGTTTCCCCTTCCGAATCCTTGACCACCAACGCCACCCCCGGACTCATGCCGGGCAGCGGTTTCACCTCGATGATATCCGCAATGATTCCCTTGATCCGGTCCCGTTCACTGGTTTTGTAATGTTGATTGTATTCGCTGTCCGGACCCCATCCGCCCATGTCCGCTTTTTCTTCCGCGCCTGCGGAGACGGCCATCAGACCGGCAACCATCAGAAAAGCGGATATCCAAATCAGAAACCCTTTCCTGTTCATCACCCCACCTCCTGGAAAACGGTTATGTGCGCACCTTTCCGATTTTATCCTCCACGGATCGAATTTTCCCCTCCAGATGATTTTCCGCGCCCTTTCGAATATCGAATTTGACAGTGGCGTAGATCCGGCGGGCGTCTTTTTCGAGTATATCGTGGGATTTTTGTAGCAATTCCAGCGCTTCGGCCATCGATTCGGTTTCAATCACCGTTCCCATCGGCGTCAATTTATATGCGGTTCCGTTCTCCCGAATCATATCGATGACCCGGCTGACATAGGCGCCCACGCTCTCTCCCTTGTCTGTGGGGAACATACTGAATTCCATTAATACCGACATGTTGCCTCCTCTCTTTTGTTTGGTAAGGGGCGGCCTCGCCCCCGGATCGATTTCCATAAATTAAGCTCCCAGGCGTGGATTGCAACTGAGCGGAGTATCCTCATTCAAAATAGGTTTGGATACGATTTTTGAAGAACAAGAATGTAGGGAAGAGGGGGGGACGGGAAGGCCGCAAAATGAACAGGAATCGCGGGGAGCCCCACGGAGGGAGGGCTTATTCGAATACCTTTGGCTTAAACCCCCGCTTATTGAACAATACCGCGAACCAGGCCCAGATCTCCGAGCTGTCTGCCGATTTCGTCTAATTTTTTAATGGTTTTGTTCAACCGAACATCTGTTTTTTTCAGCTGTTCATCGGTTTGATTTTGAGAATTTCTTAATTCTGAAATTTGCTCATCCGTTTTCGATTGAGTGTTCTGGAGTTCCCCGATCGCTTGGATAAGCTTTTCAAGGTTTGCTTCAATGCGGTCCAATCGTGATAAATTTTTATTTTCATTTTCCATATCTGTTCCTTTTTCTTATGATCATGTATACCACACGGGTATCCGGTTTTAAAAGTGTTCATTTTGTTGTGTTTTTCGCGTTTGTCATAAGGAAGGGAATATAAGACCGAAAATAAACTTAAAATGTGCTTTGGATCAACCGGCTGTTTGAGATTGAAATAGCTTATTTTATGGGCTATATTGCTGAAAGATAAGAACTGCTGTTGGGATAGGTTTTTGAAGCGAACTTCTGATTAGGCTGAATAATACATGAACAAAGAAGCCATAAACAGATGGGTGCTGCTGTTGCTGGTGCTCTTTATTTCGGCATTGTTTTTGTCGATGATCCGCCAGTTCCTGATGGCCATTTTTCTTGCCGGCATCTTTTCCGCTGTGTTTTATCCGGTCTATTCTCGGCTCAGCGAAATGTTCAAAAGGCGGCAGGGACTGGCCTCCCTCACCACGGTGCTCCTGATCATCCTGGTGGTTCTTATTCCCCTGGCCGGTCTGATCGGAATCATCACGACCCAGGCGGTCAAGGTCGGGACCCTGATCAAGCCGTGGATGGAGACCCAGATGTCCCAACCCCGAACCTTGACCGCCCTGCTCGAATCGGTTCCCTTTGTCAAAGATTTTGAAGTGATCGAAAAAATAGAGCCCTATCGCAGGGAGATTCTGAGCCGTCTCGGGGAGGTGGTGAGCGGCATCAGCAGTTTTCTGGTCAACAAGCTGTCTTCCATCACCTTCGGCACGGTCAATTTCCTCCTGATAACCTTTATCATGCTCTATACCATGTTCTATTTTTTCGTGGACGGGGACATTCTGCTGAAGAAGATTCTCTATTATCTGCCGCTCGAGGATACCGACGAGCGGCGAATGCTGGACCGGTTTACTTCGGTGACGCGGGCGACGATGAAGGGAACCCTGGTCATCGGTATCCTGCAAGGCGGGCTGGCCGGACTCGCGTTCGCGGTGGCGGGCATCCCCAGTTCGGTATTCTGGGGCACCCTCATGACGGTGTTGTCGGTGATTCCCGGCATCGGCAGCGCCCTGATCTGGGTGCCGGCTGCCGTGGTGCTGGCCATTACCGGGCATGTGGCCAAGGCGATCGGCCTGGCGGTGTTCTGCGCCCTGGTGGTGGGCAGTCTGGATAATCTCCTGCGACCCGTCCTGGTGGGAAAAGACACCCAGATGCATGAGCTGCTGATCTTTTTCGGCACCCTGGGCGGGCTGTTGATGTTCGGTATTCCGGGATTCATCATCGGCCCCATTATCGCGGCCCTGTTTGCCACCGTCTGGGACATCTACGGCGTGGCTTTTCAGGACATGCTCCCGCCGGTGGGGCCGGCCCCCGTGAGCCGGGAACAGGAGCGGTTGACCGGAGATATTTCTGACACCGAATTCGAGACGGAAAAAAGGGAGGAGGATTGACGGCGCTTTCCTCCACCCCTATCTTTTCGAACATGTTGATGATTTTTCTCAACCGGTTCGCCCCGGTCCTGCTGGGGATGACGGCCTGCCTGGTGACCGCCTGCCAGGGCCATCAAACCGGTCGGGTATCCCTGCCGCTGACGGTTCCGGAGGCCTTTTCGGAAACCGGAACCGCGATCAATCCCCGCTGGTGGATGAGCTTCAATGACCCCACCCTGACCGAACTGGTGGAACGGGTGCTTTCGGACAACCTGGCCCTGGAGGAGGCTTGGGCCCGGTTGGATCAGGCCCGGGCTTTGGCCGAGCTGGCCGCGGCCAATCGCCGGCCCATTATGACCGCGGATGCCGATGCGGGGCGATCCCGAAGCAATATCACCACCGGCATCAGCGGGTCGGACACCGAGGCGGTCTACACCAATCGGTTCAGCCTGGTCGCCGCGGCTGCCTATGAGGTGGACCTCTGGGGGCGACTGGCCGCCCTGGACCGGGCCGCCCGGCTGGATGCGACGGCCTCCCGCCAGGACCTCTATTCGATGGCGGTCAGTCTGACGGCCGAGACGACCGACACCTGGTTTTCCCTGATTGAACAGCAGGCGCTGCTGAACCTGGTGCGGGAACAGCTGAAGACCAACCGCACCCTTCTGGAACTGGTCCGGTTTCGGTTCGCCAACGGATTGGCGCCGGCCCTGGACGTATTTCAGCAGCGGCAGCTGGTGGCGGCCAATGAGACCCGGATTCCGCCCTTGGAGTCCCGGCTTCAGGTGCTGCGCCATCGGCTGGCGGTGCTGACGGGAAGGCCGCCCCGGGAGCGCCTGGTGGTTGTCCCCGCCGAGCTGCCGGACCTGCCGCCCTTGCCGGACACCGGCCTGCCTGCGGAACTGCTTCGCATCCGTCCCGACCTTCGGGCGGCGGAGGCCCGTCTGGCCGCGGCGGACGAGCGGGTGGCCGCGGCGGTGGCGGACCGGTTTCCGGCCCTGCGGCTTCAGGCATCCGGCGGTTACCGGGCGACCGAACTGGACCGGCTTTTGGAAAACCTGATCTGGGATATTCTGGGGGACCTTTCCGATACCCTCTGGGATGCCGGGCGGGAGTCGGCCGAGGTGCTGCGAAGGCGGGCGGTGGTGCGGGAGCGGGCCGCAAGCTATGGACGAACCGCCCTGATCGCGTTTCAGGAGGTGGAAGACGCCCTCACCCGGGAAGCCTTTCAGCGCCGGTTCATCGAGCGGCTGAGAGACCGGATCGAGGCGGCCCGGGAGACCTTTGAGCAGTCCGGCATCCGCTACCGCCAGGGGTTGACCGATTATCTGCCGGTGCTCACCGCCCTTGGCTCCCTTCAAACCCTGGAGCAGACCCTGATCACCGCCCGGCGGGAACTGCTGGCCCACCGGATTGCGCTTCATCGGGCACTGGGCGGCATCTGGCCGGGAGACGGAATCGTCCGGAACGGCCCCTTCGTTTTGAATCCGCTTGAGATAACGCCATGAGAGCCTTTTTCAAAGTGATCATCGTATGCGGGATCATCGGCGGCGGGGTCTTGATCGCCCTGTTTCTGATCCGCAGCAAACCCCAGGCCGAGCGCAAACCGATTTCCGTGGGGGCGCCTCTGGTGGAGACCATTCAGGTGGCGCCTCGAAATGAGCAGGTGGCGGTCACCGCCATGGGCACCGTCCTTCCGGCCCGGGAGGTGACCTTTCAACCCCAGGTCTCGGGCAAGTTGGCGGAGGTGAATCCCCGGCTGATTCCGGGCGGGCGCTTTCAGGCCGGCGACATGCTGCTCAAGATCGACGACCGGGATTACCGCATCGCGGTGGAGCAGCAGAAAGCCAAGATTTCACAGGTTTCGGTGGAATTGAAGACCGAACAGCGACGTCAAACCGTGGCCCGAAAAGAGTGGGATCTGTTGAGCCCGGACCTCAAATCGATCTCCCCGGAAGGGCGGGACCTGGCCCTTCGGGAACCGCAGCTGGAGAGTGCAAAAGCCGCTCTGGAATCGGCGAAAAGCGCCCTGGAAAAGGCCCGGCTCGACCTGGAACGGACGGTGATCGAGGCGCCCTTCAACGGATTCGTGCGGGAGAAATTCGTGGATGTGGGCCAGTTCGTCAGCCCCGGCACCCGGCTGGTGACGTTTGTGGGCAGCGACGCCTTCTGGGTGCGGATTTCGGTGCCGGTGGAGCAGCTCGAGGCCATCGCCATTCCGGGCATGAACGGCGAGGCCGGCGCCGAGGTTCGGGTGATTCAGCAAAACCCCGGCGCCGGAAAACCGGTGGTGCGCCGGGGACGGGTGATTCGGCTGCTGGGAGACCTCGATCCGGCCGGCCGCATGGCCCGCCTGCTGGTGGCGGTGGAAGATCCCCTGGGGAGCGAATCCCCAAAGGCGCCCGGAGAATTTCCGCTGCTTCTGGATGCCTATGTGGCGGTGGAGATTCAGGGACCGGTGCTGACGGATGTCTTCGTCATTCCCCGCAAAGCGCTGCGGGAAGACGGCGCCGTCTGGACCGTCACTTCGAATGAGCGGCTCGCCTTTGCGCCGGTCCGGGTGGTCTGGCGGACCCGGGACGAGGTCATGGTCCGGGGGCTCGATTCCGGCGCTTCGGTGGTGACCAGCCGCCTGCCCGCGCCGGTGGAGGGGATGGCGGTGCGGCTTCGGGATGCGGCCGGGGACACCCTTCCGGCCCAGGAAACCGAACCCGCTTCGAACCAGGGGAAAAAAGCGGCATGAGCGCCATGGACTCGCATATCCCGCCGCCTGCCGGCCGATCCGATTCCCGGACCATCGCCTGGATGGCCCGGAACCCGGTGGCGGCCAACCTCTGCATGGCGGTCTTCATCATCGGCGGGCTCCTGATCCTCCTGACCGCCGTGCGTCAGGAGGTCTTCCCGGCCTTTGACGTGGACACCGTCCGGATCACCGTCCCCTATCCCGGGGCCTCTCCCGAGGAGGTGGAGAAGGGCGTCATCCTGGCGGTGGAGGAGGCGGTCCAGGGAATCGACGAGGTCAAAGAGATTCAGTCCACCGCCTCGGAAGGGGTGGGCGCCGTCAATGTGGAGCTCCGGTTCGATGCCGATCAGAACAAAGCCCTGGCCGACATCAAGAATGAAATCGACCGGATCACCTCCTTTCCCCTGGATGCCGAAGAGCCCACGGTTCGCCTGCTCAGCACCCGCCGCCAGGTGCTCAGCTTCGTTCTTTACGGGGACCAGAGCGAACGGGTCCTGCGGGAGCTGGCCGAATCGGTCCGGGACGATCTCCTCAAGGACGACCGGATCACCCAGGTGGAGCTGGAAGGAGTGCGGCCTCTGGAGATCCAGATCGAGGTGCCCCGGGCCAACCTTCGGGCCTATGGCCTGACCCTGGAGGAGATCGCCCGGCGGGTCCGCCGGTCGGCGGTGGAGCTGCCCGCCGGCGGCGTCAAGACCCCGGGCGGGGAGATTCTGCTGCGCACCGATGAACGGCGGGACCTGGCCCGGGAATTCGAGAACCTGGCGGTCATCAGCACGCCCGAGGGGACCCAGGTGGAACTGGGGGAGATCGCCGCCGTCAAGGAGGGCTTCGAAGAGCAGGATATCGCCAGCTACTTCAACGGCAAGCCGGCGGTGATGGTGGAGGTCTATCGGGTGGGAGACCAGACCCCCATCGAGGTCTCGGAAGCGGTGCGGGAATATCAGGCGCGGCTGGAGCCGGCACTGCCCGGGGGGATTCGCACCGCCGTCTGGCGGGACCGGTCGGAGATCTTCCAGGACCGGATTCAGCTCCTGCGACGCAACGCCGTCTACGGTCTGTTGCTGGTTCTGGGGCTGCTGGGCCTCTTTCTGGAGGTGCGCCTGGCCTTCTGGGTGACCATGGGCATCCCCATCTCCTTTCTGGGGTCTTTTCTGTTTCTGCCCACGATGGATGTCTCCATCAACATGATCTCCCTGTTCGCCTTCATCATCACCCTCGGAATGGTGGTGGACGACGCCATCGTGGTGGGGGAGAACATTTTCGTCCATCGGCAGACGGCCGACGGCAGCAAAGAAGGATATATTCGTGCGGCGGTCCGGGGGGCCGGGGAAGTGGTGGTTCCGGTCACCTTTTCCATTCTCACCTCCATCACCGCCTTTGCGCCCATGTTCTTCGTCCAGGGGACCTGGGGCAAAATCTTTCGCTTTTTTCCGGCGGTGATCATCATCGTGCTGCTGATCTCCCTGTTCGAGTCGATGTATATTCTTCCGGCCCATCTGGGCCATCTCGGCCCGGCGCCGCGCACCGGCCTCATCGGCTGGCTCAATACCGCCCAGCGGCGATTCGGCCTGTGGGTGGAGTGGTTTTCCGAATCGGTCTACGGCCCCATGGTGCGGTGGTCGGTGCGCAACCGGTGGATCACCTGGGCGTTGTCGGTATTTCTTCTGATCGTGGCGGTGGGGGTGGTGCGGGGCGGCCGGGTCAACATCGTCCTCTTTCCCAAGATCGAATCCGACTGGGTGGTGGTCGAGGCGACCCTTCCCTTCGGGGTTTCCATGAATGAGACCCAGTCGGTCCGGGGCCGCATCGAATCCGCCTACCGGGCGGTGGTGGAAAGGACCGATGGGGGCGGTAAAAACGAATTGTCCCAAGGCTTTTTCAGCATTATTACCGGCAGCCATAAAATCCGGGTGATCGCCCTTTTGGCCCCTCCCGACCGGCGGGAGATCAGCAGCACCGAGTTTTCCCGCCGGTGGCGGGAGCAGGTGGGCCGGATCGCCGGGATCGAATCGCTCACCTTCGACGCCGCCGCCGGGGGGCCCCGCCACGGCAAGGCGGTGGACGTGCAGCTCAGCCACCGGGATATCGAGGTCCTGGAGCGGGCGGCTGAAGATGTGGCCGAAGCCTTATCCACCTATTCGGGGGTGACCGATATCGACGACGGCTTCGCCGAAGGAAAACTCCAGCTCAATTTTCGGATTCGCCCCGAAGCCGAAAGCCTGGGGATCACCGCCGAAGAACTGGGGCGTCAGACCCGATCCGCCTTCTGGGGGGTGGAGGCCCTGCGCCAGCAGCGGGGTCGGGACATGATTCGGGTGATGGTCCGGCTTCCCATCGGGGAGCGGCTTTCCGAATATGATATTGAAAATCTTCTGATTCGGACGCCTCAGGGCGGCGAAATACCGATCTATCGGGCCGCCGAGGTGGAGCGGGGCCGGTCCTTTACCGCCATTCAGCGGACCGACGCCCGGCGGACCATTCATGTCACCGCCGAGGTGGACGAACAGGTGACCACCGGCCGAAAGGTGATCGCCTCCCTGGATAAGGAGGTCCTGCCGAAGCTGATCCGCGATTATCCCGGACTCAGCTATTCTTTCGAGGGGGCCCAGCGCCAGGGTCGGGAATCGCTCTCCGGGCTGTTCAAGGGGTTCGCCGTGGCGGTGCTGGTGATGTATGTGCTGATCGCCGTTCCCTTTAAAAGCTATGCCCAGCCGCTGATCGTGCTCTCGGCCATCCCCTTCGGACTGGTGGGGGCGCTCATCGGACACCTGATCATGGGCTACAATATTTCCCTCATCAGCATGATGGGGCTGCTGGCCCTCTCCGGGGTGGTGGTCAACGATTCGCTGGTCCTGGTCCACCGGGCCAACAGCCTGCGGGAGGAAGGCGCCCGGCCGGATGAAGCGGTTTCGGACGCCGGTATTCGCCGGTTCCGGCCCATTCTGCTCACCTCCTTCACCACCTTTTTGGGCCTCACCCCCATGATTTTCGAAACCTCGCTTCAGGCCCGGTTCCTCATTCCCATGGCCATCAGCCTCGGCTTCGGGGTGCTCTTCGCCACCTTCATCATTCTGCTGATGGTGCCGGCTTTCTACATTATTCTGGAAGACATTCGCTCTCTTCTGGGAGAACTCCCCGAAGATCTGAAGCGGCTGATCACGCGCGAGAGGTCTTTGAAACAAAAGGAAACAAAAAAGTTCCCGGGGGATGAAAACGGGAAGTGGAATAATTAATGTAGGTGGTGATCAGCCTCATGCTTGTACCCGAATATGACTGGTATGAAGGTCCTTTTTCGGTCATGCCGATCTATGAGGAAGTAGAAAAAGACGGGTTTTCGATCAAATGAAGAAAATTCTTAATTAAAAGGAGTTGCCATGATTAAAGTCAAAACATTCTCAAGTCCGTTGAAGATTTTTCATGCCAAGAACGAACTGGAAAATCTGGATCAGATGGTCAATCGGTTTATCGAAGAAAAAAAGATCAGCAAGGTGATTTCGGTCAATGACGCCTGCACCTCCGACGACACCGGGGCGACCATCGGGGTGATTCGAGTGGTGACCTACGAGCGATGATGGGATTCTGAATTATTCTTTTTTTTCAAACAGCGCCGCCCAGGAGTTGGTCTGGCCGATGAGTTTGAAAGAGCCTTTGAAAGCGAGGGCCAGCAGTACATTGAGGAAATGGATGACCAACCCCCGCCGCTGCTTCAGGAGCAGGGATCGGCGCATTTTGATCCGGTAGGATTTTTTGCAGAAATATACATCTCGCAGCTTCAGGCGAAACGGCGAATAATAGGCGATCTGCTCGTCGTTTTTGCCGAAGAAGACCTTGATGCTCTGGGGGTAGTAGGGTTTGACATGGTCCAGGTCGAGATAGAAATGGGGGTGAAAGACGGGAGAGATGATGAGGACATGGCCGCCGAGCCTGAGGTGGGCCAGGTAATACTCCATCAGGTCCACCACCTCATACGGCGGCAGATGTTCGATGATGTGGGACAGCACCAGAAGGTCGGCTTTATCCGCAGGCGGATGGGCCTCGAACTCCTTCAGGGTGACCGCCTGTAGCCCCTTGGACCGGGACAGGGCCACCGAGTCCGGATTTTTTTCCACCCCCAGAACATCCGCAAACCCGAGCCCCCGAAGCATTTCCATTTTGCCGCCGAAACCGCTCCCCACCTCTATGACCCGACTATCCCGGGGGATAGTCGACAGGAGCTTGGCGATTTTGGGGGTTTCGTCCCTGGAAAGGATTCTGGTATAGTGCTTCAACCGGTTTTCAAGGCGCATGTCGTCCTTTGAAATTGCATAGCGGTGGCCGTACTCGGGCGTTCACTTCCCGGAAAATAAGAATTAAAAGGTATACCCGATGGCGAAATGGAGTTCCCCCGAGCTTTCGTTCTCCATGGGGTCCAGTTTCCAGCCGTACATCAGTCCCACCGGCCCGATGGGCGTGACATACCGCAGCCCCAGGCCCACGGCGGAACGGAAATCGTCCGAGCCCGCGTCCTTCAGCGGATCACGGATGGTCCCGACATCATAGAAGGCGGCCAGTTCGAAGTTGAGCCCCAGGTCGTATCGGGCTTCGAGGCTGCCTAAGACGGCCGTGCGCCCGCCCACCGGATCTCCATCCGCATCCAGCCGAAGTTCGTTTTCGTCGAATCCCCGCACATCCGAGGTGCCGCCCAGAAAGAAGAGCTGATCTTCGGGGATGGTGCTGTCGGCGCCGAACGGGTCGATGTATCCGTAGCGGCCCCGCACGGCGAAGGTGAGTTTTTTAACCGGGGTATAATAGTAGCGGGTTTCCAGACGGTATTTGAAAAAATCGTCCAGGGAGTTTTCGATCCCTTTCGAGATGTCCACCGACAGGGACGAATAGATGCCCCGGGTGGGCCGGGTGAAAGAATCGGTGCTGTTGTAGATCAGAGACGGGGTGGTGACCAGAATGGACCGGGGTTCGTACTGGTCTTCTTCCCCCGGTGGAATGGGGGAGTCGTCGGTGCGGTATTGTTCACGATATTCGTACCGCAGGCTGAGATTGGCGGTCAGGTTTTTGAAGAGCGCCCGATTGAACCCGGCCGCCGCACCATAGGATCGGATGCCAAAATTCTGGTTGAATTCCTCGATTTCTTCAGCGAAGAGGTCGGCGGCCGCCGATATTTCGGTGGCGAAGAATCGGGGTTCGATGAGGCCCAAATCGGCCCGATATCCGATCTGGCTCACCTCCAGACCGGCCCGCAGCTCTTTGTTCAGCCCGAAAAGGTTTCGATCTCCCGCCACGGTGTTGACGTAAAAACGCCGCCGGGTGTCGTACCCGAGTCCGAATTGCAGGAAATAGGGTTTTTGCTCTTCCACATTCACCAGAAGATCGACCCGGTCGGCCTTTTCTTCAAGGCCGAAGGTCTGAAACTGAGCCGATTCCAGGGCATTGATGTTGCGGATGCTGCGCTGGGATTCCAGCAGCCGGGTCAATGAAAAGGGCTCGCCCGGTTCCAGTTCCATTTCCCTTTCGAAAACCCGGGTGCGGGTCCGAAAATTGCCGGTGTAAAAGGTTTTCCCCATTTCCACATAGGGCCCTTCGGAGACCGAATAGGTGATGGCGGCTCGGGTCCGGTCGTTGTGAATATCGACCCGGCGGTCCACCACCACATGGGGGTATCCCTCTTCGGAGACCAGGGAGGCCAATCGGTTTTGCTCCTCTTCCAGGAGGTATTCCCGGTAAGGGGTTCCCGGTTTCATGGATAGGGCATCCCGGACCAGGGATTCGGGCACGACCGAGAGCCCGTTGATGTCGATGTTCGAGACCAGGGTTTGCGGCCCCTCTTCGATGGAGAGCCGAACATCCACCAGGACTCGATCCGCCTCCCCGTCCGGAAGGTCCGCCCGGCGCCGGTCGATTCGGGAGTCGATTCGGGCCTGCCGATACCCTTCCTGAAGGTAAAGGGCCTGGACGGCACGAATATCCTCTTGCAATTCCTCGGGAACGTACTCCCCGTCATCGATCAGACCGGGGGGAAGGGTCACCATCTGTTCCTTTATTTTTTCATCGTCAAAGGCCTGATTGCCTGAGATGTCGAGGTTCTCGACAATGGAACGGGGCCCTTCCTCGATCTTCAAGGTAATGTTTCGAACTTTTTGTCCGTTCTCCTGGACCGTCTCTTCCTGCTTGTCGATTCGGATGTCCAGGTATCCGGCCTGCCGGTACCGTTTTTCAATATTCCGAATGGACTTTCTGAGGCCGAAGCCGTCGGCCGCGCCTTCTTCAAAAAGAACCAGGTCTTTTTTGAGGGTGAAGGTCCAGAATTCCCGGTTTCCCTGGAAGGTGATATCATACCGGGGACCTTCGTCGATATTCAGGGTCACATTCACGGTTCGCTTTTGGCGGTCCTTTTCCACGATCGGACTGACCTTGACTTCCGGATATTTGTGCTCGCGGTAGAATTCGGTCAGGGTCTCGATGTCTTCATGGAGTTTTTTTTGCACAAACCGGGCGGGGCCGTCGAACAGCAGGGAAGACTGCCAGGTGTCCAGGCGGAATTTGAGGCGGGAACCCGAATACCTCTCGTTGCCCTCGACCCGGACCGTTTCGACACGATAGTAGGGGCCTTTGGTAATATCCACATGAATGATGTAATCCCCGTCCTCGGGGTCTTTTTCGGCGGTGAGTGTGACCTTCGGGTCGATATAGCCTTCGTCTCGAAAGAGCGCCTCGATGGATTCCTCCTCCCGGGCCAGCCTGCTTCGCACAAAGGCATCGCCGGTATAAAGGGTCATGACATTGAGGATTTCTTTTTCCAAAAGGGGAAAACCGCCGCTGATCTCGATATCTTTGATTCTCGCAAACGGCTTGAGCCGAAAAGTGAGGGTGATTCGGGAGCGGCCCCAATCCGGGTCGGGGATATCGATTTCCTGAAACATTCGCGAAGATTTGAGGGCTTCGATGGAGGCCTGGAATTTTTCGGCGGAAAACCGCTCTCCCTCCTTTAAAAAGAGGAGGCTTCGAGCGATCTCCCGCCACCTTTCCGAATCACCGGCCGCATCCCGTATCTCGATTTCAATGCGGGAAACGACCGGTTCCGCCGCCTCGGTCGTTTGGGCGCAAAGGTCGTTTCCCCCCAGACCGGTGAATCCCAACAAAACCGCTATCATCCCCCAGACAAGCCGCTGTCGTACCATGAATTCTCGCCCTTTCGGAATTATCGAAACTCGAGTCGAAACCGCAGTTCACCGCCGAAATCGCCTTCCGTATCCTGAAAGGCGGACATCAACAAATTTTCCAGAAGCTTGTATTCGGTGGTGGCTTTCTGGACCGTTTCTCCGCCCCGTCTTTCCACACCGTACTTCACGGTCACCCGTCTGGAAAGCTCTTTTCCCACCGTGACCCGGATCTCGTCCTCCGCATCCTCTTCACCGTTTGTTCCGTTTTCGGATTCCCTGTAATCGAGTTCGACATCCAGGCCGGTGGATTTTTTGATGTCCTCCTGAAATTTATTGGAGACGATTCCGGCCAGAAGCTCCTTGGGCGACCGGGAGCCGCCGCCGTCGCCCTGGACCAGTTCCCGGGTCGTCTTGCCCAGAGCCAGCAGGGAGAGGATGTCGGCGTCCTCCTCGGGCGGGTCGGAGGAGAGCTTGAAATTGAGGTTGTCCGGGGTGCCGGAAATATGAAGGGTGATGGTCCATTTTCGAACATCGGATACCGCCGCCACATCGATGGTGGGCTCCATTCGATAGGGATTGATGAAATCGACGACCCCCTTTTTGACATCGAATTCGGTGTTCTGATAAGAGATGGTTCCTTCCTCGATTTCGGCCCGTCCGCTCACCCGGGGCTGGTTGAGACCGCCCTGAATGCGAAGGGCCGGTTTGAGGCTGAGCAGGGCCATGTTGTTGTCCACCATCAGCGGGTTTCGATACTGAACCGCGATATCCAGGGCCATATTTTTCAGATACGGGGCGTCGATGGGTTCGGTTTGCCGGGGGGCCGATGTTTGCCGGGTTCGCTGACCGATATCGCCGATCTTCTGAAGCAGATTCAGCTTCACATCCTTGTAATAAAGGCCGTCGAGGAGGACCACCTCTCCGGACAGGCGGGATTGGTCCGGGGCGCCTTCCAGGGCCAGATCGGTGTTGAGGAGAAGATTGAGGGTATCGGGAATTTGGACGGGCAGGGTCCGGGCGGAGAATTCGACCTGAGCCCGGCCCGGCTGAAAATCCTTCAGTTCGATGTTTCCGGTCAGACGAAAGCGGCCGTCGTCCAGTTTTCCCTCGATACCATCCAACCTGACCGCCTCCTGAGTGATCTCGATTCGGCCGTTGAGATCATGGAGTTTCTGCATCAGTTCCGGTACCGTCAGGCCGATCTGCTGGAGAAGGATATCGGCTTTCAGGTCGGGGTTTTCCAGGCTCCCCTCCAATCGGGCGGAGAGGCCGACATTTCCGGCAAAACCGGCAAGGCCCGGGGCGAAGGCTTCGGCCACCCGCACCGGAATGTTCCCCTGAGCCGCCAGGGAGAGTCCGCCGTCCAGATTGCCGCTTCCCTGAAGATCGAGATAGCCGTCTTCCAGAAGAACCAGACGGTTTTCGGGCAGGGTGATTCGTCCTTCTTCAAAGGAGGCCTGAAAGTCCCGGGTTCGTATCAGTTCGGTTCCCCCCATCGAAATCGACAGCCGGGGAAGGTCGGTCGAGGCCCGGATCTTCTCCGGAGCGTCGGCGTTTCCGGTTGCCTCGAGCTTGCCGGTGATCGTTCCGGCCATTTCATCCCGGCCGGCCAGGCGAAAATAGGGGCTCAGATCGGTCTCTTTAAACCAGGCGGTGAGTGAAAAATCTCTGCTCTCCAGATGGTATTCGGCATTGAGATCGAAATTGAGGTTTCCGGTGATCCGGGCCACCTGGTCCTGAATTTCCATTTCGAGCTTCAGCTCTTCAAGGGTCTCTTCATTGATCCGGACCCCGAAAAGGGTGATTTCTCCGTCCAGCCTCGGCTCTTCGAAACTCCCCGCACCGGCCAGATGAAACGCGATTTTTCCGTTCCCGAAATCCTGGTCCTCGAGAGGGCCGATCCGGTTCAGGGAGACGCCGTCGGTGTGCGTCCGAAGGTCATACCGTTTCTGAAGGGAGACCCATCCGTCGGTCCGGATGTTTTCCCCCGGGGCCATGGCGATGAGAAACGGTTCCATGTGGACCTTTTCCCCGTCCAGCCGGGATTCCAGTTGAACCCCGTCCAGTTTCTGCACCCCCAGGTCCAGCTGATCTCCGGTCAAGGCGATGGTTCCTCGAGGATGGTCAAAGCTGCCGCCGAGGTCTCCTTTCAGGGCCAGACGGCCGGTCATGCCTTGAATGAAATCCTGAAGATAGAGGGCCCCCTCGGTCACCTGAAGATCGAATTCCGGATCTTTCAAAGGACTCAGCGTTTTCGGGTTCAGAAGCTGGGCCGTGCCGGCGAGGTTGAGGGTGGAGCCGCCGTTTGTGAGGGTGAACGGGGTCAGATGAAGCCGTCCGTCGGCGAATCGCAGCTCGGCCTTCAGATCGCCGATGGAGTGGCCTTGGGCCGCAAGATCCTCTCCCTGGAGCATCACCCGGGCCGCGGGACCTTTGAGATCGCCCCGGGCGCCGCCCTGAAGCCTGAGGGTTCCCTGAAGATCTTTCCGGAAGTCGGCCAGATAAACCGTTCCTTCCTCGACGGCGATGTCAAAGGCCGGATTTTCCAGCGGTTGAAGGGTGTCCGAATCGAGGAGTCGGGCGGTGCCGCTGATCCGGAGAGCCGATTCTTGATTCCGCAGGGCCATTTTCCGAATGGTCAGAAGGCCCCGGTCCAGCGCCAGGTCGGCCTCCAGATTTCCGATGCGGGTGTCGGCGGCGGTCAAGTCCTCCCCCTGAACGGAAACCGTCGCCTGCGGAGCCTCAAGCGATCCTTCAGCCCGGGCAGTCAGGAAGAGTTTGCCCGAGGCGGCATTCACGAAATCGGATAAGAAAACGGTAGTCCGGTCCAGCTCGAGGTCGAAGGTGGGATTGTCAAGCGGTTTCATGGTTTCGGGATTGAGAAGTTGAGCCGTCCCGGAAACGGAGGCCTCGGATCGGCGGTTTACCAGACGCAGAGTCTTCAAGTGAAGGGTGCCGTCGATGAGGGTGAGATCGGTATTCAGGTCTCCGATTCGGGTGTCCCCCCAGGCCAGTTCATCGCCTGATAGCGAAAGATCCGCTGAGGGCGCCAACAGACGGCCCGCCAAGTCGAGATTGCCGGTCAGACTTCCTTGGAAATCGATGGTTTCCACGAAATCCCGAGCTTCCAGGTCTCGAAAGGCGATATTCAGCTCGGCCGGCATGGCCGGATTGAAATGGGCAAACCCGTTGTCGAAGAGACGCAGGGTGCCGCTGAGGGTCAGGTGTGAGCCCCGGTTTTGAACCGTCAGTCCGGCGATGTCCAGGAGACCGGATTTTTGCAATACCGCATCCAGAGACACATCGCCGATGGCGATATCCTCAAATCGGACGTTTTCGCCCCGAAGGTCGGTATCCACCGCCAGCTGCACCACCGGCCCGGAGACATCGGCCGAGAGGGTCGCCTTTCCGGAAAAACCCGGCGCCTGAAGCGGGGTGAGGACCTGGGCCAGGTCGGGGGTTTCCACCCGCAGATTCATATCCAGGGCATTGGCGGACAGGTCGTAATCTCCGTTCAAGCGAATCAAGGTCTCCCGAGTGTTGAGATCGAGGGGGGTGAGGGTGATCTTCCCATTCGCAAAATCCGCCTTTCCCGTGAGTGTCACCGGAATGGGGGAGAGGACGTCCTGAACGGCGAAGTTTTCGGAAGAGAGGTCGAGGTCCGCCTGAGCGGTCAATGTTTTCAGAGAGATGCCGCTGCCTTTCAGGTCGATTCGGGTGCGGATGTCCCCTGCCAGAATATCCTCGGTCCAGGGGAGTCGGTTCAAGGCGGCGCCGGTTCCCGTAAGGCCCAGTCGATAGGAGACTGCGTCCATATCGATCGGTGCGCTCAGCAACCCGTTCGGGAAGGCTTTTCGCAGGTTGATGGCGCCGTCGCCTGTGATTTTTCCCAGGACGGAGGTCAAAGCCAGTTTTTCAATCGCAACCACCCGGTCTTCCAGACGGCCCTCAACATCGACCTGATCCACAGGAATGCCGGCCACTTCGCCGCCGCCATAGGCGACCGACAGAATCGCTTTCGGATTTTTCGAAGGGCCGGATGCGGTCAATCTGAGTTGAAGCGGCCCGGACAGCCCGGTATCCGATTGCAGCATGGGCTTCAGGTCCGCCAGATCGAGATCGAGGTCGAGACGAAGATCCACCTCGGGTTCGGCAAACAGGCGGTTGACATCGCCGGAGACCTGCAAGGAAGGGCCGTCGGTCTGAATATCCACTTCCAAGGGGGTCAATCGCCCGTCCTGAAGGGCGGTTTCCACCCGGAACCGTTCGAGCCGGGTGTGTAAACCCCCCATATCGATTTCGCCGTTTTCCATGGACAACCGAATGCGGCCGGTCTTTTCGTTTACATTTCCGTCCTGAACCGAAAACTGGATCTTCGCGAGGGTGATCTGATTCTTCTGTCCATTGGCGGGGTCCATTCGGTATTGGAAAAAGCCGTCGGTCAGCTGAAAATCATCCACGACGACATTCCCGAAAAAGCCGTCTCCTTTTTGGGTCTCCTCCGGAGTTTCACCGTCGGCCCGCGCCTCGGTAAAGGCCTGTGCCAGGTTGAGATCACCGGACGCATTGCGCTCCAGCCATACCCGGGGATGATCCAGTTTTGCTGTTTCGACCGATAGGACCCCGCCGGCCAGAGCTGCTGTGGAGATATTCAAAAAAAGCCGGTCCGCGGAAATAATCTTAGTGCCGTCGGGCCCGAAAACGACCGCGCCGGTCAATTCCACGCGACCGCCGAACGGAGAAATTCGAAGTCCGTCCCAGGCGATTTCGCCGGGGATCGCCCCGTTGATTCGGTTCCGTACCATTCGCTGACCCGGGTCGGATCCGAGATAGAGGGCTGCGCCGGTGATCGCCAGCAGAATGAGGCCACAAAAAACACCGATTCCTATGAAGAATTTACTTCGTTTTGAATATGCTGCCATGATCGTGTTCAGGTCCGATTTCTGATAGTCAGTAAAAGGGGATTCTGCGGATTCATATCATTTTTTGGGAAAA
>CAZNLT010000076.1:0-26750 GCA_964573705.1 uncultured Desulfobacterales bacterium
GCTGGCGAATGATGCGGCGTTTAAGGCGGCGATGCAGGAGGGTTTAAGGCAGTATGTGGGGGGCTGAATAGACACCCATTTGGTTCAATGTAAGAAATGGAAAGAAAGAGAAACTCGATCAATGAATCATAAACTCCTCTGCTCTGCAATTCTCCTGGCAGCATTGATCGGATTCCCGTTTCTTCTTCAATGGCTTTCTAAGATAGATACAGATAGAGGAATATTATGGCTCTTTATCCACCAGCTTTACTATCTCCCTTTTTCCTGGCTTGACAAACCGTTCTATGCACCGGATTCAGATATTGGCTATTGGGTCAGATTGCCGGCTCGAATTCTTGCTGCATTGGTGTACGCCACGCTTTTTGTAAGGTTGAAGATATTTTTTAGCAATAGGGAACAAAAGCAAAACAGGACTTTCTGAGCCAATTTAAAAAACAAGAAATCAAAAACGGGAGTAGAAAATGGTGCTGGATTATCCCTCAATCTTAAGAAGATATTTCTCCACTGTCATCGATGCGGTGATTATCGTTCTCGGCTTTATCAGTATCTCATATGTTTTTGATCATTTAAATACAACTGATAAAGCTGCTCCTACGATTCGTCTTTTATTGATCGTTTTTATTTTTTTCATTTATGAGCCTCTATTTACCAGTAAATTCTGTACACTCGGCCAAAAGATCACAGGAATACGGATCAGAAGGATAGTTGAAAACCAGTATGTGAAAATACCTATTATTTCTGCCTATTTCCGGCTGCTGGTGAAATTGTTCCTCGGCGTTCTTTCTATTTTTTCCATCCCCTTTACCAAAGGAAAAAGAGCCATTCACGACTTTGCCGCAAATTCAATTGTCATTCCAGCCCGCTTTTCACCGGATGCAGATCTATTGAATGATGAATTGGACAGAACTGAGAAGCCGAAAAAAAGGATAGGTTTTTGGGGAAAAACAATCATTTCGACACTCGTCCTTTTGATTTTGGCCATTCTTGTGGCAGGAAATTTCACGGTAGAGATAGAGGTCATACCAGGGAGTCGCCTGAACCCGCGGTATCTGGAAACCATCCATCAACTAAATTTACTGGATAAGGATGAAAAAATTTTTTATTTTTACTCTGACGCCTTGTTTTCGATAAAAGAAGGGTTCTATTTCTTATCGAACAAAAAAGTGGCTATCTTCAGAGAAGATGCCGACGAACCGATCAGTGTGCCATTTGAAGAAATCGCTGATCTTGAAATTGCATACAGCGACGGGTTCTTTGAAGACAGCGACGTTTACCTGACTCTGAAGAACGAAGAAATCGTCTGGTTTCCCCTTTCGCATGAAGAAGGTGGAGACAAAAAGTTCTTTGCCAAACTCTACCAACTTGTACAATCGAGCAGGTAGTCGCTTGAAGGGATCATCCGCCATTTCAAGGGATACCCTTCCCAGGTGGAGAGCAAAGCGCAACCACCATATCGCCTTCAAAAATCTTCGACGAAGTCATGCTCCAGAACCGCCGCAGCGAGCAGGAACTGTATAAGTTGCTGGCGAATGACGCAGCGTTCAAGGCGGCGATGCAGGAGGGTTTAAGGCAGTATGTGGGGGGGTTAAAGGGAGAACCGGAGAATAACACCCAAACGCTTCCTCTCGGCCTCTCATGTCGGGAAAAGAGGGTGCTGGAAGATATCAAGCTGAATGCTTTTCGCCGCCCGAAGGATCGCCTTGTCTTGCGACGCAATCGGCAGCCCTTTACGGATGGCCAGGTCCAGAAAAGACGCATCATAGCTCGACAGCGAATGTTCCCGAGCCAAAGCCAGGATTTCATGGAAAACGGCATCTGATTCCGACGGCACGACTTCTATCGGCAGCTGGGAGAGCAATGCGATAAAACGACCGATGTGCGCCTTGCTGATCCGTTTCTTTCTTTCAGCAACCAGCAGCACATTGGCCACTTCCAAGGGCCAGATGGCCGGAACCAGCGCTTTATGGTCGATCAGCGTTTCCTGAATGCCGTCGGAATACGCATTGGCCTCATCCTCAAAACACCAAGCCATGACGACGGAATTGTCGATGACGAAATCACCGCCCATCATTTACGCCCTTGCTCAACCATGTCTTTGATGGTGAGGCCATTTAATGGGTGCGATCTTCTCAAACGACGCATTTCTTGAATGACAGCGGCCACGTCCACCTGTTTTTCTTTGTCGGCTGGTTGTAAAACGGCAACAGGCGAACCATGACGGGTGATCAGAATTCGTTCACCTTTCGCTACGCGATCAAGCAACTTGGGCAGGTGGGTCTTCGCTTCATATGCACCGATAGTTTCCATAACTTCTCCCATAGACTGGTTTAAGACTAGTCTATAATACGAATAGCCAACGGATGTGTCAATCGCGAAATCATTTTGGGATAAATAGCGGTCCCAGCCCCCCAAATGATTCTACCAGGGGACGGCAATTCTTCGTTGCTTCTGCCGTTTTTTGTCCGAAACCGTCAGAAAGCGGCACAGAGTGCACCGTTCTGAGAAAATGACGCTTACCGCGCCGGCAAGTATTTGGGATTGAATGGAAACTGAATCGTTGCATTCTTTTCCACATCCGGTTATTCAAAATACGAAACGGAAAACAGCATAAACACAGATGAGGGCAACTTTTTCTTCCATAAAACCAAGGAAACCGGACCTTGAAAATCAAAAACAAGATCGCTGTTTATAAAAAGAGACTCTTCAACATCAGCGAAAACGAGCCTCTGAGCAAGATGTCACTGATCGTGATTTTTGCGCTGGATGTCTTTGTGGTCAGCATGATCTTTGCGGGCCTGAGCGACCATACCAGGCTGCTGACGTCTCCTTACGAATATATGCCGCCGGTCTGTCGGGGGGCCATTATCGAAAGCGACTGGTCGGGGGACGGCAAAATCGATCGCTTGCAGACCCTCGTGCTCTCCTCCGCCGACGCCTACCGTTACCGTGCCAGAGGCATCCTCGACAGTTCCGAAATCGACAAAACCCATCCCGCCTGCCGACAGCTCCTCTCCGGCATTCGCCGCATCAAAGAAGACGAAACCCTTGTGTCGCTGTTTCGAAAAAGGCAGATCACCCAGAAAAACAGACAGCAACTTGCAAAGCGATTCAAGGATTCCAAGGAGGTTTATGACACCCGGTTGCTGGAAGATATTGCGGCGGGTGCCGAATCCGGGAATCTGCCGGCCATATCCGAGAACGCGAAAAAACAGTCCGAAGCGCTGAACGAACTCGATCAGAGACTTTCGGAATATGAAAAAACCATTTCCGAGAACCCATCGGTCGTGGCATTTTCAAAAACCCTCGAGGATCTGGCCAGCCGCAGAGAGACCACCCTGAGCGATATTCGACAATTCGATTTCTGGTATCCCATCAAAGAACTCGCATGGCAGTTCGTTTTCCTGATCCCCCTGTTTGCGTTGTTTTATGTCTGGAACGGACGAAGCATTCAAAAGAACCGGCACCTGCAGATCTTGATATCCTCTCACCTGCTGGTGGTGGCGTTCATTCCGATTCTCTTTAAACTCCTGAAACTCGTTCTCGAGATCATCCCCCACCGACTGCTGGAATCCCTGTTCGATCTCCTCATTTCACTGAAGATCATCGCGATTTGGCACTACCTTGTCATCCTCCTGGCGGTTTTACTCACACTTTTCGCCGTTTACCTGATCCAGAAAAAAATCTTTTCAAAAGAAAGGATCATGCAGAAACGTTTGATGAAAGGGGCGTGTTATGAATGCGGAAAAAAACTGCCTCACCAAACATCCACATGTCCCTTTTGCGGAAAAAAGCAGCACCTACAATGCGCCGTGTGCGAAAAGGATACCTACCGCGCCGGCAAGTTCTGCGTTCACTGCGGCGCATTAAATTCAACCGGCGCTTGATCATTTCAGAAAATGGATTCATCCTCTTTTGAATCGGAAGAACCATTGCCCACCGCATTTTATCCCGGAAAGAACCCGCTCAGTCTGATCACCGCAACCCCCGAGGAAGGATTTCAACTTGCCATTGAGCTCGCACGCAAAGGCGTGACGGAAACCCAGCCCGACAAAGAGGTGCTGAAGAATCTGAGACCGGCCTATGCGCATGATCCCGACAGCCTGATCGCGGCCTCGCAGGTGGTGGCCATCCATTTCCAAACCATTGCCGCAGCCAATGACTATTGGCGCGACAAGGAGGACGCTAATTGAAATATTTCCGCGATTCGGCCGGCTCCACCTCTATCGGCAACTGAGAGAAAAGTGCGATAAAATGACCGCTGCTTGCCATGCTGATCCGTTTCTTGCGATCAGCAACAAGCATCACATCGGCCACTTCCAAAAGGCCAGACGGTCGAAACCAGCGCTTTATGATCGACAAGCATTTCTTGAATGCCGCCGGCCGGAATAGGCATCGGCCTCATCATCAAAACACCAAGCCATGACGACCGAATTGTCGATAACGAAATGGCCGTCCATCTCGCGACCCATTTATTTTCGCCCTTCCTCAATCATTTCTTTGATTGCGCAACCATTTAATTGATGCGATTTTCTCAACCGACGCATTTTTTGAATGACAGCGGCCACGTCAATCTGTCTGTTTTTTCAGGTCGGCTGGTTGCAAAACGACGACAGGCGAACCGTGACGAGCAATCATGATTTGCTCACCTTTGGCCACGCGAACGAGCAGTTTGAGCAGGAGGGTTTTCGCTTCATAGTCGCCGATGATATCCATAACTCCCCCCAATATAGACTATTTTAAGACAAATCTATAATACGGATAGCCAACGGATGTGCCACTCGGTAAACCCCATGAGATTCTCTATACATCTCTTTTTTCAGATTATCCCGTCTCCTTAACGAAAACATAACGAGAGTGCACTGTCGACCGTGTCCATAAAACTCCTGTATCAGTAATCGGGACGGACATTTTTCGATAAATCCCGCCATTTTTTGTTATTCAGATTAAAATAAGAATCGAAAACAACTTTGCCGTTTTTGTTAAATTCCCGGAAATATGTAGAATAAACCAGCAGCAAGGTTTTTTTATTATTTTTACAACATGGAACAAAATTTGCTGTAATTTTCGGATAAGCATATTGGTGAGAAAAAATGGAAGGCAGTATCTTGCTTTTGGCAGCTCTTTGCTTTTGGTAGCTCTTATAATAAATAGATTATGGAGGGAAAATGGCAATGACCAAGAAAATCGGAATGTTCGTCGCTTTGTGCCACCTGCTTTTTTTTGGAGTGCAGACTCAGGCTGTCGCCCAGAATTCAATCTCTTCCATCTGGATCAATCCCGCTTACCGTGGGGATATAACCGAACAATAGCTCCTTACACCCCGGCGTTCGCCCCGAACGGCCCAATACACCTGCTATTCCTATTCCGAGCTGGTAAATCACCTGAGACTCAAATATCAAGAACGAAACACCCAATTTGAATTTCGGATGGTATGGAATTTCACTCGGTCCGAGGTTGGAGGCATTCTTGACCAAGCGCGAGACGAAGCCACCAACGGCGATGATTACCTGGCATATTGTATATTGGGGTGGTCAAGGAACTCTTCAGGTGGGGACGGGGATGTGGCAGTGACCATGGCCATGACCTATGTGGCCGATTATTCCCAGGAGTTGCAGGTAAACCAGCGGGTTGGGGAAATTCTGAGCACATTGATTACCGCAGATATGAATCCTGAGGAGAAAGAAAAAGAAATCCACGACTGGATTGTGGCCAATGTGGAATATGACACGAATCAAGCGGAGCGCAGCGCTTATAGTGCACTCTTTCTCGGAAAAACGGTGTGCCAGGGATATGCTCTTTTAACCTATAAAATGCTGGATCAGGTGGGGGTGCCGGCACGCATCGTCAACAGCAGCGCAATGAATCACGCATGGAACATGGTAAACCTCTGCGGCAACTGGTACCACCTTGATGCGACCTGGGATGACCCGGTGCCGGATGTTCCAGGAAGAATCTTATATACCTATTATAATCTGTCCGATTCTGAAATCGCCCAAGGATCAAATCCGCATTATGGATGGCTTGATGATGTCCCCGATGCTCCGGAAGCGCCTCTCTCTTATGTGGAAGGCGTATGCGAGGGTCTTGAAGGGGACAGCTATGAGCCCAATAATGATGAAACGACGTCATCCCTCCTGACGCTTAGTTCCGGAGATGCAGCTGCAGCCAAAACATCCGGCGCCAGTATCCATACCTCCACAGACCTTGATTACTATCGCATCGAGCTGGACCCCGGTGATAACTACACCGTCTCGGCCCGGGTTCATGACAGCTACTCCAGCGGTGACGGTCAGAATTACACCTGTGATGTCAAGTTTTCCTATAAAAGCGGGGGAACATGGTCCATGGCGCAGGACACCTCACATTCCCCGTTTTCCGTCGAGAATGAGGGAGAAGTGATTTTCATGGTCGAACCTTACTATTCGGGAGAGACAGGGACGTATGCGCTGGAAATCGAGGTGACAAAAGGAATAACGGAATCCATTGATTGGGTAGCATCAAAGTCCGAAGCCATGTCCCAGGCCCTCGCTCAGGGAAAGCTGGTTCTGCTTCTGGCGGGACGCGCCATTTGCAGTAACACTCGGTATATGAAAGAGACGGTTTGTGAAAGCACCGATCCGCCCATTCGGACCACCATCCTGGATAGCTATGTTCCCTGGTATTGCGATGTCGACAGCAGCACCGAGCATCGCACGTATACGGGGGGCTTCAGTTCATATACCCTTCCCCTGATCTGCCGGATAGATCCGGATAACCCGGACCAATACCTGGATCGAAGCACCGGCATTCAGGATACGGGTGCTTTTTACGAAAGGCTATTGTCCGATATCGTGGCAAAGGGGGATGTCAACCACCTGAACGGCGTCACGTTGGAAGATGCCATCCTCTCTCTTCAAGTGGTGGCGGGGATACAGACCGCCACGGTTTATACCGACGCAGATGTCGATGGTGATGAATACATCAGCATCATCGAAGCCATTTATGTGCTTCAAAAGATCAGCAATTTAAGATAAGTACCTCATCAATAATTTCATAACATCCGTAGGGGCAGGCCCCCGTGCCTGCCCCTAGCCGGGGCAACCACAGGGGGATTGCCCCTACAAAGATAGCCGTTTCAGCAGCACGAGTGGAGAAATTCAGGAAGACCGGGACCCATCAAGTATGGGGGAGATTTGAATGAAAACCGAAGCGGTTGCATTATTTCCAAAATCTGGTTATCTTTTCTTTCGTGAACAGTCAGAAGCCGATCCTGTAAATATCCAAAAGAGCGCTTCGCATGATTTTTGAATGGTCGGAAATCCATCAGGAAATGCTCCTGGAAAACTGGCAATTGGCAAGAGAGCGCAAACAGCTGCAAAAAGTCCCGCCGCTCGCATAGGAAATGGAAATGTTTCTGCATGTCACTGAAGTGATATATTTGAAAGATTATCTACTAAGACTGACTTTTAATGACGGTAGCGTCAAAATTTTAGATTTGGAAAACGAATTATATGGTGAGATCTTCGAACCCTTAAAAGCCATTGAATTATTCCGGCAGGTCTATGTCAATCCCGATACAGGTACGATTGAATGGCCCAATGGCGCCGATTTCGCGCCGGAGTTTTTATACGAGGCCGGGAAGGAAGAACGGAAAAGAGCATAACCCCTCAAACTCTATCTTTCTGGACGAAAGGAAGCTTCGATGGCGGATCGATTCAGAGACCCCGCCGGGCCCCGTAACACGGCGTGAGTTTCTCTTCACAGCCGGTTCGGCCGCTTTGGCCGGATCACTTATTTGGATGCGCCCGGCCTGGGCCGCAAGTTCCGGCATCGGCCGGGCGGGTGCGTTCGGCGAGCTGAACGCGAGCACGGCCGGCGGTATCGATCTCTACCTGGAAACCCGCGATTTGCTGGTCGGCGGCAGGCCCGGCCGGGCGATCACGATCAACGGCTCGATTCCCGGGCCGGTGATTCGCATGAGCGAAGGCAAAGAGGCGCTGATTCGCGTCCACAACCGCCTGGCCGAATCGACATCCATCCACTGGCACGGCATTCTCCTGCCGTTTACGATGGACGGGGTGCCGAGCATCAGCTTTCCGGGAATCCCCGCGGGGGAAACCTTCACCTACCGCTTTCCCGTGCGGCAGAACGGCACCTGGGCTGGGAGGCCTGGGGCTGGATCGGCGGCGACTTCAACAAATTCTGGTGGAAAAACGAGGGCGAAGCGGTCTTCGAGGGACCCGACGAAGGGGAGACCGAAACCGATCTGCTCTACTCCCGCCCGGTCACGCCGTTCTGGAGTTTTCAGATCGGGGTACAGTACGCCAACGAGTGGACCGCCGATGACTACGAAGATCGCTGGTCCGGTGTGATCGCATTTCAGGGCGTGGCCCCCCTCGAAGTCGAACTCGATGCCTCCCTGTACGTCTCCGAAGACTCCGATGCGACGGTTGAGCTGGAGGCCGAGTACGACCTTCGCATCACCCAGCGGCTGGTCCTTCAGCCCCGCGCCGAAATCGGCATCGCGGCCCAGGATATTCCCGAGCGGAATCTCGGGGCCGGCATCACCGACACCGACCTCGACCTGCGCCTTCGCTATGAGATCAAACGCGAATTCGCCCCGTATATCGGCATCCGCTGCCGATTTCTGGTGGGCGAAACCGGCAATATCGCCGAAGCCTCCGGTACGGATACCGAGCAATTGTTCTTCCTGGCGGGCTTGCGCTTCGCATTTTGATTTTTTTTTGATCCGAACTTTTTTTCTTTCAGACGCATTTAGGCGGCGTTCTGAAAAAAATATTCATTATTTTTCTCGGGTGAGGAGCTTAAAGCCCGGCAACCCCCATTACTTAAGGATCACGACATGAAAACTGCAAGCAGCACAGTGATTGTATGCGGTCTGGTATGCTTTTGGTTGCTCAGCGCTTCCGCAGCGGTGGGAGCTCAGGTCACAACCCTGCAAACCAAGTCGGGGATCGAGCTCAAAATCGACAATCTGGTCAGCGGCCTGAATCACCCCTGGGGCATGGCCTTTCTTCCGGACAGCCGATTGCTGGTCACCGAGCGCAATACCGGAAACCTCTATTTTTTAAACACCGATCATACCCTGTCCAAACCGCTGGAAGGGGTTCCGGAGGTCTGGGCACGCGGTCAGGGCGGGCTGATGGATGTGGCCCTCGACCCGAACTTCAAAGAGAACCGGTACGTATATCTTAGCTATGCCAAGCCCGGGGAAGGCGGAAAAGCGACCACGGCACTGGGGCGGGGCAAACTGGATGAGGGCCGCATTGTGGATTTCACGGACATTTTCGTGCAACAGCCCTATGTCAGCGGGCGGAACCACTTCGGCAACCGCACCGCCTTTTCGCCGGACGGCAAGTATCTGTTTTTGGCGCTGGGGGAGCGGTTCCAGTTTGACCCGGCCCAGGACCTGTCCAACCATCTCGGCACGGTCATCCGCATCTATCCGGACGGCAGGGCGCCCAAAGACAACCCGTTCGTCGGCCGCAAAGACGCCCAGGACGAGATCTGGTCCTACGGCCACCGCAATATCGAAGCCATGGCGTTTCAGCCGAAGACCGGCGTGCTCTGGATCGGAGAAATGGGGCCGAAGGGCGGCGACGAACTGAACCGGATCGAAAAAAGCGCCAATTACGGTTGGCCGGTGGTCAGCTGGGGCGATCATTACAGCGGCCAAAAAATTCTCGACCCGCCCACCCATCCGGAATTCCAAGACGCCGCCCGGCACTGGACCCCGGTCATCTCCCCTTCCGGCATGGTATTTTACCAAGGCGACATGTTTCCCGAATGGAAACAGAACGCATTCATCGGCGGATTGACCCACCGGGAAATCGTCCGCCTGGTGTTTGAGGGCACCGAGGTGGTGGACGAAGAACGTCTGAAGCTGCCGGCCCGAATTCGAGATGTCGAGACCGCCCCGGACGGCTCGATCTATGTATTGACCGACCAAGACGACGGGAATGTCTGGCGCATCAGCCGCATGGGCAAAAAATCGGATTGAAGGGTGCCCCCCTCCGGTAGAAAAGGGTGGACTTTAACGGAGGAGGATGGCCATTGATCCACAGGAAATCAAAAAGAGAGGGCGGAATCCGATCAGAGCCTATCGAAATCCAGGGTTCACATACATACCGGAGGCCCCCTGACCGAAAGCGATCACATCTTCGCCGGTAATATAGTTTTCTACCTTATTGCGGTCATGCACCGGCGGTTTTGGCCGGGTTTGGTCCTGATAGGTAATCCACCGCCCCTTGTCATCTTTTAAAGGCCGCCCTTTGGCATCTCTAGGAACAGTATCCAAATAGGTGGTATTTTCCACTGTAGGCGCTGGCGACGAGGGCGCGGATGCCGTCGTTATCGGTGCGCGGACCGGGGCCGTTCCCACGGATGTGGCCGCCGGTCTGACTTTCGGGCCTTTGAGTTCATCGAGCCGGGCGTACCAGGCCTGTGTCGTTTCCTGATACTGTTTGTAGGAGACCTCATTTCCCCATTGATCGAAATACCGGGTCTCTGCCACCGCCGCCGAGGCCAGTGCCCAAACCAACAAGCAGCCAAGCGAAACAATAGAATTTCTTTTCATAATTCCTCCTGCTGAGTTGAAGATGAGGTGCCATATCCTTTTTTTTATAAAATATAAAGATAAAGGAATGCAATTATCATGCAAAAGCGAACACCAGGCCAATTCAATTCCAAAGGGGTACACTGGAGGGTTCCTGACGAACAAATTTTGCAGCAGCAGAACATTTTTTGTCATGGGGGAGGATTTAGCGGGCATCGATCACAAAGGCAGGACCAGAGGGAGCAATAGTCATTCCATAAAGAACCCCCTCGAAATGTCCTCTTGAGAACAGTCTTTTTCTGTTGACTTTCCGATGTAGACGATGTTCTATAAACGACGGGTTAGATCTTTCAGCATTTCCACGGATTCTATTCTGCAAATGTGATCTCCATTTCCACCCACAACAATTCAATCAGGTGCAAAGAAAGGAGACGATCATGAAAGCAGGCAACATTCTGGTTATCCTTTTGCTGGTGTTGGTCTTCGGAAATCCGGTGTTTTCCCAACCCGTCACACTGGTGACGGTGGGCGACAGCCTCACGGCGGGGGACGGAGACGACGGCTCCGGCGAAGGCTATCCGGCCCGGCTGCTGACACTGCTGGAGAATGCCTATCCGGGATCGACATTGTCGAACCGGGCCATCTCCGGAGACACCACCACCGATCTGATCAACAAGCAGTTGGCCGATGCGGTGGCGGACCTGAATGCCGCTCCGGCCGAAAACAGGAAAATCGCACTGGTCTGGATCGGCAGCAATGACCTGTTCGGCCTGTATGCAAGCGATGTTTGCAGCGAATACTATCCGGATCTGGCCACCTGTGAACAGATCGAAATTTCCAATTCTACCGACAACCTCAATACCATCCTGAACGACCTGAAAGAGACCGGCGCCGCTCTCTACATCGCTCTGCTCGATGACCAGAGCAAACGGCCGGTGATCGCGAACGACTCCCTGCGCAGCGACACCTTTCCAGGCATCACCGAAGACGAAATCCCCCGAATGGCCACCCAGATCCTCAATTACAATACGCAGGTTCAAACCCATGCCGCGACCCATAACGCCGTCACGGTCGACTTCTACAACACCACCCTCTTTGAAAACAACGCCACCCTGAGCGATGACGGCAACCACCCGAATGGGGCAGGCTACGATGCGATCGCCCAGATCTGGTATGAGGCGATCACCGGCTCGTCCCAACCGGTGTTAACCACCTATTACCGGGATGCGGACGGCGACGGGTATGGAGACCCCGATATCTCGACCCGGGCCGACTCCCAGCCTTCCGGTTACGTGTCGAATCTTTCCGATTGCGATGACACCGATCCGGCGATCCACCCCGGCGCCGCCGAAATCATTGGGAACGGGGTGGATGAAAACTGTGACGGCATCGACGACGCGGTCATTACAGAAAAACTCTATTTCCCGCACATCGCCAGCAATGCGCAATGGGAAACCGAAATCTGCATTCTCAACCCCCATTCCTCTGACACCTTGACCGGTGTTCTGAAAGCCTATAATGACAGCGGAGCCTCCGTATCCGAGGATAGGGCGATCTCTCTGACACCGTTTGCCAGACGGGAACTCCGTATCAGCGATGAATTCACGAGCCCGGAGGCCATCGGCTATCTGGTCCTCGACATCACCGCCGGGGATGCTGCGGGATACACCAAATTCTGGCAGCCCGGCCGATATCGGGTGGCGGTTCCGGCCGTGTCAGACATCAATACCGGAGACATCTACCTGCCCCATGTCGCTTCAGACGCTCTGTGGTGGACCGGGATCAGCCTGGTCAACACCACCGCAACCGCCAAATCGGTCACCTTTGAATTCAACGACGGCACCACGGCCACCGAATCCCTCTCCCCGGGCCAGCACAAAGCCATGACGATTCGCCAGTTGCTCGGGGGTACGGTGCCGGCCGGAATCGAGTCGGCCGTTATTCGAAACGGAGCGGGGGTGATCGGCCTTGAACTGTTCGGCAGCAATGAGGGAGCCGGCAATTACCTGAGCGGAATTCTGCTTCGGGACGAGACCGCCACCCATCTCTTTTATCCGCATGTGGCCTCGGATGCCATGTGGTGGACCGGCCTCGTCGCCTTCAATCCGGCTTCGGTGGATGCCCGGCTGACCATTTCGCCCTATCAGGCCGACGGCGCCCCCCTGCCCTCTCAAAACATCGCCATCGGCGCGGGTCGGAAGTACATCGGTACGGCCTCGGGGTTGGACCTGCCGGCCGGTACGGAATGGCTGGAAATCTCAGCCTCCGGCGGCATTACCGGATTTGAGCTGTTCGGAACAAACGATCAGAACCGGCTCGGCGGCTACACCGGCGTCGGCATCACCGGCACCTCCGGGGTGTTTCCGAAAAAAGATGCGGACGCCGACGGATGGACCGGTATCGCCTTCGTGAACATTGAGGCAACCCCCGCAACTGTGACACTGGTCGCCTGCGATGACACCGGCACCCCTGTTGCCGGCGAAACCTTCGCCCTCGCTCCCCACGCCAAAATGGTGAACGTAGCCCAGGGTTTTTTCACCGAGCCCATCGCCGCGGCTACCTGCATCTGGTATGCCTCGGACCGGGAGGTGGTCGGATTTCAATTGAACGGCGCCCATGACAACCTGCGGCTGGATGCATTGCCCGGTCTCATCACGGAACACGGAGTTCCGGAAATTCCGGAGAATCCGCCCCAGCCTTCAGGCCGGCTCCGTTCATCCGACCTTCAATACCGCGGCGCATTTCGGCTCCCCGATTCATTTTCCTGGGGCGGACGGGGGATGTCATACTACCCCCCGGGTGGAGAAGGAACCGGCTCTTTGTTGATCACCACTTCCGAAATCCCGCGCACCCCCGAGGGGGAAGGCTGCTACGAAGGTCTCTCCGACTGCGCAGCGTATTATGCCGAAGTGGCGATTCCCGATCCGGTTCAGGTGAATGATTGGACCTCTCTGCCGGAGGCGCCCTTCTTGAGAACACCCACCGCCTTTGACGGCGGCCTGGTGGCGACGGTACATCCGGCCCACACCTTTGTCTCCGGTATCCAATATGTGCCGGCCCAAGACTCCCAAAGTTCGGACAAGATCTATGGGTCCTTGAACGAGTGGTATCCGGAAGGCGGCTTCGGAGACGCCAGTTTTCCCACCATCTGGTTTTCAAATCCGGACGGATCGAACCCGCAGGGGGTTTTTCATGTCGGGCCCCGGAGTGATCCGCTGTACCATGGACGAAAGATGGGTGACT
This sequence comes from uncultured Desulfobacterales bacterium, assembly GCA_964573705.1. Classification (GTDB taxonomy): domain Bacteria; phylum Desulfobacterota; class Desulfobacteria; order Desulfobacterales; family Desulfococcaceae; genus JAABSQ01. The sequence goes on from CAZNLT010000076.1 coordinate 13,799, forward strand.
TTCTGTTCTCCGTCCCCGACTGGTATGCGGATCAATACCTCGGCGGCAGGACACTGGTCACCGGTAGGTCCCGCGGCACACCCGTCGGTTTCGAGGCCGTCACCACCGCGGGCGGTTCTCAGGGGCCGGCCCTGTTCGCCTTCATGCCCCTTCAGTCGGACACGCCGGCCGTTTCCGATCTCGATGCGATCCCCATACTCTACTACCGGGTCAAATATCCGGGATGCGCGGGCCCGGATATCGGCGTGGGAGGCGCCCCCGTCGATTGTGACTATCCCGGTTTTTCCATGTGCGATGCCTGGAACGGCGGCGCCTTTGTCGGCAGCCGGAGCAGAAACGCGGTGGTGCTGCTCGGACATAAAGGCGCCACCAACTGCTACTACTGCGATGAAGAAGGGACCGACCCGGAATGCCAGGGAACGCCACTGGAAGGGGAATGCGACCGCTGGTGCAATGAAGGCCGAGGGTATCACTGCGGCCCCTACCGGCGGCAGGTCCTTTTTTATGATACGGAAGCCCTGGGAAGAGCCGCCCGGGGCGACACCGATCCCTGGGAAATCCTTCCTTATGAAATCTGGGAGCCTTCGGAGTTTTACCTTTCCGGCACCAACGTCTGCGGGGATGTCGGAGGCGCCGCCTACGATGAAGAAGGTCGACGGCTTTTTTTGATCGAAAGAGGACTCGACGGGTATGACGCCGAAAATAGGGCGGTGGTCCATGTCTGGCAGGTAAATCCGAATTGAAAAAATTCACCCTCACCGGCTGACGGATGCACATCACCCTCATCGAACCGTTTTTTACCGGCTCCCACGCCGCCTGGGCCACCGCCTACGCTCGGCACAGCGCCCACCGGATCACCATTCTCCGTCTCAGCGGAAACTACTGGAAGTGGCGCATGCACGGCGGCGCGGTCACACTGGCGCGGAAATTTTTGAATACCGATGGTCGACCGGACCTGATTCTGGCCACCGACATGCTGGATCTGACCACGTTTCTGGCCTTGACGCGCCGCAAGACCGCAGATATTCCGGTCGCATTCTATTTTCATGAAAACCAGCTCTCCTATCCCTGGTCGCCGACGGACCGGGATGTGATTCATCAACGCGATCACCATTACGGATTCATCAATTACGCCTCCGCCCTGGCGGCCGATCTCGTATTGTTCAACTCCGCCTATCACCACCAGGCGTTTTTCGATGCCCTGCCCCGCTTTCTGAGGCAGTTCCCCCCGCCTCAGGAAGAAAACACGGTGGATGCCATTCGGCGGAAAAGCCGTGTTTTGCATCTCGGCCTCGATTTAGAAAAATTGGATGCCTTTAAAGATAGACAGGCGGGGGAAAATAATCCGGATCGGCCGCCGCTTATTCTCTGGAATCATCGCTGGGAATATGACAAGAACCCGGAGGAATTTTTTCAGGCGCTGTTCAGGATGGATGAGCAGGGCCTCGACTTTCGCGTGGCTGTTCTGGGAGAAAAATTCGGCCGAAACGAGCCGGTATTCGATTCTGCCCGTGAAAAGCTGGCTGATAAAATCGTCCAGTGGGGGTATGCCGAAGATTTTGATCAATACGCCCACTGGCTTCATCGCGCCGACCTTTTACCCATTACCTCCCGCCAGGAGTTTTTCGGCGCCAGCGTCGCTGAAGCGGTCTACTGCGGCTGCCATCCGCTTCTGCCCATGCGTCTCACCTATCCGGAACTGATTCCGCCCGATACCTATCCGACGCTGTTTTACAGCGACTTCGATGACCTGGTGAAAAAACTCTCCGGGGCGCTGCGCTCCATCGAGTTCATCCGCCGGCAGAATTTCCGCCATTGCGTGGAAAAATATTCCTGGCAATATATGGCGCCTGAGTATGACGCCGTTTTCGAGTCGCTCTCAACCAACGGTGGGGAAAAACCGTAAGGCTTCGAAAAAAGCATCGGGTGGGCCGGAAATCCCTTAGCCGGAAAGGCGATCTCGCGGCCGATTATTCCAGGTGGGTCAGAAACACATCCCGGGTCAGCCAGAGTTCCTCCATGCGGTACATGTGCCAGTAGTCGTGCATCAGGATGTGCCGGGCGAGGAGAAATCAAAATAATCAGACCAATCACAGTTCAAGACAACTATCCATTCACCAAAATATCTTATATTCCCCCTCACCCCCGAATGCAAGAAACAACCCCCATTTATCCTGAAAAATCCCCCCTTTTGACATAAATCAATGCCGAACCATACTTTATGCGCTAAAAAGGATTCAACAAAACGGAAAAAGCATTTCAAACATTCAGCGAAATCAACGGGTTTCGAAAACCATATGAAGGAGACACCATGAAGGTACTGCGAAAAATCATCGAAATCGACGAAGACCTGTGCGACGGCTGCGGACAGTGCATCACCGGGTGTGCCGAAGGGGCCCTGGAAATCGTGGAAGGCAAAGCCAAGGTGGTAGCGGACAAATACTGCGACGGGCTGGGCGCCTGCATCGGGGAATGCCCCACCGGCGCGCTCTGCATCGTGGAGCGGGAAGCGGAGGATTTTGACGAAGAGGCGGTGGAGGAACGGCTGGCCGAGTTGGAAAAGGAGGGTGCGCCCGCCGCCATGCACAAGGGATGCCCTTCGGCCCGGGTCCATGTCTTCGCGCCGGACCAGAAACCCGGGGAAGCGATTCAGCCGGCGGGTGAAAGCAAGTCCGCACCGCCCCGGTCGGAGCTGACCCACTGGCCGATTCAGATTCGGCTGATTCCGCCCCATGCGCCCTTTCTCAAGAACGCGGACCTGCTGGTGCTGGCCGACTGCTCCGCGGTGGCCTATGCCAATCTGCACGAGGACCTGGTCAAAGACAAGGTGGTGATGATGGGCTGCCCCAAGTTCGACGACGCTCAGGAATATATCGACCGGTTCGCCGACATCTTCAAAACCGCCGGCGTCAACAGCGTGACCACCGTCTATATGGAGGTGCCCTGCTGCTCCGGTTTGCCGACGATCGTGCGTAAGGGAATGGAAAAGGCGGGGGTGAAGGTGCCGGTGACCGACGTCGTCGTCAGCCGCAAAGGCGAGCAGGTGACCGACCGGCCCAAGATGACCCGGCTGGCCTGACCCGCTGAAGAGACGTGTCGGGGAACGAAATCAGGGGAAATTCAGGAATGAGTGGCCCAGGCGCTGATTCCTGAATTCACCCGAAGGGAGAGATCGGGCAGGCATCCGGCCTCACGTCGGGTCGGGCTGGGCCTGCTTCCGTTTCCGTTTGGCGGACAGAATGGGGGTGTTGACGACCAGCGCGGACAGTTCATCCGAGCGACGGATATCCAGTTTAAATGCCTCCTGATCGATCTCGAAATATTTGGAAATGACCTCCACCATATCTTTGTGCAGCGCCTCCAGAATATCTTCGGAGACCTCCAGATGATCGTAGATCAGGGCGAACTTGAGCCGCTGTTTAGCGACATTTTTGCTCTCGTTCTTTTTACCGAACAAACTTTTGAAAAAATTAGCGATCATGGGGCCTCCCTATTTTTTGAGACCGAATTTGGACCGGAATTTCTTGAACAGCCCGCCCGAGGCTTCCGGCGCCTGAATCGGCAGGTCCACCTGGCCGTTCAGACGCATGGCGATCCGTCGAAAGGCCGCTCCCGCCTTGGATGTCTTCTGCATCACCAGCGGCACCCCGGTGTTCGTTGAGACCACCACTTGATCATCCATCTCCACCAGTCCGATCAACTCCACCGACAGGACGTCCACCATATCCACATGGCTCAACATATCTCCCCGCTCCACCAGTGCCGGCACGATCCGGTTGACCACCAGCTTGGGGGTGATGGAGCGGGCATACAGCAGCCCGATGACCCGGTCGGCATCCCGCACCGCCGCCACCTCCGGGGTGCAGATCACCAGGGCCTCGTCGGCCGCCGCCACCGAATTTTCGAACCCTCGTTCGATCCCGGCCGGGCAGTCCATGAAGACATAGTCGAAGTGGCGGCGCAGCATGCTGCTGAACCGGACCATCTCTTCGGGATCGAGGACATTCTTGTTGTCGCTCTGGGAGGCGGGGATCAGAAACAGGTTGTCGATGCGCCGGTCCTTGATGGCCGCCTGCTTCAGTTTGCACCGCCCCTTGACCGCATCCACGATATTGAACACGATGCGGTTTTCCAGCCCCATGACCACGTCCAGGTTCCGAAGACCGATGTCCATATCCACCACGGCAACCTTTTTGCCCTCGAGGGCGAGGGCCGCTCCGATGGAGGCGGTGGCTGTGGTCTTGCCGACCCCTCCCTTGCCGGAAGTGACTACGATGATTTTACCGTCCAATGTCAACCTCATTCAAAGATGTTAAAGCAGTTTTGCCGTGACGATTGCCACGGCGCCGCGGGTCAACGCGCCTGGGGCCACGGTAAGCGACCGAAGGGATTGGCCTCAAGGTAATTTTCCACAACGATGTTGCCGTTTTCGACATGGGCGAATTCGGTCACCTTCACCGGCGAGGCGGGCAGACCGGCCGCGACATAACTGCCGATCTGAACCTGGGTGGGCCGAAAATCGAGGGCCAGAATGATGTTTTCGTCGCTTTCGGGGTGGCCGGCAATGGCGGTCCCCAGCAGGCTGCCCATGATCAGAATATCGCCCCCGGCCATCACCTCGGCCCCCGGATTGACGTCCCCCAGAATCAGCAGATGCTTGCGGGCGGTCACCTTCTGACCAGAGCGGACCCGGCCGGTCAGCATCAGCACGTCGGTCCGGTAATCATGCCAGGAGCGTTCCATGTCGCGCCGGCGCAGCCGATCAACCTTGGATTCGGCGGCGATTCGGCGGCTGCGGGGTTTTTTCCGCCGGGCCCGTTCCACCGAACCGACCTTGAAGGTGTCCTTGAGATACCGGCCGAGATCATCGATCAGTTCGTCATACCCTTCCGGGGCCCCGACGTCGATGGTCACCTTGGCGTTTTCCACCTCGTTCTTGAGACCGGCAAACAGCTTTTCCAGCTCGATCCGCAGGTGGTCGGCGGGTGCCATCGGGTCCAGCATGACGCAAAGGCTGTTGCCGACCCCCTTCAGTCTCACCGGGGTTTTTTCCGAATGGGTCGTTTTCATGGAATTGCGACTATAGAGAAAAACCCCTACCCTGTCAACATTTTGAATGCCGCCCCCGTCGTTTTGTCACATGGGGGCATCGAATCTGGTTTCGTACCCGGTCAATTCCACATATCCGGCGCCGGTGACCGCTTTGGCGGCCGCCCCCGCCCCCCGCTGACCGGAGACCGACACGCTCCCCTCCCAATAGGTGACACGGGTGGTGCCGGGGGTACGCATCTCCTGGTCCGCCAGATTCGAAGACACCGTCAAGTGCAGAGAGAGCGGCGCCACCGACAGCCGCCATCCGGCCGGATACACGGCGCCGGTCCGGGAACTCTTCCAGGTATTCAGCACCCGCAGATTCAGGTCCGCCCCGGGAATATGGACCGGGTTTCCCGACGCATCCACAAAGGTGGCGCTGGAGGCCGGGCTGAAACCGCCGTCTTCAGCTCGAAGAAAATAGGCCATCAGCTCGGCGCCGTCATCCAGTTGAAGGCTGAACCAGTCCCACCCGGCCAGGTTCGGCTCCAGGGGGGCGGAGCTGAATTCATGATCCATCCAGCTCAACCCGGTCACCGAAAAGGAATCCGGTCCGACCCGCAGGGTCCCCCGGGTGTCGAGCCGGGTCAGGGAAAAATAGCAGCTGGCACTTTCCGGAGCCTTTCCCTTTCGGCTGTATCCGCCGTTTCCGTGGGCCACCGGCGGTTTGATCGGGAGTAAATCAAAATTCAGAGCAAACCCGCCGGCATCGGCCCCGATCCGGTGGCGGTCCGGTTCCAGGTCGGCGGACCAGCCCCGAAGCCGGACCCGGGCGACATTCCCTTCTAAACCGGCGCCGGCCATTCCCAGGGCCCCCCGGGCCATCTGTTCGTCATGAAGATATTTTCCTCCGTCCAGGTCGCTCACGGCGGCGTGGGCCAGATAGATCTGGGCGGTGCGCCATGCCGAAGCCGGTTTCGGCCACGCGGCCTCCTGCTCGGGAGGGATGATGCGGCTTCGGAAAAAGGTCAGCTGGTATCCGAACCGGCGGCCGTTTTCAGCGGCCAGATTGCCGGTGTAATACCACCACTCGGTCTTGAAGTCGGGATGGGGCCCGTGGTCCTCCGGAAAAGCGAGGCCGCAGGGGCCGGTCACAGCCCGGTACCCTTCCGGGCCGTAAACCGCCGGCAGCCGGTTCGGCCGGGTGAGGTAGGTTGCACCGGCCGCCAGAAGCCCGGCGGCGATGATCCCGATGAGAATGGTCCGGGTCCGGTTTCCCATGCCTATCGCTCCCTCAAGAGGCTTGCCGGCGGCTCCCGAAAGGCCTGGCCGATGGCGGGAACGGCAGCGAACAGGGCGGTGAGGATGATCAGCGGCAGGGACAATGCAAGCACCGACCAGTCCACCCGATAGAGAAAGGTCCAGCCGAAGGAGTGATAATTGATGACATAGACCAGCAGCCAGGAAAGAATAAACCCGCAGGCCAGGCCCGCGATCTGCCCGGCCAAGACGATCAGCAGGGCCTCCCACGTGATCATGGCCCGGATCTGGCCCCTGGAACCGCCCACCGCCAGAATCGTATTGAGTTCCCGGGTCCGTTCCAGGACCAGAACCGTCAAGGTGGTGGCGATCCCCAGGGCCGCCACCAGCAGGGCGATCAGCAAAAGCACCGTGGTGACGGCGAAGGTTTCGTCGAAAATCTCCAGAATGGCCCGGCGCAGATCCCGGCCCTCGGTGATCTCCAGTTCAGCCCCGCAGCATTCCACGAACCGTCGGCGCAGGTCGACCGTGGCCGCGGCAGCATCGGGGACCTGGTCCTGAATGAAAAACCGGGCCCCGGACCAGGCCGGCGTTTCGTTCTTCTCCAGAACATCAAAGGAGCTGAAGACCACCCCGCCTTGAGTGCGGTAATCCCGTATCACCCCGAGAATCGGCAGATCGACCTGGGAAGATCCGATTCGGGCCCGATACGGATCACCCACCCCCAGGCCGGTGTGGGCGCTGAAGACCTCGGAGACCACCACCCCTTCTGCCCGGGCCAGTTTGGCGCGGGCCGTCTCGGGATTTCCCGCCACCCAGTTGAACCGCCCGTGCTTCAGGAAAGCGGCCGCATCCATCGCCTCCAGCAGGTAGAGCACCGACCCGCGGTGAAGCTCGATTCGGCGGTAGGGCGCCGAGTCGATGCCGGGCCCGGGACGGCGGGTCAGGTCGACCGCCCGGGGCGACATCAGGTCCCGGTAGTGGTTGAGGGCCGCGTTCCGCGGCCGTACAAAGAGGTCCCCGCTCACCGTCTGGTGGGCCCAGAGATCCACACTTCCCCGAAAGCTGTGAATCATAATCACCAGGGCGGCGTAAAGGGCCACCGCCGTGATCAGGGCGCCCACGGAAACGGCGGTGCGAAGATCGCTGTCCCGCACATACCGGGCCGCCAGAAAGGCGGGTATACCCCCGACCCGGCGAAGCAGGCCCGCTGTGAGGCGGCCCAGCCGGGCCAGGCCCCAGGGCGCCGCCAGGGCGAACCCGACGAACAGCAGAAAGGTAGCGCCGTACCCGGGCAGCGGAAACCCGGGACGGCCGGGAATCACCGACAGGGGCCACACCAGTGCCACACAGACCAGCCCGGCCAGGGCCAGAGCGCCGGCGGACCGTTGAGGCTTGCCGCCGTAGGCGACCGCCATGGCCTCCACCGGCGGCACCCGCATGGCCTCCCGGGCCGGCTGCCAGGCCGCCGCTGTCGACACCGCCAGGGTCACCCCGAAAGACAGACCCACCTCCCACAGATTGAGCCGCAGCCGACCCGCCGGCGCCTGAACGAACAGGGTGGACACGGTTTCGCTCACGCCGGTCAGCAGGTAGGGCATGAGGCCGGCGCTCACCGGTACGGCGATCCCCCACCCCAGAATCCCCAACAGCACCCCTTCGAAGAGAAAGAGCCGAAACACCGTCTCTTTCGATGCCCCTACCGAGCGCAGTATCGCCAGTTCCCGCCGCCGGGAGACAGCATTGAGGGCCACCAGGCTGTAGACCAGAAACATCCCCACAAACAGGGAGGCGAAGCTGAGCACCGACAGATTCAGCTGATAGGATTGGATCATCCGCAGCCCGCTCTCTTTTTCACGGGACGGCGAATCCATCTGCAAATCGGGGCCCAGGAGCGCCCGGACCGCTTTCAAATCCGATTCCGCAACATTCGGGGAAAAGACCAGGTCGATCCGGTCGGCGCCGCCGAAAATTCCGGTGAACTCCTGAAAGGAGGCGATATCGGTGATGGCCAGGCGGCCCCCGTCGACCAGCGCCAGCCCCCGAGAGGCGAGCACCTCGAGCACCCGAAAAGCGCGCCGTTTCCCCACATGATTCAAGACCAGGGTTTCACCGGCGGCGATTTCCACATCTCCGGCCAGGGACTCTCCCATGAGCAGGGTAAAGGGGGTTTTGATGAGATCCAGCCAGGGCGCCGCTTCCGAGTCCTCACCTTCGCGGGCTTCCCAGTCGCGGACCGGCCGGTCCAGAATGGGATCGAAGCCGACCAGCAGAAACGGGTCCGCCTCGGGGTCCTCCCCAAGGGTCACATAGGCGGAAAGAAACGGCGAGGCGCTCTCCACCGCCGGATGGGCCAGCAGCCGGGGGAGCACCGATTCGTCCACCCTTCCGCCCGGTCTGGCCACAACCCGGTCGGCGGCCCCGGCGATCCGTTCCATGCTGAGGGAGAAGGAATCCAGGGAGGCATGAACCGACAGTCGGACGCTGGTAAACACCGCCGCGCCGAGGGCCACCCCGATCAGGACCGCCAGAGCCCGGCGGGGATGGCGGGCCATGTGGCGAAGGCTGAACCAGACGAACAGCCGAAAGAAAAAGGCGGGCCGGTTCATGGGGTGGGGGAGAGGCCGGAATGTGGGTCGCCGAGCCGGCCGTCTTTGAGATAGAGTCGGCGGGTGGCGAAAGGATCGGCCAGGTCGCTGTGGGTGGCGATGATCAGGGTGCGGCCCCGCTCCCGATGGAGTTTCGACAGCAGGTGAATGACCCGCCGGCCGTTTCCGGTGTCAAGGTTGCCGGTGGGCTCGTCCGCCAGAATAATGGCCGGATCATTGATCAGGGCCCGGGCGATGGCGGTCCGCTGCATTTCACCGCCCGACAGCTGGGATGGCCGGTGGCCGATTCTGGAAGCCAGATCCAGCCAGTCGAGAAGCTCCGCCGCCCGTTTTTCCACCGCATCCGCGGGCTTTCCGGCCATCAGGGCCGGCAGGGAGATGTTTTCCAGCACCGTCAGGGTGGGGAGCAGATTGAAGGACTGGAACACCATCCCCACCACCTCCCGCCGGTACCGGGTCAGGTCCGCGGCCGCCGTGGAATGAAGGTCGATGCCGGACACGGTCAGTTCCCCGGCGGTGGGGGAATCGAGCCCGGCCAGCAAGGACAGGAGGGTGGATTTACCGGAACCGCTGATCCCCTTGAGCACCAGGAATTCCCCTTCGGCCACTCGAAAGTCGATCCGGTCCAGTCCGGTGACCGAATGGTCCCCCATGGAATAGATTCGGGTCAGGCCCGCGGCCAGAATCAGAGGCTGTGTCATGGCTCCTTAACGGCAAAGGGGCGAACCCTCGGGCCCGCCCCTTCATTTTCAAGTATGGATCCCTGCCGGACACACCGGCAATCGGTGTTGATCCGCTTCGTCTCCCTCGGTCGAAGGACGCTCTGAGGGATGAATTATTCCATCACGGTGATGGTGATGGCGCGACGGTTGAGCTGACGGTTGGAAGGGCTGTCATTGGGCGCCACCGGGCGTTCTTCACCGAACCACTTGAGATCGAACCGGTCCCCGTCGATGCCGTGATTGTTGACCAGATAGGCTTTGACCGCTTCCGCCCGTCGTTTGGACAGATCCATGTTATAGGAATCGCTGCCCACGCTGTCGGTGTGGCCTTCGACCACCGCCACGATCTCCGGATTTTCATCCATAAAGGCGGCCAGATCCGCCAGCCGTTCGAAATAAAGCGGTTTGATGTTGGCTTCATCGAAATCGAAATAGACCACCACCTCCATCATTTCAATAGCGTCTTCTACCACCACCACATCGCTCTGTCCCACGGCCTGGCCGGTTTCTCCGCTCTTTTCCATTTCGGCATAGGGTTCGCTCTTGATCTGACAGCCCACGCTGTCGACCCGCACCCCGGCGGGAGTATCCGGGCACTGGTCTTCCTCGTCGCAGACCCCGTCGTTGTCGCTGTCGATGCAGGGTTCAGGGGCTTGTTCTCCGCCGAGCTGGAAGACCATTCCGATGGTCACGGCGTATTCGCTCTGGGAATCTTCGAACCCGTAGTAATATCGGCCGTCGGCCCGCAGGGCCACGTTGTCGGTGACGAACAGCTTGAAACCGCCGCCGGCATTGGCCTGAACCATATCATCCAGCTCCTGGGGGGGATCGACGTTGTCGTCATCGAAAAACATCCCGCCCACACCCGCGGCGATATAGGGAACCAGCATTTTGTCGGGCATGATGTGGTACAAAAGGTCGATACGGGGCTGATAGACGTAGACATCCTGATCACTGAAGGTGCCGTCGGCGTCGGTGTGAATATAAGTCAAACCGAGTTCGGTCGCCAGACTGTCGGTGAAGTTATACCCCAGACCCAGGGTAAAGGTCTTTCCCAGATCCAACACATCCTGTTCATCATCGAAGCCGTACCCGCCGCCCATGGGACTGATGGTGAACGCTCCGGCGCGTACCCCGGCCAAAGACACCCCGGCGAAAGTCGATAACAGGAATACCGTCAATACAAACACACGCAACCCAATAGATTTCATCGTTTACTCCCTCCTTTAAAAATTAGAGACCACCGGTAACCGCATTCGGACGAATCGGTCGGCCGAGTCAGGCCGTTCGGTCCTGCGTGCGGCGGATAACCATGTAAACAGCTTAGATAGCTATCCTGAAGATTTAATAATATGAAATTTTCACCACTCTTTCCTGCTGACGATTCTCATTTATAACAAATAATGGAATTTTATTAAAAGCTTTTTTTCCGGTCCCATCCACTATAAACCCGATTCTTCGCAAAAAATCAACCAAAATATCGGGACATATCATTCATTATATTCTGTTCAAGGCGGACCGCATCTCCCCTTTGCACAACCGGCGGCGGTGATCATGGCCCAGTCGGCAGGATCAACGGCTGCCCTTCGTGCATCTCCGGGCAAATGGACCGGAGCTGTCATTTCAAATGGCACCGGGCGATTTTTCTCCCGACGCCGGACCAAGGATCCCGGGTCCGGTCGAATCCGTTTCGACAAATCTGGCATCGGTCGTCGCCGCACATCTGACAAGCATAGCAATTGTGACAAGGATGTTTTTTCAGGTGGGTCGGCTGTTTATCCGGCACATAGACCTTGCCGACCACACCGGGTATTCGTTCAAAGGGCATGGCGCCTCCTTTCGATCTTCGAAAGAACCAGGACTTAGAACCGATCATGGAATCGCCCGTTCTTCAAAAAACTGAGGGTCTCTTCGATCACGGCGGTGTTGATCATGATAAAGGCATGAGAGGCATGAACAACCCTGAAATCCTTCATCTCCGACAGTCTGGCGCTCTCCACCGAGACCCGGCCGTCATTGGGGCCTTCAAACGTGAAATAGGCGATGGGGTTGTCGGATTTGTCGCCCGTGATCACACCGATCTCGACCCCCGTCGGTTCCAGGGAATTGGGCACGCTTTCGGGTCCGGTCCCCAATTCCTGCCCCGCCGGCCCCATAATCCACCGGTACCCCCAAAATTCTTTGAGCCGGTCGGCCAGTTCACTGCCGTGGTTCGGCGGACTGAGCATCACCGCCCGGCTGCCGGGCGGCAGTCCGTGATCCTGAAGATACTGCCGGACCAGAATCCCCCCCATGGAGTGGGTGACGAAATGGATTCGGCCGGGAAAATCGTTACGGCACCGATCCACGGCCGGCGCCACATGGGTTTCCACCAGGTCTCGAATGGTGGCGTCGGTTGAGGGGTAGCCGACATTCACGGTCCGGTACCCGTGATCGGCCAACGATCGCTCCATCCGCCACATGGACCATCGGGACCGACCCAATCCGTGAAGCAGGATGACGCACTCCTTTCCGGAAGACGACAGCCCGGCCGAGGAGGGTGCGGCACAAGCCGCCAGGGTCAGCAGGCCGGCCAGGGAAATCCCCCGAATGGCGAACCGGGCCGATTCCCTGAAATCAGAGGGAAGGACTCGCAGATAACTTGCGCTCATCGGTAACCATGATCAATGCGGCCGAACCGGCCGCGGCTTACCGCTGTCAATTGGTATCACCGGCCAGGCTGCTGAAGTTGGCGATTCCCTCAAAAAGGCTTTCGACGTCCGGCAGGGGTTTCACCTTGGCCGGGTCTTTTTCCCCGCACTCAGGGCAGGGAAACCGATTCTTTTCATCACCCCGAAGCACCAGCCTTTGAAATTGGTGACCGCAGGTTTTGCATTGAAATTCGAGCCTGGGCATATGAATACACCTTATTCAATTGTCCTGAATATTATTTGAATGCAATATTGATGTCTGTTCACCGTATTTCGCCTTATCCGTTGGTTTCCGGGCCGGATTCCGTTCCGGCGGTCATCATGGTGAACCGTTCCCCGGCCCCGCTTCGGGAGGTCAGGTTGGTTCGATTCCATTCCAGGCGGGTTTGAAATACCCGGTGGCGCAGATTGCAGACTTCGCCGCAGACCGGGCACTCTTCGTCCACGCACGGGTCCAGGTGAATCAGGGTCCTGGCGGCGCCCTCGAAATGGCGGTCGAAAAGATCCTCCAGCATTTTCCCTTCTCGATGGGCATTTTCCAGGGTGGTTTCCCGGTGCAGAATCAGGTGAAGGTCGATATGGATATCGCTTCCGGATCGCCAGGCCCGCAGCTGATGAATGTCGATCCAGGCCGGCCGGC
>CAZNLT010000077.1:0-26355 GCA_964573705.1 uncultured Desulfobacterales bacterium
GTGACCGGATACGGCCAGACCGGCCCCCTGCGGGATCGGGCCGGGCACGACGTCAACTACCTGGCCCTGGCCGGAGTGCTGGATCAGATCGGGGAGAAGGACCGGCCGCCGGTCATCCCCGGGGTGCAGCTGGCGGATATCGCCGGTGGGGGCATGTACGGGGCCATCGGCATTCTGCTGGCGCTGCTCGCCCGGGAGCGGACCGGCAAGGGCCAGTACATCGATATTTCGATGACGGACGGGATGGTGAGCCTGTTGCCCATTCCGCTGTTTCTCAAGCAGCTGCTGGGGACCTTTCCCAAGCGCTCCAATGGCATGCTCAGCCACCGGTATGCCTGCTATAATACTTATGAAACCGCCGACGGCAGGTATCTATCGGTCGGGGCGGTGGAAAGCCGGTTCTGGAGCCGAATCTGCGATCATTTCGGTGTGCCCGAGTTCATTCCTTTGCAATATGATGAGCCGCGTCGGGAAGAGCTCATCGCTTTTTTCAGGACGATTTTTCGAAAGAAGGTATTGGCTGAGTGGCAGCCGGAACTGGCCGAACTGGATGCCTGCTGTGAACCGGTTCTGCACCCGGAGGAGGTGATGGCGTCGGATCTCTTCCGGGAACGGGAAATGGTCATCGAAACCCCGCAAGCGGAGGACCACTCGCCCCCGACTCTGGGGGTTCCGGTCAAGCTGAGCGACACCCCGGGGTCGGTCCGCACCCGGCCGGCGGAATTCGGGGCAAACACCCGGGAAATTCTGAAAAGCCTCGGTTATTCGGATACGCAGATCGATTCCCTGGCCAAAGCAGAGGTGATTTAGGCTTTGTTTTCTCCGGGAAGGGACTTGACATGACACGGATGAGAATAATATTAAAGCCGTTTCAAAAACGAGACCAACGGGTGATCTCGGCTTTTCAAGACGGAGTGAAAGCCCGACGGGTTTCATTTCCTATGAACTATTTCCAACTTGACGAAACGGAGAATTTTCATTATGAAAATCGCTTTTCCTTGCCAGGAAAACAACGGTCTCGAGAGCCCGGTGTACAGCCATTTCGGTTCGGCGCCCTTTTTTATCGTGGTCGATCCGGAAACCGGGGATATCGAGGCGATCACCAATCAGGACCTTCATCACGCCCACGGCCACTGCCAGCCGTTGCTGGCGCTGGGCGGCAGACCGGTGGACGCGGTGGTGGTCGGCGGTATCGGCAAAGGCGCGCTTTTTAAGCTCAACAATTCAGGAGTGACCGCCTATCGCGCGGTCGAAGGCACGGTTTCCGAAAACCTGGAGTTGATCCGATCGGGCAGACTGCCCCAATTCACCATGGATCATACCTGCTCCGGGCATGACGGCGGCCACCAATGCATACATTAGAGGACGTATAAATGGATCAGACTCAGGTAATCGACTCGAACAATGCGGCGGAAATTCACAAAATGCTGGCCGAATCCGGATATTCGGAAAAGGCCATCGATTATTTCCTTGAAAAACCCTATATGGGCGATCTGCCGGATGCCGATCAGGTCTCTCAGATGGTCGGTTCCTGCGGAGATACGATGGGCATCTACCTGAAGGTGGAGGAAGGGGTGATTCAGGATGCCCGCTACCAGGTCCTGGGATGTCCGGGCGCCATTGCTTCCGCCATGGCCGCGGTGGACCTGGTGAAGGGAAAGTCGATTCCGGAAGCCCGAAAGCTCACCGACGGGGACATCTTTCGATTACTTGAGGAGATCCCGCCCAAAAAACATCACTGCATCCAGCTGGCGGTCAAGACCCTTCAGAAAGCCCTGGATGAGTATGAACACAAAGCCCGATAACATGAAAGGGGTATACCATGCCGCTGTTTGATTTTCTCTGTGCCGACTGCGGGGAGAAAAGCGAAATTCTGGTCACCGGCGCCGGGGTCGAAATGAAATGCGCCTCCTGCGGAAGCCTGAACCTGAAAAAGCTTCTGTCGGCGCCCTCTTCTCTGTCCGGGGCGGCCCATGCCGGTATGCCCGGCCCCGGAGACACCGGCTGCTGCGGCTCTTCGCCCGGCCATTCCGGATGCGCCGGTCCCGGCAGCTGCTGCGGAAAAACACCTTAGTCCCCCAATATCCGAGCCCGCTTCAGCGGGCTTTTTCGGTTTCAGCCGGGGGATTCATCCCCCGGCAGCATTCGGTTTGAACCCTCCCAACGGCTTTAAAACCTCCCGGGAAAATGCCCGAAAAAAGGATTGGCATATTCAGAAAACCTGGCATCCTGTCTCATACTTCCGGTGTGCGTCTCACCTGCCCGATGCTACCGCTGAAGTAGACCTGCCATTCCACTTTGCCTGCTGATCTTTCCCTCGACGACACGCCATTATTCGCTTTTCACCGTTATCTCCGCTTTTTTTAGCGATATATATCGTTTGAGGGCACTGCCGATTTCATGCTACAAAACCGATAATGATCACGATAGGTTGCGAAATATTCACCTTTTCCCATAGGAGATGATTCTTCATGAGCGGAACCGATTCGAGCCCGGGCATGGTGCTGGAGATGTCTGGCTATTACTGGAAAACCTGCACCCTCCACGCCGGGGTCAAGCTGGATGTGTTCACTCTTCTCGGTGAGGACGCCCTCACCGGAGCGGCGGCGGCCGAGAAGCTGAAGGGGGACGCCGACGGCGTCACCCGGCTGCTCAACGCCCTGGCCGCCCTGGGTTTTTTGGATAAGTCCGAGGGCCGATTTTCCAATACCCGCCTCAGCAGCACCTTTCTTTCCAAGGACTCCCCCCAGTATATCGGGTTCATGATTATGCACCATTACCATCTGGTGGAATCCTGGCGCCGGCTGGATGAGGCGGTCCTGAGCGGCCAGGCGGTTCGGGGCCGCATGTCTTTCAGCGACCCGGAATACCGGGAAAGTTTTCTGATGGGGATGTTCAACCTGGCCATGGGGCTGGCCCCGAAGCTGGCGCCGAAGATCGATCTGTCGGGCAAACACCGCCTGCTCGATCTGGGCGGGGGCCCCGGCACCTACGCCATCCACTTCTGCAAGCACAATCCCGAATTGAAGGCGGTCGTCTTCGATCTGCCCACCACCCAGCCCTTTGCCGAAAAGACCATTGCACGGTTCGAACTCTCCGACCGCATCGAATTTATCGGCGGTGATTATCTGGAAGACGACATCCCCGGCGCCTATGACGTGGTCTGGCTCTCCCACATTCTTCACGGGGAGGGGCCGGAGGACTGTCGAAAGCTGGTGAAAAAGGCGACCTCGGTGCTGAATCCGGGCGGTTTCATCATTATTCATGAATTTATTCTGAACAACAGCGAGGACGGACCTGTTTTTCCGGCAGTTTTTTCTCTGAACATGCTTCTGGGTACCGAACAGGGCCGGGCCTATTCGGAACAGGAACTCTCGGCCATGATGATCGAGGCGGGCGCCGGGAACATCCGCAGGATTCCCGTGGATACCCCCAACGATTCCGGCATTCTCATTGGCGAAATATAAAAAGGGTATCTGGACTGAACCGTTCCAGGTCGGGTTCTCCCATTCCACCGATCTGCCTGGAGTCGGTTCGGCTCAAACTGGGGAATTCCTTTTTTAAAATATTTTGCTGTGGATATGCCGCCCTAACACAATTCTAACATAAGTCGTCCATAATACCGCGTCAGTCCAATTCATACCAACCATGGGGGGCATTTTATGAAAGCGATGATACGGATGGTACGGCAGCGGCGAACCCTACCGGTGCTGTTGACGGCGCTTTTGGTGGTATTCGGGGCCTGCGGCGACAAAGAAACAGAAACCGGTGTTCAACCCATCGGCGGATCCAAACCCGGGCCTCGGCTGACCATTGTTTCCGGCTCCGAAAACAAGGGCCTGGAGCCCTTGGTTCGGGAATTCGCCCGAAAAGAAGGGGCGGATATCCGCATGGCCTACATGGGCAGCATCGACATGACCCTGATGCTGGCGGATCAGGGGGCGGCGATGGAGTATGACGCGGTCTGGCCCGCCAATTCCATCTGGATCACCCTGGGCGACCGGAACAAGGTGGTCAAGCAGGCGGAAAGCATCATGCGGTCGCCGGTGGTGCTGGGAATCAAGAAGCCGGCGGCCGAGCGCCTGGGCTGGACCGACAAGGATATCACCATTTCCGATATTCTGGAGGCCACCGAAGCCGGGCGGCTCCGCTTTGCCATGACCTCGGCCACCCAGTCCAATTCCGGGGCCAGCGCCTATCTCGGCTTTCTGTATGCCATGGCCGGGGCCGAGGAGGTGCTCCGGATGGAGGACCTCCAGGACCCCCAAGTGCAGGAAAAAGTCAAAAAGCTGCTTTCCCGGGTCGATCGATCCTCCGGTTCCAGCGGCTGGCTGAAAGAAGCCCTGGTCGATCATTACGACCGGTTTCAGGGGATGTTCAACTATGAGGCCATGATCATCGAGGCCAACCGCCAGCTCGTCCGGAAAGGGCGGGAGCCGCTCTATGCGGTCTACCCCACCGACGGCATCATGATCGCCGACTCTCCCCTCGGATATGTGGACAAAGGGGACCCGGCCAAGGAGGCCCTGTTTCGAAAGCTTCAGACCTTTCTGCTGTCGGATGCGGTTCAGGATGAAATTTTGCGACAGGGCCGTCGCACCGGACTGATCGGGATTCAGGTAGACAAGGTGGACAAAGCCGTCTTCAACCCGGCCTGGGGGATCGACATCGAGCGCATCATTTCACCGGTGCCCACCCCGAGCGAACCGGTGATCCGGGAGGCACTGGAGCTCTACCAGACCGTCCTTCGAAAACCCTCCATCACCGCCTATGTGCTGGATGTCTCCGGCAGCATGAAGGGCCGGGGCATCAACGACCTCAAGGCCGCCATGACCACCCTGCTCGATCCCGACCAGGCCAAGCGATACATGCTTCAGCCGTCGCCCAAAGACGTCCATATCATTATCCCCTTCAACAGCGCCCCCCTGCGGGGGCTTCGGGCCGAGGGCAATTCCCCCGAGGTGCTGGGCCGGCTTCTCGGATTCGTCCAGGGCCTCTCCTCGGGCGGGGGCACCAATATCTATCAGGCTGCTGTCAAGGCCCTGGAGGTCATCAGCCGGGAAAAGAATGTGGAGGACTATTTTCCCGCGGTCATTCTGATGACCGACGGCAAATCCAGCGGCGCGGTCGGGGAGCTTCAAGCCGCCATGAGCCGGCTGCCCATGGGGTCGGATATTCCGATTTTCTCCATCACTTTCGGGGAGGCGGATGAATCCCAGCTGCGGGAAATTTCAGAAATCTCGGTGGGCCGGGTCTTTCCCGGGCACGATCTGGTCAAGGCCTTTCGCAACGCCAAGGGGTACAATTGATTCACGGAATCGGGAGAAGGGCCTATGACGGAGATTTCAAGACAGCTCATTGCGGGATCGGCGGCGGCCGTCTGCCTGGCCGTTCTCGCCACCCAAAGCGATTTTGTCTTCTGGTTCAATCTGATCATCTCGGCCGCCATCGGGCTGGGGACCTATTTCACCATTCCGAAAAAGCGGTCTCCCCGAGAGATTGAGGTAGCCCCGGGGATCACTCAGGACCGGCTGGACGCGGCCCTGGAAACGGTGGCCGACTACCAGGACCGGTTCCGGGTGCTGATCAGCCGAACCGCCGATCCCGGTGCCAAGGGG
The DNA here is from genome assembly GCA_964573705.1 of uncultured Desulfobacterales bacterium. Classification (GTDB taxonomy): domain Bacteria; phylum Desulfobacterota; class Desulfobacteria; order Desulfobacterales; family Desulfococcaceae; genus JAABSQ01. Next base: position 5,619 of record CAZNLT010000077.1, read on the forward strand.
ATGATTCGGGACCTGCGGAACATGTTGAAAAAAATCGGCGGCCATTTTCGAGAAGATCCCCGGGATTTGACGAACAGCTCCACCCACATGTTCCTGGACCAATACCTGCCCCGCTCCTTTGACCTGTTGTCCAAATATGTGCGGCTGTCCCATGCGACCCGGGATGCCGCCGGACGGGAGCAGCTCGCGAATGCGGAGACCGCCATCCGTCGTATTCAGGCCGGTTTCCAGGAGTTTTACCGCAAATGCCTTCAAAATGATTTCATCGATCTCGAGGTGGAGAGTGAGACCCTCAACGCCATCATGGATATGGATTTTCCCGAGTTGGATGCCCGTGAAAGGAGCGACCATTGAAAAAATTCATCGGCCCGATCATTTTTCTGCTGGTGGCCGCGGTATTCGGCGTCAAATATTTCATGGGCGGGATGGATGCGGTGGAAAAACCCGGACCCCGGTCGACGGTGGAGGTTTCCGCCTTTGTGGGCGGCGAAAAGATGGCTTACCTGGCTAACCCGGAGGTCAGCCGGATTCTGCTGGAGCGCCACGGCATCCGCCTCAACCCGGTCAAGGCCGGGTCCATCGAAATGGTCGCCACCCTTCCGACCACCGGCAAAGACGCCCTCTGGCCGAGCAACCAGATCGCCGTGGAAATGTACCGGAACCGGGGCGGGGAAATGCTCTCCGAGGAGAACATTTTCAATTCCCCCATCGTAATCTATGCCTACGACATCGTTACCGACGCCCTGATCGAGCAGAAGATCGTGGTCAAACGGTCGGAAAGCTACTACATCGTCGATTTTCCGAGGCTGATTCGGCTGATTCAGGAGGGGAAGACCTGGAAGGAGATCGGCCTGCCCCAGCTTTTCGGCAAGGTGACCATCCATTCCACCGATCCCACCCGATCCAATTCGGGAAACATGTTCGCCGGGTTGCTGGCCAATCTCTTCAACGGCGGCGCCGTGGTCGCCCAATCCGATTTGAACACGGTCCTGCCCAAGCTACAGGAGTATTTCAGCCTTCGCGGATATATGGAGCGCAGCTCCGGGGATATCTTCAAGAATTTCATCACCACCGGGGTCGGGGCCAAGCCGATGATCGTGGGCTACGAAAACCAGCTGGTGGAGTTCACCCTGGAGAATGAAAAATACCGCGACTACCTGCGGGAAAAAATCCGCACCCTCTACCCCGAACCGACCGTCTGGTCCTCCCACCCCATTATCGCCCTTACCCCCGAGGGGAAGCGGCTGATCGAGGCGATGAAGGACGAAGAACTCCAGAAGATCGCCTGGGAACGGCACGGATTCCGCTCGGGCCTGATGGGGGTGGAAAACGACCCGGCGGTCCTCGACGTGCTGGGCATTCCCAAAGAGATCACCGCGGTCATGCCGCTGCCGGATGCGACGGTCATGGAGGCGATTGTCGAGGGCATCGACGCGGAAAATTTATAGAGAGGAAGTAACTGCGGGGAAGCCGGTGCTTCCCCGCTGAAAGTTTTTATTGAATGCACGAGATTATGAAGAACAGCTGCACCGGCAATGGGCCCGCTTCATGCGGCAGACCGATTCATCCTCTTTGCCGCTGATGCATTCCCGATAAGCGGATTCACATTCACTGGAACACTCCCGGCCGATGGTCATATCATTGACGCGAATGGTTTTTTTGGACATTATATCACCTCACATATTCTGTGGTTGGATCTTTCAGGCGGTCGAAACGGGCGGTTTTCTCCCGCTGACCTGAGCATATCCTAAGCATCTCCTCCCGTATTTCAAGCGATTCACCGGCATCCCCTTTCTCCTTGCGCCAAGATTATGAATAGAAATCCGCCCTACATTTCGGGAAAAAGTGAGAGGGGAATTGCCCGGGCCCATTTGATTTTCAAATACATCCGCTTATATTAAGGCGACTTGCAAAAGTGAAACATGCAGAACCGCGGAATGGACCTGGAGACCGACTGGGCCCGCCTGCCGGTGCTTCGCGATCTCGACGGCATCGAGGTCATCAACGGAAACGTCTCCGACGAAAACAACGCCAAGGCACAAGAATTGGCGGACCGCCTGAAAATCGGCGGCATCGGCGGCAGCGACGCCCACAGTCCGGAGCGGGTCGCCCGGGCCGCCACCGAATTCGCAAAGCCCATTCGGTCGGAAGAAGAACTGGTTCAGGCGCTGAAAGACGGCGCCTATGAGGCGGTTCGCCTCGGCCCCTGATCCAGCCCCTCTTATTTTGGGGCCTCCGCTGTCAGTTGCACCCCATTTCCCCGACCCCTCTTTTGGGGCCGGAGGAAACTGGCTTCCGCCGTATTTCGGTCTATTCCACTGAATCCAGTAATGCCCAAGTCAGAAACCGGGCATAGACCTCCCAGGCCCGTTCGCCGTATCCGCCGGCCATGACATAGGCTTTGGGGATGTGCCGTTCTTTGAGAAAATTGAAAACCAGCTGATCCCGGGCCATCATCTGGTCCAGGGTGAGCCGCAGGCTGCGGGTGGAGGGGAGTTCGTCATGCTCATAGGGGTCGGCGCCGGAGACCACCACCGCCAGGTCCGGCAGCGGCCCTTGGGCCAGCTGGCGCAGACCGGCTTCAAGTCTTGCCGCATACTGATCCTCCTCGCCCGATTCGATGGGAATGTCGATGTCGCTGGGGATAAAGGAGGGGTTCAACCTTCCCCTGTCGTCGTATTCGGCCTCGTCCAGGGGCCAGCCCTTGGCCATATGGATGCTGAGGGTTTTGATGGAGTCGTCCCCCCGGGTCAGGGCGGCGGCGCCGTCGCCCTTGTGGGCGTCCACGTCGATGATCCAGGCGGTGCGAATACGCCCCTCGGCCTGAAGTTTGCGCACCGCGATGACCATGTCGTTGAGGGGGCAGAACCCGTTGCCGTAATCGGCCTGGGCATGGTGCATACCGCCCCCGAAGAAAAAGCAGAAGCCTTTTTCCAGGGCCACCCGGCAGCACTGGACCGTGCCGGCCACCCGCTCCAGAATGCGATCGAACAGGGCCGACAACGGCAGGATGGCGATATCCGGGTCATACCGATAATACTTGCCGTGGCGGTCGACGAGTTCGTAGGTGCGGATGATCTCTTTTTCCAGATCGGGGGAGAAGAGCTTGTCCACATATTCCTTTGAATGGACCCGCAGCAGATCGTCCCGGGAGACCTTGTCTTCGGACCTGGGCAGGTACCACCGATCGATTTTCGGCCCCAGCACCGGATGGGATTTCAGGGCCGCAAAGGTGTTGACGGTTCTGCTGTTTCGAACCGGAATCTGGATGCCGAATTCGAGCAGACTGAATTTCTGATTTTCATCGTAGATGATCATGGGGCGCGCCTCGCTTCCGTGACAGGTTGAACAGACCACGGTCTATTCTGTTTCCGATCCGTTGAGATGTCAATGGGCTGCATCGATCGATCATCACGGCCTGAGAAAGGCCCCTGAATATGCCTTGACTTCTTTTGATTCATTCATTTATGGTTCTATAAAATTAATGAATTAGATTTTTTCACCTCGGTCCGCGCTTGTGTCGATTTTCGAGTGGCGGGTCGATCCACAGGAATCCGTAACCGAAGGAGGATATGATGAAGACACGAATGATACCTGTCATTATCCTGGCGATAATTATGGCCGTACCGTCGGCGCTTTTCGGGGCCGACGACGCCTTGCCGCCGCCCGACGGAGGAAAGGTCTGGCAATACATCTCTGATGAAAACCCCTACACCGATTGGGATCACTGGCCGGGGCACAGCGGCATGTATCCGGGCAAAAGCCCCCACGGGGCTTACCTGAAGCTTTATGCCAATCCCATCGCCATCAATGCCGCCAAAGAAGGCAAACCGATGCCGGTCGGTGCGATTTTGGTCAAGGAGAACTACGGCGAAGACAAAAAATCGCTGATGGCCGTGACCCCGATGTATAAAGTCGAGGGATTCAACCCGGAAGCGGGCGACTGGTTCTGGGCCAAGTATGGCCCCGACGGCAAGATCATGGCTTCCGGTACGCCCAAGGGCTGCATTCAGTGTCATCAGGTCAAAAAATCCAACGACTGGATTTTTACCCCCACCACTTCTGAATAGACCGAAAGGCCGGGGACGGAAAAGCACACCGTTTTTGCGTCTTTCGGCCTTTTATGCGTCAATGGAACCGCACCTTTTCTCTCAAATCCGGTGGCTACCGCGAAGGGCGATGTAATGGACTTTCTATTCAATTCCGGCATACCCGGGCTCATCTACGACACCTTGACCGGGATCGGATACCCCCATCCGGTCCATCCTATTTTCACGCACATTCCCATCGGACTCACGGTGGGCGGGTTTCTGTTTCTGCTCGCGGCCCTGATGTTCAAGCGGCCGGGTTTGTTTCAGGCCGCCCGGAACTGCATGGTGCTGACCCTGATCATTTTTCCGTTCACCGTCTTCTTCGGATGGGTGGACTGGGTCCATTTTTACGGCGGCGTTTTTTTGTTTCCGTTTCAGATGAAGCTGGTGCTGGCCGGTTTTTTTCTGCTGTTTCTTCTCTGGGGCGCCTTTCGGGCGGTCAAAGCGAACACCACCCCCGGAAAACTGCTGTTTATCAATTTCCTGACCCTCCTGGTGGTGGTCGGATTGGGTTTTTTCGGCGGAGAAATCGTCTACGGCGACCGAACCGCGACCGGGCCGCCGACCGAAGAAGCACCCGGCGGGGTCCACCCCGCCGAAGAAGGGCCGGGGCGGGAAGAACTGGTGTCGGTCGGGGCCGACCTTTTCAAAGATCAGTGCGCCATGTGCCATTACACCGACAAAACCGCCACCAAAATCGGTCCCGGCTTGAAAGGCCTGTTCCAGGGGGACATTCTGCCGGCCAGCGGACGCAAGGTCTCCGAAGCCAATATCCGTTCCCAACTGCGGAATCCCTATCGGGACATGCCGGCCTTTCCGGATCTGACCGAAAAGCAGGTGGAAGGGCTGATCGCATACCTGAAAATCCTGTAGTCCGCTTTCATCCACCTTCAAATTGTATTTGAAGATTTCTCGATGATCCGGTAGTATATCGGCCGTCCGTTCAATCCTTATGTCAACATGATTTCAGTCAAACATTCGCGACCCGAGCGTATACAACCGGAGGAAAAGAACCATGGCCATGAAAAAACAATTTCTGAAGACCAAACCGATTTGCAAGGTCACCTTCAAAGTCACCCCGGAGACCGTCGGCGAGGCCGACACCGTTCATCTGGTGGGCGATTTCAACAACTGGGAGCTGGCGACCACGCCCATGAAGAAGCTCAAAAGCGGCGATTTCACCGTTACCGTGAATCTGGATAAGGAAAACGATTACCAGTTTCGATATCTGGTCAATGGAAAGGAATGGGTCAACGAGCCGGAGGCGGACCGGTACGAGGCCTCGCCCTACCCGAGCATCGACAACGCCGTGGTGTCGGTCTAGGAATCGATGGGATCGTGGGTGCCAAAACCGCCTATTTTCGTTTTTATGAAGAGCTGAACGATTTTCTTCCCGAATTCAAGCGAAAGCGGACCTATCCCTATTCCTTCGACGGAAAACCGGCGGTCAAGGATGCGGTCGAGGCCGAAGGGGTGCCCCATACCGAGGTGGACCTGATTCTGGTCAACGGCCGGTCGGTGGATTTCGCCCACCCCCTTCGGGACGGGGACCGGGTGGCGGTCTATCCGATGTTCGAAAGCCTCGACATCTCGCCCCTGATCCGCCTTCGGGAAAAGCCGCTTCGCAAGACGCGGTTCATCCTCGACGTTCACCTGGGCAAACTGGCCCGGTCCCTGCGGCTGCTCGGGTTCGATACCGTGTACCGAAACGACCTGGATGATCCGGAGATCATCGAGATCGCGGCCTAAGAAGGGCGAATCATCCTGACCCGGGATATCGGGATTCTCAAGCACAGCGCCGTCACCCACGGATACTGGCTGCGGTCCACCGATCCCGAAAAACAGGTCCGGGAGGTCCTGAACCGCTTCGATCTCTACGGACAGATTCGCCCCTTTCGCTGCTGCATCAACTGCAACGGCATCATTGAACCGGTGGACAAGGCCGCGATTCAATCCCGATTGCAGCCGCGCACCGAGGCATACTATGATGAATTTTTCCGCTGCACCGACTGCGGCCGCATCTACTGGAAAGGGTCCCACTACCGGAAGATGATCGACCGCATCGACCGGTGGATGGCCGGCCGGACCGAAGCCGATGACGCCGCTCGCGGGTGATCCCCAGATCATCGCCTTTACCCTGGTGGCCGCGGCCCTCACCGTAACCCCGGGCGCGGATACCCTGCTGGTGCTGCGAAACGTGCTTCGGGGCAGCCGAACCGACGGTCTGGTCACCACCCTGGGGATCTGCTCCGGGCTGTTTGTCCACGCCCTGCTCTCGGCATTGGGGGTGTCGGTGATCCTGATGCACTCGGCGGCCCTCTTCTACTGGGTCAAGAGTTTGGGGGCCCTCTACCTGATGTGGCTGGGCTGGCGGTCCCTGCGCCAGGCGATCAACCAGCCGGCGGATCTTCATCTTCAGGACGCCCCGGCGGGGGTCCCGGCCCGGAACTGCTTCCTGGAGGGATTTCTGACCAATATTCTCAACCCCAAGGTGGCGGTCTTCTACCTGGCCTTTCTGCCCCAGTTTATCGGCCCCGATGATCCGGTGGTGGTCAAATCCGCGGCCCTGGCCGGGATTCATTACCTGCTGTCGATCCTCTGGCTCGGGTTCCTGTCGGTGTTTCTGGACCGAATGCGGCAATGGATCGTCCACAGCGGGGTGCGCCGATGGCTGGACGGGGTCTGCGGGGCGCTCCTGATGGCCCTGGGCATCCGCCTGGCCCTGGAAAGCCGCTGAATACCAAACCGGCTCGCCGGGTTCATGGCCCATAGCCCATAACCTATAACCTATAACCTATCGCCTATACCTACAGAGATACGCATAATGCAAGAAAAACTGATTTCAGCCCTGGGAAAGATGACCTACGGCATCTATGTGCTCACCTCGGCCCACGACGGAGAAATCAACGGAATGATCGCCTCCTGGGTCTCCCAGGTCTCCTATGATCCGCTCCTGGTGATGGTCGGGGTGCATCCCAATCGGTACAGCCATCGCCTCATCTCCCAAAGCGGCGCGTTTGCCCTGCATGGGGTAGCCAAAGACAATCCGTCGCTACTGAAGACCTTCAAAGGCCCGGACCCGGCAGCCAAATTCGCCGGCCTCCCCTGGAAGCCGGGGAAAACCGGCTCGCCCATTCTCATCGACTGCGTCGCTTTTGTCGAGTGCGAGGTCCGGGGCCGGTACGAGCCGGGGAACCACACCCTGTTCATCGGAGAGGTGATCGACGGCGACCTTGTCTCCGATGCAACGCCTTTGACCACCGCCGATTACGCCGGGCAGTACCTGGGCAAGGATTGATCCTGCAGTGAATCCCATGCTCTATCCCGAACGATTCAAGCGAAAGGTCGTCGCGCTCAACGACGCCCTCCTCGAACACCTCGGCCCCCGGGGTTGGTGGCCCACTTTCGTGCCGGGTCAGGACCGGCCGGTCTATCAACCGGGGCGGGAGGGGCGCATCGTCTCCGATGAAGAGGCCTTCGAGATCATCGTCGGCGCCATTCTCACCCAGAACAACACCTGGGCCAATGCCGAGCAGGCGATTGTCAACCTGAATCGGGAAGGGCTGCTGAATATCTCGGCCCTTGCGGAAAGCGACGGCCGTTTGACCGAGCTCATCCGGCCCGCCCGGTATTTCAATCAGAAAGCCCTGCGGTTGAAGGAGATCGCCGAAGAACTCCTGCGGATCGGGGGTATCCCGGCCCTTCGGCGCGAGGCGACCGATGCCTTGCGAAAGCGGCTCCTCTCCTGGCGGGGGTTCGGCCCGGAAACCGCCGATGCGGTGCTCTGCTACGCCCTGAACCGGCCGATTTTCGTGGTGGATGCCTACACCGGGCGGCTATTTGAGCGGTTGGGACTGCCGGCCGGGTCCTATGCCGAAATGCAGAACCTGGCCCACCAGTCAATTCCGCCGTCCACGGCGGTCTACGGCGATTTTCACGCCCGGATCGTCCGTCTCTATGCCGGAAAAAGCGCCGAGGCTTTTATTCCAGAGTTTGAAGCCCGATATGCCGAGTCATCGGCGACAATGGACCGGGTCTTTCGGAACTTCCGCGACATCCCCGGGGTCGGGGAGAAGATCGCCCGTGATTTCTATGATATGGGATTCCGCTCCAAGTCAGAGCTGGTCGGCCAGGACCCCGAAGAACTCTACGACCGCCTCAACCGGCTCAAAGGGGTAACCGTGGACCGATGCATGCTTTATGTCTTTCGGTGCGCCGTCTACTATGTCTCCCATCCGGATCACGCCCCGGAGAAGCTCAAGTGGTGGCACTGGAAGGATGCCGCCCCATGATCGCGGTTAAACAAGCGGTCAAGTCCGCCTTCGGATTTTTCCACGAACTCTACGACACCGGAAAGTTCGAGGACATCCTCCTTGAAGAAGTGGCGCTCTCCGAAGACCGGTCCGCCTGGCTGGTGACCCTCGGATTCTACCGGCGGATGCCTTCGGTCAACATCATGGAATCCTTCGGCTCCAAAAAATACATCCGCACCTGCAAAACCTTCCACATCGATGCCGAAACCGGGGAGATGATCGCGATGCGGTCGGGCCCCAACGATGCGGATCTGCCGCATACGCTGTAGCGCAGGCCGCAATGGCCTCTCCCTGCCGCCGCAGGCGTTCTTAAAGAGGGTTTGATCGCAGCAGGGCTGAGGTGAGCCCGCCCCGGTGAATTCCTTTCGATTCCGCGAACGGGTTCCCCCCCTTTGAATTGTGAATCCCCGGTTAATGCCTATATTGGGAAGGTGGGTCTGGTTTCCGCTTCCCATACGCCTGAACGATAGGGAGGCCGCCCCGGGATAATTTCCCGGGCCGGGAAGCTGTTTGACCGACAGGGAGTTCTTGCCGGTCCGGGAAATTATCCCGGGGCGGCCGGACGGCGATCATGGCTAAACCAGCTTAGGCGGCCGGGTCGATGCCGGTCGACTGAGGCCGTCTGAGCTTTAATATGCACCCAATTTTCTGAGGAGGCTCCGAATGGCGTTTACAATCCCCGATTCCCTCGCCCGTGAAATGGACCGATTCCACACATTTCTCGACGCCGAGCTGAAACCCCATGTGTCCCGGTGGTACCGCGAAGAGACCCGGGTCCCCGCCGATTTTTTCCGGGCCATGGGAGAAGGCGGATGGTTCGGGTTCGCCTGGAACGAGGGGCGCCTGGTGAAGCATTCCGGCCTTCGGGAATCGTTGATCACCGAAGCCATTGCCCGAATCTCCCCGGGGGTGGCGGTGACCACCCTGGTGGTCTCGGACCTGGGGCTGATGGCCCTCTATCTCTATGGATCGGAATACCTTCACCAGACCTACGGAACGGCGGCGGTGCGCGGGGAGACGCTGCTTTGCCTGGGCAACACCGAAAATCATGCCGGAAGCGATGTGGCCAATATCGCCATGCGGGCCGACCGAACCCAGGGCGGCTGGATTCTCAACGGGACCAAGGCCTATGTGACCAACGGGGCTGTCAGCGACCTGGCGGCGGTCACCGCCGTGACCGACCCCGAGGCGCCCCGGAACCGGCGTTTGTCCATGTTTCTGGTGAACCTCGACCAAGACGGCATCGAACGGAAAAAGCTCAACAAAAAGGTCTGGATCCCCTCGGACCTGACCCGAATCACCTTCACCGACGTCTTCGTCCCCGACGACCACCTCATGGGCGAGCGGGGCCGGGGGCTCTCCCAGGTCCTGTCGGTCTTCACCCACAGCCGGGTGCCGATCAGCGGCCTGGCCCTGGGCACGGCCCGCGGCGCCTTCGACCTTGCTATCGCACACGGCCGAAAGCGGACGGTCTTCGGAGAGCGGCTCATCGATTTTCAGGCCAAAGCCTTCGAGGCGGCCGATTTTCACGCCCGCATGGAAGCGGCCCGGATGATGCTGTACCGGGCCTGCGATGCCATGGACCGGGGCCGGGATTTTCGCATGGAGGCGGCCATGGCCAAATACCTCTCGGTGGATATCGCCAAGGCGGTGAGCGACTGGGCCGCGGATCTCTTCGGGGCCGCTTCGGTGATCTTTGAACACCCGATCCACAAGTTCCCCCTGGATGCCTGGGCCGTGGCATTGGGCGAGGGCACCCAGGATGTCCAGAAGCTGGTCATTTTTCGGGAACTGATGAAACACTATGAATAGGAGCGAACCGACATGCGCGGACACAGTCCCCTTCATTTACTGCTGCTGACCCTCATGGTCTTCGGATGCACCGGTAAACGGCCGGAGGGGCCGATGATCACCGGCGGCAGGCTGCCGTCCTGCCCCGCCTCTCCCAACTGCGTCTCCAGCCAGTCCGACGACCCGGACCACTTCATTGAACCGATTCGGTACGACACCTCCCGGGTTGAAGCCCGGACACGGCTCAGGAAGGTGATCGAGTCGATGGACCGGGCCGAAATCCTGCGGGAGACCGACGAATTCCTTCAGGTGGAGTTCACCACCGCACTGATGCGGTTTAAGGACGACGGACTGTTTTATTTCGACGAAAACGAGCCGGTGATTCACATGCGGTCGGCTTCCCGGGTGGGCCACAGCGATCTGGGCAAGAACCGGAAGCGGCTGGAGAAGATTCGGCGGGCATTCCAGGAGGCGGCATCGCGGTAGGCCTAAATTTTTGACCTTGCATCGACCCGGCGCCGGGGGTATACAATCCGGACGTAATGATGGGTCGGCCACGCCGGGATATTTTTCCCGGACCGGAAAGAACTCACTGTCGCTCAAACAGCTTCCCGGCCTGGGAAAAATATCCCGGCGCGGCCTTCCTGTCATACAGACTGGGCCGAAACGAGGATCGACATATAGAAAGCGTTTCGGCCGATGATCGGTCAAGATCTTTTTGGAGACTGAACCTCGGATATCATCCATGCCTTTAAAGCACCTGAATGAATACCGGGACCCGGATATCGCCGGGGCCCTGATACGGCGGATCAACACCGTCAGCCGCACTCCGGTCCGCCTCATGGAGGTCTGCGGCACCCACACCATGTCGATCTTTCGCAACGGCATTCGGGGGGTGTTGCCCGAGACCATTTCCCTGCTCTCCGGGCCCGGGTGCCCGGTCTGCGTCACCGACCAGAGCGAGATCGACGCCTTCATCGAGATCGCCCGCACGAACGGGGTGATCACCGCCACCTTCGGGGACCTGCTGCGGGTGCCGGGCACCGATTCCTCCCTGGAAAAGGAGCGGGCCGCCGGCCGGGATGTCCGGCTGGTCTATTCCACCTCCGACGCCCTGGACCTGGCCCGGAATCACCCCGATAAAAAAGTGGTGTTTCTCGGGGTGGGCTTTGAGACCACCGCTCCGACGGTGGCGGCGTCCTTGATGGGGGCGCAGTCGATGGGGCTCACGAACTTTCTGGTCTTTTCGGCCCACAAGCGGGTCCTTCCGGCCCTGTTCGCCCTGCTGGCGATGGAAGAAATCGGGGTGGACGGGTTTCTCCTGCCCGGCCATGTGTCCGTGATCCTCGGGACCGAAGCCTACCGCCCGCTGTTCGACCGGCACCGGGTGCCTTGCGTGGTGGCCGGGTTCGAGCCGGCCGACATCCTGGAGGCGATTCGAATGCTGGTGGAGCAGATCGAGGGGGGCGCGCCGGAACTGGCCAATGCCTATCCCCGGGCCGTCTCCGATCAGGGCAATGCCAAGGCCCGGGAACTGATGGATACCGTCTTCGAACCGGTGGACGGCCGGTGGCGGGGCATGGGAATGATCCCCGACAGCGGCCTGGCCCTGCGGCCCGCGTTTGCGGGCCACGACGCACGGCAGGTGCTCGATCTGACCATTCCGGAATCCGAACCGCCCAAGGGGTGCCGGTGCGGCGAGGTGATCACAGGCAAAATGACGCCGCCGGAGTGTCCCCTGTTCCGCAATGCCTGCACCCCCATGGACCCGGTCGGCCCCTGCATGGTCTCCAGCGAGGGCACCTGCGCCGCCTATTTTCGGTACCACGGATAATCTATTCACCCTTCATCGAAAATTATCATGACTTCCCATACCATTCGTCTGGATCACGGCTCCGGGGGCAAAATGTCCCACCGGCTGGTAACCGACATCCTGGCCCCGGCCTTTGACGACCCCATCCTCAACCGGCTCGACGACGGCGCGGTGTTCGAGGTGGACGCGGGCCGGATGGCCTTTTCCACCGACTCCTATGTGGTCGATCCGCTCTTTTTTCCGGGCGGGAACATCGGCGATCTGGCGGTCAACGGCACCGTCAACGACCTGGCCATGTGCGGCGCCGTGCCGCAGTACATCAGCGTCGGCATGATCCTGGAAGAAGGGTTTCCCATGGCCGATCTGGAGGCGATCCTGAAGGCGATGGCCGGGGCGGCCCGGCAGGCCGGGGTCCGGATCGTGACCGGCGACACCAAGGTGGTGCCCAAGGGGGCCGCGGACAAGATCTTCATCAACACCTCGGGGGTGGGGGTGATTCCGGACGGCGTGAACGTCTCCGGGGCCAACGCCCGGCCGGGAGATGCGGTGATCCTGAGCGGCACCATGGCCGACCACGGGATGACGGTGCTGACCCAGCGGGAAGGGCTGAAGTTCGAAACCCCGATTCGAAGCGATAGCGCGCCGCTGAACCGGATGACGGTCCGGATTCTGGGCCATTGCCCGGCGGAGATTCATGTGCTTCGGGACCCGACCCGGGGCGGGGTGGGGACAACCTTAAACGAAATCGCCGAGGCGTCTCAGGTGGGGATTCGAATCTACGAAGACCGGTTGCCGGTGCGGGATGCGGTGGCGGGGATCTGTGAACTGCTGGGATTCGATCCGCTCTATGTGGCCAATGAGGGGAAGATGCTGGTGTTTGTCGCGCCGGAGCAGGCGGATGCGGTGCTGGAACTGATGCGAGAGGACGATTACGGACGGGAGGCCTGCATCATCGGCGAGGTGACGGCGGACCATGCCGGCAAGGTGTTTATGAAGACCCGGATCGGCGGGCACCGGATTGTGGACATGCTGGCCGGCGAGCAGCTGCCCAGGATCTGTTGAGAGGAAATTGAATGAAAAAAGAGGGATGTATGGGAAGGCGCGTGCGGTATCTGGTGGTGTTGTCGATGCTGCTGCCGGCGGCCGTCTGGATGTGGGGCTGCGAAAAGGAAGCGGCGGTGTCCGCCGCACCGGTCCGGACCGAGGGGCTGATCCAGGGCCGGACCATGGGCACCATCTTTCAGGTGAAGGTGATCACGGACGGCGAAGCGGATCTGACCGAGCTGGATGCGGCGGTCAACCGGCGGCTGATGGCGATCAACCAGTCAATGTCGACCTATATGGAAGACAGCGAAATCAGCCGCTTCAACCAGTGGGCCGACCCGACGAAGAAGTTTCCCATTTCGGAGGATTTTTTGAAAGTGTTGACGGTGGCCCGGCGCTTGTATGAGCTGACCGACGGGGCCTGGGACGGCACCATCGATCCCCTGGTCAACCTCTGGGGATTCGGAAGGGTTTTCAAGGAGCGGGGGGTGCCGCCGAAGGAGCAGATCGAGGTGCTCCTGCCGACGGTCGGGTTCGACATGATCGAGATTTCCCAGGAGGGGTATCTGGTGAAGAAGAACCCGGCGGTCTCCCTGGATCTGGGCTCCATCGCCAAGGGCTACGGTGTGGACGTGGTGGCCCGGGAGATCGAAGCAGCCGGGTACACCGACTACCTGGTGGAGATCGGGGGGGAGGTCTATGCCGCCGGCCGCCGGGCCGACGGCGAGCGGTGGCGGATCGGGATCAACAAGCCCCAGAAGACCGCGGCCTACAACGAGGTCTACAAAGTCTCCGAGCTGGAGAACCGGGCCTTCGCCACCAGCGGGGACTACCGCAACTTCTTCGAGGTCGACGGAAAGCGGTACTCCCATGTGCTCGACCCGCGCACCGGGTATGCGGTGGCCAACGGCGTGGTCAGCGTCTCGATTCTGGCGGACAGCTGCACCGTTGCGGACGGGCTGGCGACGGCGGTGATGGTGATGGGGCATGAGAAGGGATTGGAGTTGGTGAACAGGTTGGAGAAGGTGGAGGGGTTGATTGTGGTGGTGGATGTGGAGGGGGGGGTAAGGGATTATTATTCGGAGGGGTTTGTGGTGGTGGAGTGAAGGCTTCAGAAGCACCGGCATTTGCGGTTGCCCGCCTGAAATGCGACCTTTATAATTGGACTTGGCAAGGAAGCCAATTTGTTGTATCTGGTTTTTCACCCTTTTACACTTTGGAAAAGCTTGTAATCATAAGAAATTGTAAATTGCAATGCAATGATTCCAGATCAATCGCAAAAAATATTGTTCCGTAAAGAATCTCAATTGCGAGATTTTCTTCTTAAAAAAGTCAAATCCATTTCTGGACCCTATGAATTCTGTCTGGCAAAAACCGAAGTTCCTGTCGGTACGCGAATACCAGATATCGTTTTAGTGTGCACTTCAGAAAAACCACGAATAGATTTATGGCCCTATTATTGGACTTACAGGCATGCAGCAGTGATTTCGCATTTGCGAAGGAGGTATAAGCTAAAGATCGAGTCAATTTCAAAACGATTGTTTGAGGAACCCACCCGATTGGAACCAGTAATGAAACAATTGACTAAAAGCGGTGCTGTTATTAAAACAAAAAATAATTGTTATTCATTATCAGAAGAGTTTTCCTCTTTTTCCGCAGATGTAATAGCTGTAGAAACTAAGCTAAAACGCTGGAAAGAAGCATATTTTCAGGCTAAATCCTATTTCAAGTTCGCAAACAGATCTTTAGTAGCTATGTCCCCTGATGGGATTCCTACAACAAAAGAATCAAAAAAGATATTTACAAAAGCAGGTATTGGATTGGTTACAGTGAATGGAAATGCACCTAAAAGTCTGTTGACCGGTCGATGGCAAAACAATAATAATCTTGAAAAAGAATATATAGTCGGGATTGCATTTGGACGCTTAGGTCACACACGCTGGTCTGCTCTATAATTCAAAAACGCTTGTCGCCAAGCATCAACATGTTGAACTTTCGTTTTTAGTTCGTGACCAAGCGAACTAACTATTTCATTCTTAATTCGGTTTGCTCCTTCCAGCCAATCTTGCACAAAATCCATTCTTGCATAAAAATTTTGGGAGGAGTGGAGAGTTTCTGCTCTAATTAAAGAGTGGAAAAAATGCTCCCTTGTTGCAGTTACATTCGATGGCCTATATTCCCACGCTAATACCTCTCTAGTTGGAACACCAGCTGAAACTGCTTCAAAGAGACCTTGTGATACCGGCGTTATATCTTCAATATGATCGAGCAAACCATTTTGTGAAATTCTATCAAAATCATTTTCTAAATGGATGTCTAAAGTCGTCTTATAATTCCAAAAGCTTGGATAGGCACGCCCCGTAGTTATTGCATCAGCTAATCTCAATCTATATAAGCTTTTATACCAAGCACTTGCCCATATTTTTGCACCGGCTGCTTCCAGAGCTAATCCAAAGGGGCCAAAAAAATTCACAACAACCTTCAAACCCGCATCTTTAGAGAGATAGTGGACAAGTGTAAGCATAGAATGAAGCGATCTTACATCGGCGCAATGACGAGTATCATTTGGTTCAGAGCTTTGCTCCAAAACCAAATATGCACCGTCAACATCACGTGCTGAAATAGAATCTGCAATTTGCTCAAGTAAACGATTTTCATTGGGTGCAATGTAACGGACACATACATCACATAAGGCAATAGTCCCATAAAGTGGGAGATCAGAATTTAATTCTCTTGCTACTCTGATGCCCTCATCCAACCACATTAGCTCTTCATCATAACTTGTGGAGGGGTCGATGGTAAGTGGACTTGGCAGAATAATTCCTTCATAACCATTTCTAATTTGGTAATCAATACATTCTCTAAGGCCGTTCTCAATCACACTAGGGTCTTTAGGTGCAGAACGAGGCCATCGAGAACCAATATCTCTTCTAACCTGAGCTGACCATTCCTTTTGATTTTGAATAGAACTCTCATATGTCGGTATACCCTGCAAACCGAACCATGGGTAAGATGCCAAATATGTGCAAATCTTTTCGGCTCTTGGGTCTACATTGGCAAAATAAAGTTGAGGATCGAAAAGGCGTTTGGCCATATGCCTATATCGGTTATCTATTTTTCTTCTTTCAAGCTGGTGCATAGGCATTGAACTGGCCAATATTACGGCACCTTCTGTTTGTAGATCTCCCGGAAGTTTAAATTTATATCCTATACTTGAGTAAAATCCCATTCCAAAAGCTCCTCTCAATTTGGAGAAAAATTTGCTAATTTTTCTAAAATCTGGCTTGGTTTCGGTCTGCGTGTAGGTCTTGGCTCAAGTAAGCTTTTAAGGATTGATGAAATTTTCATTGAATGTATGGGTTCGGGAAGGCGTTCGTGAAAACCCCTTGCAAGCAGCCTTAATTGATCACGTTGAGTCGGATGTCTTCCAATTGCGGATTCTAAGAGAACTATACCAAGTGCAAAAATATCTGATTTGCATGTTAACTGCCTGACTGCACGTGTTTGTTCTGGCGATAAATATCCGTAAGTTCCCCAAGTTAATCCCATCTCTGTTATTGAAGACATATCCATATGTCTTGCAACGCCAAGATCTATAACGCAGTATCTGCCAGTCGGTCTACATAGGATATTTGCAGGTTTCAGGTCTCTATGGACGATTTTGTAATCCCACATAAAATTGATAGCAAGACTCACATCATATGCCAACTTGCCCAATTCGCTCTCATTTAAAGGTTCTTGATTGATCTTTTTTTCAAGGTTAACTCCTTCAACATATTCGGTAACCACCACGGGGAGAGAGTAAGAATCGATTTGAATATTTCCGTACCAAAGTAATTTGACGATTGATTCGCATTGAAGCTTTTTTAAAGCGCTTACTTCTCTATCAACTCTTGTGCATAGTTGACCTGGAAAATATACTTTAATAGCAGCAGGTTTGTTCTCAAATAATCCTTTAAAAACAGATCCTTGTCCTCCAACGCTTATTAGGTCATCCAAATTGATGCCTGACGGTAGATAGGGTTGAATATTTATATGTTCGCTCAGCCATTCTTGCATCGATTCTGGCGAGTTTTTCATTTAAATACCTTAAATTAAATGTTAAATTTAGATAATTACCATTTTTACATGCACTGATAAATAGTAGCAGTTAGATTTGGTCCTCGCTGTAGCTGTTGGCCTGCCGGATGTCCCCGCGAAGCCCGTTCACCGCCAGTTCATCTTTGCCAGCTTGACCGTGTCGAGGGTTTTCTCCTGCCCGTAGACGAACAGTTCATCTCCGTTTCCGGACCGGCCCAACTTGGCAAGCGTTTCCCGCCGCCGCTCCACAAACCGCTGAGACTGGACGAACATGCCGCCCGACCCGCAGGCCGGGTCGAACACCGTGCCGTGGTGGGGCTCGATGATCTCCACCATGAGCTTGACCACCGAAGTGGGGGTGAAAAATTCCCCGCCCTTGTGGCCCTCGCTCAGGGCGAATTTGCCCAGGAAATACTCGTAGATCTTGCCGAACATATCGCCGGAGGCATCCGCCGGGATATTGGAGAAGGTTTTCAGGAGCTGAGAGGGGATAGTCTTGTCGGTGCGGATCAGCGGGGCGTATTCGTCTTTGGGGAGCACCCCGGCCAGTTCCGGCTTGTACTCCTCGATCGCCTCCATGGCCTGCTTGATCTTCTTGGCCGCGTCTTCCTGTTCCGGCAGGTGCAGGAGGTAGTCGTACCGGGCATGGCCGGGCAGATAGAACCCGCATTTTTCAACGGCGATCTCCGACACCGGCTTTTCCCGGCGGCCGCCTTTGAGCCGGGCATGTTCCTCGATGATCGCCGGTTCCGCCGTGCGGTATCGGTTGTCGGCGAATTTCAGAAAGATCAGCCCCAGCACGGGCGTGGCGTATTCGCTCGATTTCAGGTCGGAATTGGCCCGCAGGTTGTCGGCTGCGGACCAGAGGTCTTCTTCAAGTTGCTTGAGCTGTTCCGGTTTCATTCGGTGCGGTGTCTCTGAGGTTGAAGTTCCGTGGTCACTGAGTGTTAAATCTCACAAAACGGGGTGGATTTCAAGGCAAAAAGATCCTTTGCGGTGGATAAAGGCTGCATACCTGTTTGACGGGTAACTTAAAACCGAGAATGCGTATTTGCGGACTTGGGAAAGGGAAGCCTATCAACCGGTTTTAAAATTTAAAACCAAAAGCTTGGGTATTTATACACGCATGTATAGAGTCTATGCACATGTGCATAGATAAGGTCTTCCGTGTATAGATTCGTGCGATTGCCGATCAACCCGGGAATACCGGAAATATCCTCGTGATTCGGGTGCAGCCCGGTAATGGCGCCGTCGTCTTCCACACCCAAAAGAAGAACGCCCCCCTCCGTATTGGCCAGCGCCACCACGGCGGCCACGAGTTCACGATCCGGCAAAGGCTGCCTGTCGCTTTTAAATTCCAACTCCAGATTCTCGCCCTGTTGAATCAGGTGATGAATTTCCTGTTCATTCGGGTCCATTGATGCCTGCGATGAATTTTCTTTTTGGTGAAAAATCAGCCCCGAAAACGGGGTGGCGTATTCGCTCGACTTCAGGTCGGAATTGGCCCGCAGGTTGTCGGCCGCGGACCAGAGGTCTTCTTCAAGCTGCCATGGTATTGATGCGTTCCCCGTATGAACCGTCTTCGTTTTCATCGGTAACGCCGCTTATTCTTTCGTTTCTTTTTGATCGCCTTGCCGCCCAATTTCGCTTTGAACAAGGCATAATGCCGCTTGATTCGCTCCACATATGCCGGGTCGATAATGAATTTAGACTCAAACAATTCTAAAAATCGTTCTGCGTATTGTGATTGTCTATCTGGTGGTATCAAGATGGGGCCTTTCATTGCCGAAGCCATTTCTGACGGTAAGTAGGGTGACCAGGATGCATAAAAATCCAAATCTTCCCATCCATAGGAAATTGTCGCGGCATGAAACATTTCATAGTCCGGATCTATTTGGAGAACCTCAAAGTAAACGCGTCGGCAATCGCAATCTTTATCCTCACAAAAAGAATCAACAAAGGCATATTCTCCATCTGGAATTTGTGGATCGTTTCGAAGCGTGATTCGGCGTGTTTCCTTTTCTGCTATTTCCGGAAAAAATTCTAAAAAACCTTTAAACATCATTTTCCAAACCCCTCACGAGTGATCCGACCCCGTGTTGTCAGAATGTTGAAATTGTATAAACTAAAAGCCCATCGCCGCGGAGGTGCTTCTTCTCGGGTCGGCGCCGCCGTACAGGGTGCCGTCTTCTGCAATCATAATGCTCTGAATGGCGCCCATGGCGGATTTTTCATTGACCGTGTGTCCCATACATTCCAGAAGCCGGATTGTATCCGGGCTGAGCCCTTCCTCTATTCGGATTTCATCCGGCAGCCATTGATGGTGGATGCGGGGCGCATTCACAGCCGCCTGGACATTGAGCTGATGGTCGATGACATTCATAATCACCTGAAGGGTGGTGGTGATGATTCGGGAACCTCCGGGGGAACCGGCAACCAGGAAGTTTTTGCCCTCTTTCATGACAATCGTGGGAGACATGGAAGAAAGCATGCGCTTGTTCGGCTCGATTTTGTTGGCTTCTCCGCCGAGAAGTCCGTACGCATTGGGAACGCCGGGTTTTGCGGAAAAGTCATCCATTTCATTGTTGAGCAGAAATCCCGCGCCTTCCACCACGATGCCGGAACCGTAGCTGAAGTTGATGGTATAGGTGTTGGCGACGACATTGCCGAATTTGTCCGCAATGGAAAAATGGGTGGTTTCATTGCTTTCGAAATCCGGGGGGTTTCCCGGCAAAATATTCTGGCTGTTGGAGGCAAAGTTCGGATCGATGTCGGCGCGAAGAGCGGCCGCGTATTCTTTTGAAGTAATGCCGTCAAGCGGTACGTCGACAAAATCGGAATCCCCCAAGTACTTGGAACGGTCGGCATACGCGCGTTTCATGGCTTCGGCCATCAGATGGATGGTTTTCGCGGAATTGTGACCCAGGTTTCGGATGGGATAGGCTTCGAGTATATTCAGAATCTGGATAATGTGTGCGCCGCCGGAGGACGGAGGGGACATGGAGTAGATATCGTATCCCCTGTATGTCCCCTGAACCGGTTTTCTGATCCGAGGCTCGTAATTTTTCAAATCATCCAGCGTAATCAGGCCGTTTCCTTTTTTCATTTCAGCCACGATCAGCTCTGCCGTTTTTCCTTCGTAAAAGCCTTTGATGCCGTTTTCGGCGATCCGTTTCAATGTTTCCGCCAGATCGGTCTGGATATACACATCCCCGGGTTCATAAAAACTTCCGTCGGGCTTCAGGAATTTCTTTTTTCCGGCCTCAAACTTGAAAAGCATGTCCTGCTTTGATTTGACGCCTTTGGAAAAACGGGGCGTGACGACAAAGCCTTTTTCGGCAAGTTCGATGGCGGGCGCCAGGGACTCCGCCAGAGAAATGGTTCCGTATTTTTCCAGAGCCAGGGCAAGACCCGCCACGGTTCCCGGAACGCCCGAGGAAATATGCGAGTATCTGGATAGATTCGGGTCCGCATTACCGTCTTCTCCCAGGAACATATCTCTGGTAGCCGCGGCGGGCGCCTTTTCACGGTAATCAATGGCAACCACGTCTTTTTTTTCTTCCGAAGAAATCAGCATAAAACCGCCCCCGCCGATATTTCCGGAT
>CAZNLT010000078.1:0-26174 GCA_964573705.1 uncultured Desulfobacterales bacterium
TACCGGCGGTTTCTGCCAGTTCCGACAAAAACCGGTCGAGATCGCGCTCGTCCGTTACAAATCGATCTTTCGGGATGATGGTTTCGTGAAGTCCCGAAATATACGGGAAACTGCCGCCGAACCGGTTCACGTCTACGAAATGGCACACCCTCACCTCGGCGCGCAACCCGCTGACGATCCGCAGCGCGATCAGTTGTATCAATCGACAAATCGCTTCCCCGTGTTCGTTGCCGCCGGTTATCGCCAGGCCGCAGGAATCCCGAAGCGGAATCATCAACGGAAATGAGGCGGTGCCGTCCCCCCCGTTGCCGAATTCGGCACTGCCGACCCGGATGGCCTCCGGCACTTCCGTGCCCTGGCGGACGGAAATGTCTTCCAATTGCGCCGAATCGTTCTCAGGGAAGCAATCCCGGCAGGGATCAGGAAGGTCTTTGTGTATAGAATGATTATTCATTGCATAAACGGTGGTAGTTCTTTGAATAGTTTTGTTTTGATAATTTCTATATTAAATCGCTATGTTCGGCAACCCTTTTTGCGCTCTGCGGCCATCCCGATCACTCCTTGTCGGGAAGAGGCGCTGAATAACCGACAGATTTGTCGACGTCAACGAAAATGACGCCACGATCCGCCAACGTCGACAGATAACCACCGGCGACGAGAGGGACCGGGTGCCATTTTCCCTTACTGTTTTCAGTTGCCAAAATCCTTGAATCCCAATATAAGTCGCTTTTAATTCATATCCGAATGAAAGCCCTTGAAATCGTATTTATGATGATTCAGATAGAAAAAAACGGAGTGCCCTTCCTTCAGTTCCCGCACCTTGCCCGGTTTTCAGCCCTTCGCCACGGGGTGTTCACCCGCCGGGGCGGCTGCAGCGATCCCCCATTTCACAGCCTGAATGTCGGCCGGGGAACCGGAGATGCGGAAGACCGGGTCCGCCGAAATCGGGCACGGATCGCCGAATGTATGGGGGGAACGGAACCGGTCTATCTTCACCAGGTGCATGGCACTCGTGTGGTGTCGCTGCCTCGAAACGAGGAATTCCGAAATCCGGATGGGCCGAATCTCAAAGGAGACGCTCTGGTCACCGATATGCCGGGGCGAAACCTCGCCATTCAGGTGGCCGATTGCCAGGCGGTGCTGCTGTACGGGGCCGACCGGAAGGTGGTCGCCGATGTCCATTCCGGGTGGCGGGGCAGCATTCACAATGTGATCGGTGAAACCGTTCGGGAAATGGTCGACCGGTATAACTGCGCGCCCGAGCATATCCATGCCGGCATCGGCCCTTCTCTCGGACCCTGCTGCGCTGAATTCATCCACTATCGGCGGGAGATTCCCCCTCGTTATTGGCCGTATAAGGACGACCGGGACCATTTCGACTTCTGGGCCGTCAGCCGGGACCAGCTGCGGGAGGCCGGGGTTCCGGCCGAGAACATTCTGAACAGCGGATTATGCACCCGGTGCCGGACCGACCTCTTCTTTTCGTATCGGGGAGAAGCCGCTACCGGCCGGTTTGCGGCGGTGATCGGCCTTCGTTAAAGTTCAACCCTATCGTTTTTTTGAGCGAGTTAAATGCAGCAGCAGCAGGATCTCAAAAGCAATCAGTTCGATCGGATTTTGTCGTGGGTCAAGAAATATTATGAGCGATTTCTGAAAATCCGCGGTTCTCCCCATGAAATCGCCATGGGATTCGCCCTGGGGCTGTTCATCGGGATGTCTCCTTTCATGGGGTTGCATATGGCCGTGGCCGTGTTTCTGGCGGCCCTTCTCGGGTACAACAAGTTGGCCGCCGGCATTTCCGTCTGGATCAGCAACCCGGTGACCGCGCCGGTCCTTTACGGCATGACCTATTATGTGGGGGCCAGGTTTATCGGTCTTGAAAGGATCCACTTCATCTCCAATCTGGACCAGCACATTCTTTTGGTCATTCTGAAAAAAGCACCGGAAATCATCGGGGTCTTGACGGTGGGCGGCATTCTGTTGGGCCTGCCGGTGGCGGCCGTCGGTTATTTCATATCTCTCAAGGCGATCCAGCGGTATCGGGGAGAGATCAAACGAAAACTGGCCCTGGAGAAAAAAAAACGGGCTCTTACAAAACTCAAATCCAAATTCACCCACAAAAAGAAGCACCGAAAGCGTTCTCCAAATCCATAGCGGTATGAAATTCCGAACCCATATGAACTCCGCTTCCGGTTCGGCTATCTTTCACCGATTCCCTCCGCCTCTGCCGCATCTTTCGTAGGCATCGTGAAAAGGAAAAAAAGAACCACCCCCGAGAGCATCATCGAGGCCCCGAAGAAAAAAATCTGACGCAGGGCGAAGAAATCCATCATCAGCCCGGCGATAAATGCGCCCAGCAGCATTCCGGAACTGTGGGACATGGTCAGAAGCGCCATGACCGCGCCCATGGCTCCTTTCTGGGTTCCTTTTTGAACCGCGATGGCCATCAGCGGGGCCATGGAAAGGCTGCCCCCGATTCCGAACACCACATTGGCCAGAAAAAGGTCCCGAAAACCCAAAGACCACTGGAACAACAGCATGGCCAAGACGATGATCAGACCGCCCAGAACGATCATCGCCCGTTTGTTCCGGCGATCCGCCAGATAGCCCATGGGGGTTTGAAGAATGCCGGCGGTGAACACCCCGAGCATGACCAGGACCCCGGTGGCGGAACTGGAGAGAGAAAACTCGGTATCCGCATAGACCGGCAGGAATCCCCAGATAGTCCCGATGCAGGCGGTATAGACCAGCCGAAAAAGACAGATGCCGTCGATGGTGCGGTCTTCTAACAGAAACCGCCACTCCACCGGAAGTTTGGCTTGTGTGACCACCTGTTCGGATCGGGCCGGCGGCAGAAGAAAGAGGCTCAGGAAAAACCCCAATAGAGACAGTACCCCCATGGAGACAAAAGCGGTCTCGAGGTTGAACCGATCATTGAGCACCCCTCCGATCAGCGGACCCAGGCTGAGGCCGATGAAGACCGACATGTTGAACAGGCCCATGGTGAATCCTTCCCGGTTTTCGGTGGTGATGTCGCCGACGTAGGCCTGGGCCACCGGCATGATCATGGCGGAAGCGATGCCTTGAACAAACCGGACGGCGATCAGCATTTCCACACTGGTGGCGAAGATGAAGGCAAAGGAGATCAGGGCATACCCCAGAAGCCCGATGACGATGAACGGTTTTCGGCCCTGCCGGTCCGACCGTCTGCCGAAATAGGGAAGAAATACGGTTCGGGACAGGGAAAAGGAGCCGTAAATCAGACCGATGTAAAGCCCGCTTGCGCCCAGATCATGGGCATAGACCGGCAGCAGCGGAACCACGATCCCCACCCCCGTGATGGTGATAAACAGAGAGAAAAACAGGGTCCCGAAAACTTTTTTGTTCAGTTTTTCCATTTCATCGTTTTCCGAAAGTGCCACACGTGACAAAACTCAAACCATTATCAGAGCTGTCGTGCAAGTGCAAAACATTCCTTTTGCTTACGAAAATTCGTTCGCCCCCTTTCTTTCACCGGAACAGCGGATTTCAGAAAGGGGTTGACGGAACCGCGTTCTCACATTACAAGCACGCAGATTTTCGCCGGGGACCGCCCTCAGCCTCAGGGTGAGTGTGCTGCCCGGCTTTTATAATTCGTTCGACTTCCACAGGAAATGATGACTGCGAACTATTCGGTACTGATCATCGGTTATATTTTCGGCTTTTACATGGCCTGGAACATCGGGGCCAACGACGTGGCCAATTCCATGGCCTCGGCCGTGGGCGCCAAGGCGATCACCATCCGCCAGGCGGTGTTCATCGCGGGCATTCTCAATGTTGTCGGAGCCACTTTTATCGGCTCCCACGTGACCAACACCATTCGAAAGGGCATCGTATCCACCCAGATTCTTTCAGATCCCCATTTGGCGCTGATCGGAGCCTTTTCGGCCCTTATAGCCGCAGCCCTCTGGATCTCCTTTGCCACCTGGAAATCCCTGCCGGTCTCCACCACCCATTCCATTGTCGGGGCCATGATCGGGTTCGGGATCATGGCGGGCGGTTTCTCGGTCATCAACTGGGGCAAGCTGGGGGCGGTGGTCTTGAGCTGGGTGATTTCTCCGGTATTCAGCCTGATCATCTCGTTTCTGACCTTTAAATCGATCGTTAAACTCATCCTGTCCAAAAGAGATGCTTATTCTCGAGGGCTCGCCCTGTCGCCCTTTTTCATCGGGGTCGCCCTCTTCGTGGTCGTGCTCTCGTTTCTTTTTAAAACTCCGCTGGGCAAGACCCTGGCCCTGACCACCCCCACGGCGCTACTGACGGCCTTGGCCCTGGCGACCTTGGGTGGGGTGGCCGGGGCCCGCCTTCTGAAGCGGTTTGTGCGGGCGGATGCGGGAAATGGAAACGGCGTGGAGGAGGTTTTTCGCCGTATTCAGATCGGCACCTCCTGTTATGTGGCCCTGGCCCAGGGGGCCAATGATGTGGCCAATGCCATCGGCCCTCTGGCGGTGATCTATTTTATCGTCACCACCGGGAGCGTCGGCGCCACGGTGCCGGTTCCTTTGTTTCTGCTCCTGTTCGGCGGACTGGGAATCGCCTTCGGCATCGCCATGGCCGGGTATCGGGTCATGGATACCATCGGGCACAAAATCACCACGTTAACCAATACCCGGGGCTTTTCGGTGGATTTTTCCGCGGCCACCACCGTGCTTTTGGCCTCGAAACTGGGGCTTCCGGTCTCCACCACCCACGCTGCGGTCGGGGGCGTCATGGGGGTGGGGCTGGCCCACGGATTCGAGGCGGTCAACTTCAAGGTCATTTTGCAGATCATGCTCTACTGGGTGTTGACCGTGCCGGCTGCCGCGATCACCAGCATGGGGCTTTTCCTAATCTTCCGGTATGTCTTATAGTTGGATATAAGAGACGATAATCAAGGAGTCAGCAGATGCGTATTCCCTTTCTATCGATGTTTATGACCTCCCCCTTTGACGGGCTTCAGGAGCATGCTGAAAAAGTCAAGGAATGTGCCTGGGTGTTTCAGCATGCCATCGAGTGCCATATGGTACACAACTGCAAATCCTTTGAGGGGCTTCGCGATGAGGTCATTCGGCTGGAAAACGAAGCCGACGCGATCAAGCGGCGGATTCGGGGCCATATTCCGGTGGGTACCTTCATGCCGATGGATAAATTTCAACTCTTCCGCTACCTGCGGGAGCAAGACAGTGTGCTGGACGCTCTGGAAGACACGCTCGACTGGATCTCTTATCGGGAAGAGCCGGGGATCCCGGAGGCGTTTCAAAAGGAATTTCTGCTCCTCATCGATTCGGCCATCGATCCCATCGAAGAGTTGAGCCGAATGGTGGCCGAGGCGCGGAAATACTTCAAAAATTATTCTGAAAAGCAGCGCAAGCTGGTTAAGGACATCATTCGGAACATTCGAAAACAGGAGGATGAGGCGGACCGGGCCGAACACATGGTCAAGCGAAAGATCTTCAACTTGGAATCCGACGCCGTGACCGTTTTTCATATGATTCGGCTGGCGGAAACCCTCGGTTCCATTGCGGATCATGCGGAAAACGCCGGCGACATGATGCGGGCCATGCTGTCCAAATAAAAAACCAGGGCCGGCCTCGACCGACCCTGGTCCGTGGTGTTTCCTTCCCGAAAAAAACCGATCAGAAGTTCCAGATCAGCTCCATGGCCAGGCGGGTGGCGATTTCATCCGCCTCCTGACCCCCCGAAAGCGCCGCGGTCACCTCTTCAATGCCGTCTCCCGGAAAATAGAGCGCCGCCTGCCCCTTCACGAACATGTTTTTGCTGAGGGCCAGCGTGATTTCATTGTTCCACTCACTGCCCACATACCCGGCATCCACCTTGGTGTACGGGGTCTTTTGGAGGCCCGCCGCGGTAACCGAGATGGGGTTCACCATGTTGGCCACATAGAAGTCTTCATTCCACCAGAACATATTCACATTGGTCCGGTAGATCAGGTAGATCAGGGGGCGCAGGGTGACGCCCACACTGATCATCTGGGTACCCGGGTTGTCGCCGCGGCCGTTGCCGGTACCCACCGCATTCTGCAGACCGCCCACGAAGACCGGGGTGCCGTTGCCGTAATATTCCGGTACATAGCCGTACAGGGCGGTGCCTAGCACGAAGTTGCTGTCGCCGATGATGGTGTTTTCTCCGCCCCAGAACCGGGAAAACCGCTGGGCGTTGGCGACGCCGGAAAAGCCGCCCAGTTCGTCGTCATTCGGGTCGTCATCGCCGGAGGTGTACATATAACCGAAGTGGGGTTTGAGGCTGTGCCATCCCACCAGGTCCTTGAGTTCGAAGCCTACGTCGAAGGCGGCTGCGAATGATTTGATGTCGTAGTCATTATGCTGAATGACAAAGACGCCGTTGTTCACGCCTTCCAGGCCGGTATTGTCCGCCGACCCGAATTTATAGGCCGCTTCCACCATGACTTCAATGATATTGAAGTTGCCCAGGTAATACCCGCCGATGGTATAGGCATCGGTTTCGGGGGCGGTGGCTTCTGCGCCGATGATGCCGTTGTTGCCGTAGATCCCGGCGAAATCGGCCAGGCCCGCTCCGTTGGCAATGGCGCCGGTAAGATCCAGAGAGGGCGCGTTTCGAATCCGGTCCCAGGCGGCGAAAAAGCGGACCTTATCGTTGGCCGTATTGGGAATATAATAATCGAAATAGCCGGCGATCAGATCCCGGTCCTCATCCGCGGCTGTATTGTGGTCGGTGGCTTCGATCTGAAAATCGTTTTCCTCCAGCTTGAGCCAGGCGATGGAAAAATCAAAGGGGTTGTAATCGCCTTTGATCCAGAACCCGGCGTTGTCGTCGCCGTAGACCATGGAGGCGGCTTCGATCACGTCCAGGCCCCAGATATCCCATCCGGCGTGCAGCCGCAGGTTGTCCACCAGTTCAATGCTGGCGTTGAGCCGTTCCAGACCGAAATTGCTCGACCCGTCGGTTCGTCCGCCGCGGTTGTCCACCGTTTCGGTGTCGATGGGCCGGTCGAATTCCAGTGCCCCGTAAAAGCTCCATTTCCTGTCCCGGGGCATGGCGTTGAAGTACATCTTGGTTTCATTTCGAATATAGCCGTCGTTGACGCTGCCGCTCTCGTTGGAATGGGTTTTCAGGAAGGTGTCTGCCAGAAAATAGGCGTCGAAACCGTCCACCATCGCCTTTTGAGCCGAGAGATCGGCGATGCTGGCGCCGAGGTCACCGGCGGTGGCGGCGGGATCCCGGTCGACCTGTTTGGCCACTCCGGCGGCCAGTTCTTCGGCGTTCTGAACCAGGCCGGCGCCCTGGACAATGGCGTTGATCATGGTTGCGTTGGCGATGGTCTTCACATTGGCAGCGGCATTGGGATCGGCGGCCACTGCATTTGCGGCGGCTCTCACTCCTGCCGCGGCTGCAGCCGCGCCGGCAGCCTGTTGTTGAAGGGCCGCATTATTTGGGTTAGCTGCGGCAGCGGCAGCGGCGGCAGCGGCGTTTTGCTCGGCCTGGGTAGCAGCCTGGTTCAGAGCGGTTAAACCACCGGCGGGACCGCCCGCCGACACTCCGGAAAAAAAGGCGGCTTGAGCGCTGTTTCCTACCGTATTTGCCGTATCTTGGATTGATGCCACGCTGGTTGCGAATTGGGAAACCTGCGGAATATTGGTCTGTTTGTCGGCGGTGTACAGGGCATTGGCAAAATCGTCGAAGGCGGCGATGGTGGCAGTATTGCTTCCGGTAACCGAAGTTTCCAGGGCCAGAGACTTGAGATAGACCTGATTGACCGAGGTGGCCGTATCCAGGGACGCCCCCAGGAAGCCGCTCAGGGGCTGGGTATTGAAATAGCCGGGCACCTCGTCTTCCAGCCCGAAATCCCAGTCGGACTCGGCCGTGGGAACGAAGCGGACGGTGGCCCCGAAGCTCATCAGAATATCCCCTTCGGTGCTGGGGGCGATGCCGCCGGGACCGAGGATTTTTTCCGGATTCATTTCATTGGGGCCGGTGAGGACCTCCTCGGTGATGTCGTCGACAATCCCCACTTCGAGTTCCTGCTCCGCTTCAGTGGATTGGCCGAGGGCCGGCGCGGTCAGGCAAAGGCTTGCCGACAGGATGATCATCCATACCCATAAACCTTTCATTTTCATCTTTTTTCTCCTCCTGATCTTGAGAATCACATTCACCTAATCCATGGGTCGTACTGCAAAACAGAGGGTGCATGGCGGCACCCATTCCGGCGGATATCACCTCCTTTGTTCAGGTAAAGGCCGAGGCCGCTTGAAAGTGATCGAACGCTCGGTCACAAAAATGGGACAACATTTTGTTCGTAAACGAACTTTCGCTCCATAGCATATTCCCGGTTGCCGATGCAAGAATTTTTCAAGAGATAGCACCCCTGCAAATGGGTGGGAAAGGTCAGACGATTCTTCGGAAGGACTTTTCCAGAAAACGGCCGCTCCAGCGAATCCAGGTGGGGCGGCCGTGGGGACAATGGGACGGGGTGTCGCACCGGTCGAGTTGGTGCAATAATTCACGCATCTGCCGGTCATTCAGTCTCTGGTGGGCCCGAATGGCGCCGTGGCAGGCCATGACCATGCGGCACTCCTCTGTGGCGCGATCCAGATCGACATCGACACCGATTTCGAGAATTTTTTCAAGGATTTCCCGGATCATCGGTTCCGCCGGTTTGTGGGCCCATTCCGCCGGCACCGATTTCACGACATAAGTGTTGCCGCCGAAGGGTTCGATGTCGATCCCCATTTCATGAAATCGGGGGATGAGCCTTTCCAGGGTTTCCCCTTCCCGGTAGCTCAGATCGAGGGATTCCGGAACCAGGAGCCGCTGGGCCGATTTCCGAACGCCCGAAGACCGGTGTTTCAGTTCCTCGAACAGAACCCGTTCGTGGGCCGCATGCTGATCGATGAGAACCAGGCCGTTTTCGGATTCACACAGGATATAGGCGCCGAGCCCCTGACCGATGATTTTCAAATCTCCGAACCGGCGGGTCTGCCAGAGCGGCTTCTGGGGAGCCGATGATTCCGGTGACGGAGCCGGGTTCGGTTCCTCGATGATGGGAAGAGAGGCCGGCCGAGGCGTCGGTTCCGGTGATACATAGGACCGGGCCGGTTCGGATACCTGAACCGGCTTCTGCGGGGGCCGGGGCGGTCCTTTGGAAGGGGCGTCCAGTTCGGGGGCGTCGATCGGCGTGACCGGGGCGAGATCCGTTTGGACTTTGGGGGGGCCCCATTTGCTCCGGTCCGCCTTTTGAAGGGTTCTGGATACCGCGTCCGCCACCGTCTGATGGACCTCTTTTTGTCGAAGGAAACGGACCTCGTGTTTGGTGGGATGCACATTGACATCCACCTGGTCCGGGGGGACCTTCAGAAACAGCACCGCCACCGGAAAGGCCCCTTTCATGATCCGCCCGGCGTATCCGGCAAACAGGGCGTGCTGAACGACTTTGTCCCGGACATAGCGGCCGTTGACATACAGGTAGATGGACCGGGAGGTCGACCGGGTGTGTCGGGGGGCGGCGATCCAGCCGGTGAGGGCCGCGGCTTCGGTCTCCGATTCCACCGGGTGGAGGTCTTTTCGCAGGTCCCGGCCCAGAATCTCGGCGGTACGTTCGGCCGGATCGGACACTGCGGTCCAGGACTTGACCGGCCGGTCATTGTGCCGCAGCCGGAACCCCGCCCCGGGCCATCCCAGGGCCATGGAGGCCACCGTATCCCCGATATGGCCCATTTCGGTGTTGACGGTCTTGAGAAACTTCCGGCGGGCCGGGGTGTTGAAAAAGAGCCCCCGCACGGTCACCAGGGTGCCCACCGGCGCCCCGACCTTCGCGACATTTTTGAGCTTTCCCCCTTCGATGTCGATGCGGGTGCCGGCGGCGTCGCTCTCTTCCCGGGTTTCCAGGGTGAATCGGGAGACCGCGGCGATGCTGGGAAGGGCTTCTCCCCGGAACCCGAGGGTGCGGATGCTGAAGAGATCCGGATCCTGGTGGATTTTGCTGGTGGCGTATCGTTCAATGGCCAGCAGCGCGTCGTCCGGGCCCATACCGCAACCGTTGTCGGAGACCTGAATCAGGGATCGCCCGCCTTTTTCCACATCGATCATAATCCGGTCGGCGCCGGCGTCCAGGGCGTTTTCCAGCAGTTCTTTAATGACCGAGGCGGGCCGCTCCACCACCTCCCCGGCGGCGATTTTGTTGGAGAGGATTTCGGGCAGGATTCGAATCTTGGACATAATCAGACGTCCAGGCTTTTTTCATCCTTGACGAACCGGTCCAGGAATTCCGCGTCCTTGGGAGAGAGGTTGAATTTTTCGACGGCTTCTCGAACCAGTTTCTTGATTTTTATATCGGGGTCGTATTTACGTTCCTCGGAGATCCAGCGGACCGCCTGTCGAATACCCTCGCCTCTGGGATGAATGCTCATGCGCTGCCTCCTTCGACTTCGTAGTCGACCGCCCTGATGTCGGCGCAGATCGTCTTGATCAGCTCCAGGACCGCCAGGTGGCTGGAATGCACCTGGTATCGTTGCAGGGCCTTCAGGTTTTCAAAGGTGGAAAACAGGGCGAAATCATAGGACCGGTCGGATCGGACGATGTCCCGGCCGAACTCGTAGCCCCTGATCTCCGGAATCAGGCCGGAAAGGGCCCCGAAACGGCCTTCCAGTTCGGTGATCCGGTCTTCCGGAGTGTCGGGTTTGAACTTAAAAAAAACGAGGTGTCGAATCATGGACGATATCCTTCTTTGAATAGGAATTCGCATCGACCCGATATCGGGCCGATGCCCCGGCTGACTACAAGCCCGGTTTTCGGGTATGAAAAGCGGTGGCCTGTTCGAAGTTATAGGCCACCCGAAGCAGGGTTTCTTCCTGAAAGTGGCTGCCCAGAATCTGAAGCCCGATGGGAAGACCCTCCCGGGAAAACCCGCAGGGGACCGACATGCCCGGAATTCCGGCCAGATTGGCCGAGAGGGTGAAGATATCCGAGAGATACATGGTCAGGGGATCGTCGGTCTTCTCCCCGATCTTGAAGGCCGGAGACGGCGCCACCGGGGCCAGGATGGCGTTGCAGGATTCAAAGGCGTTTTTGAAATCCTCCATAATCAGGGTGCGGACCTGGGACGCCTTGCCGTAGTAAGCGTCGTAATATCCGGCGGACAGCGCGTAGGTCCCCAGGAGGATGCGCCGCTGCACCTCGGAACCGAATCCCTGGGACCGAGTGGACCGGTACATCTCCATCAGGGCGGTCTGCTCCTTGTCCCGGTATCCGTATTTGACCCCGTCATACCGGGCCAGGTTGGAGGCTGCCTCGGAAGGGGCGATCAGGTAATAGACCGCCACCACCTGCTCGGACCGGGGCAGGGACACCTCTATGATCTCGGCCCCCAGCCCTCGAATGGTGTCGATCCCGGATTGAACCGCCGCCTTCACCTCGGGGTCCACCCCCTCGGTTTCGAAATATTC
The DNA here is from genome assembly GCA_964573705.1 of uncultured Desulfobacterales bacterium. GTDB lineage: Bacteria > Desulfobacterota > Desulfobacteria > Desulfobacterales > Desulfococcaceae > JAABSQ01. The sequence goes on from CAZNLT010000078.1 coordinate 11,460, forward strand.
TTTGGGCAGGCCGATGCGAATCCCCTTCAGCCCGTCCCGAAGGGCGGTGGTGTAGTCGGGCGCCTCCACCGGCACGGAGGTGGAATCTTTGGCATCGTATCCGGCGATGGTGTTCATCAGAACCGCGCAGTCGGTGACGTTTTTGGCCAGGGGGCCGATCTGGTCCAGAGAGGAGGCGAAGGCCACCAAACCGTACCGGGAGACCCGTCCGTAGGTCGGCTTCAGCCCCGCCACTCCGCAGTGGGAGGCGGGCTGGCGAATGGAGCCGCCGGTGTCCGAGCCCAAGGCCGCGATGCACATGTCGGCGGAGACGGCCGCGGCCGATCCCCCGCTGGAACCGCCGGGTATTCTGCTGAAATCCCATGGGTTTCGGGTAATGTGAAAGCCCGAGTGTTCGTTGGAGGAGCCCATGGCGAACTCGTCCATATTGGTTTTGCCCACCAGGACGGCGTCGGCGGCTTTCAATTTGGCAATGACGGCGGCGTCATAGGGAGGAACAAAGTTTTCGAGCATGCGAGAGGCGCAGGTGGTCCGCAGCCCCCGGGTGCACATGACGTCCTTGATCGCCAGGGGGATGCCGGTCAGGGGGGAGATGTCGCCGTCGGCGATGGCGCGGTCGGCCGCATCGGCCTGGTCCAGGGCCGACTCCGCGGCGACCGTCAGATAGGCCCCCACCTGTCCGTCCACCGCCCCGATGCGGTCCAGGACCGATCGGGTGAGTTCCCGTGAAGAGATCTCTTTTTTGTCCAGTAGGTTGCGTGCATCGTGCAGGGTCAGTTCATACAGGTTCATCCGGATGCTCCTCTCTACCCCACCACCTTGGGGACCATGAAACCGCCTTCTTCTTTTTCCGGGGCGTTGGCCAGTGCCGCCTCCCGGTCGAGATGGACGGGTTCTTCATCTTCCCGAAAGGCATTGTTCAGGAAAATGGCGTGTGAGGTGGGGGGGACGCCTTGGGTATCCACTTGGTTGAGCTTGTCCATGTAATCGAGAATTGTCCCGATTTGCTCGGCGAATCGCTCCACGGCGCCCGCATCCAGATTCAGACGGGCGAGATCCGCCACATAGATGACCTCCTCCTCGGTGATCTTCATAGGGGAATTCCTTTTGGGCTATTTGCGGTGAAAAATATAGGCATCGATTAAATTTTCTTCTTGGACCAACCGGCTCAATACCCCTTCGGCTGAGGATTTGCTGGTGAAATACCCGACCTTGACCCGAAACCGCATGCCGATCCCCGGAACCTCCTCATTGGACTGGTAGGCGCTGGGATATCCGTTGCCCCGAAGCCGGTCCACCAGCCGTTCCGCGTCCATGGGGTTGCCGTAAGAGGCCACCTGAATGGCGAATTCGCCGGTCTCCCCGCCCACCGCTTTCGGCGGCGGTTCGGGTGCCGGCCGGGGTGGCGGATCGGGCTTGGTCGGCGGATGGGCCGGGGGCTCGATCTTTTTGGCGACCGCCGGTTTTTTGGCCACCGGTCGTTTGGTCTCTATCTGATTCGGCTTCAAGGGGTTGGCCGGATTCACCAGGGGGAGAATCGGTTCCCTCGTCTCTGAGGCGCTGTTTTGCAGTTCTTTGTGAAAATCGAGTTCCGCTTCCTGTAGGGTTTCCACTCCCCTTTCGAGCAGTTCCCGCTCCTCGGCCATCTCCTCGGCCTTGCGTGCGTAAAATTCTTCCGCCAGGGGATTAATTTCAAAATCGATCGGGGCCGTCTCCCGGCCCACAATCACTCCGAGGGCGAACATCCAGGTGCCGAAAAAAAACAGCAGCAGGCCCCGCAGCAGCTTGCCGCCCAGTGACCGTTTCGGGGCCGGAGGCGGCTCCGCCGGATATGTGGGGTAGTTCTGAGTGGCCGCCCAGGACCGGGTTTTCAGGGCATTGTTTTTCATCCGCGGCGGTTTACATGGTGTCCGGCGTCGACACCCCCAACAACCGGAGGCCGTTTCGAATGATGATTTTAATCGCCTGCACCAGGCAGAGCCGGTCGGCGGTCAGCACGGGGTCTTCCGTGAGAATCCGGTGCTTGTTGTAGTAGGCGTGAAACCCCGATGCCAGGTCCATCAGAAAATAGGTGATCCGGTGCGGCTCCAGCAGACGGGCGGCGGTCTCCACCACCTCCGGAAACCGGAACATCATTTTCAGAAGCCCGATCTCCTCGGGCGTCTCCAGTCGATTCGGAACGCCCTTTTCAGGATCCGGCATCGGGATACCCCGCTCCTCGGCCTTGGCCAGAATGCTTGAGATTCGGGCATGCACGTATTGCACATAGTAGACCGGATTGTCGTTGGTCTTTTGCTTGGCTACTTCCAGATCGAAATCGAGCTTACTGTCTTGGTGGCGGGTCAAAAAGATAAACCGGGCCGCGTCGGCGCCCACCTCCTCAACTACTTCTTGAAGGGTGACGAACTCTCCGGCCCGGCTCGACATGGCCACCGGCACACCGCCTCGAAGCAGATTGACCAGCTGTACCAGAATGACCTGGAACTGATCTCGTTTCAGGCCTGCCGCCTCCACCGAAGCGGTCATTCGGGGAATATAGCCGTGGTGGTCGGCCCCCCAGACATCGATCACCCGATCGAAGCCTCTTTCGAATTTGTCTTTATGATAGGCGATGTCCGAGGCGAAATAGGTGGTCAGACCGTTCGCCCGCACCACCACCCGGTCTTTTTCATCGCCGAATTCGGAGGTTTTGAACCAGAGAGCCCCGTCTTTTTCATAAATAAGCTTCTGGGCGCGGAACTCCTGAATGGACCGGTCTACCTTGCCCGAGTCATACAGGCTTTGTTCGCTGAACCAGTGATCGAATCGGACATTGAAAGCTTTCAAATCTTTCCGGATTCCGTCGAGGATCTGATCCGCCGCATATCGGGCGCAGGTATCGATGGCGGCCTCTTTATCCATACTCAAGAGGGCCTCTCCGTGCCGATCTCTCAGGTCCCGCGCCAGGTTGCGAATATAGTCTCCCTGGTAGCAGTCTTCCGGAAACTGAATGGATTGCCCCATCAGTTCCTGATAGCGCATGAAGACCGAACGGCCCAGAGTGTTGATCTGTCGACCCGAGTCATTGATATAGTATTCCCGCTGGACGTCGTACCCGCACCATTCCAGGATATTCGCCACCGAATCCCCCGCCGCCGCCCCTCGGCCGTGGCCCACGTGGAGCGGTCCGGTCGGATTGGCGCTGACGAATTCCACCTGGACCCTTTCCTTTCGGCCGAAACTGGACCGGCCGAAGGTTTCATCCGCCTCGTGAATGGCCCTGAGCTCCGGCCCCCAGGCGGCAGGCCCGATGAAAAAATTGATAAACCCCGGTCCGGCGATCTCTGTTTTATCGATGATTCCCCCGGGGTCTTCTAAGTGGTTGATGATGGCCTCGGCGATTTTTCGCGGCGCCATCTTCTGAACCGAGGCCATCACCATGGCCATATTGGTGGAATAATCGCCGTGGGCCTCCTGTTTCGGCTCTTCGACGGCCATCGGCGGAAAGGCCGAAGACGGCAGCACCCCGCTCTCATGCGCCCGTTCCGCCGCCTTCAACACCAGATCCCGAATTCTCTCTTTCATGGTCATTATCATATCGATTCACGCACCCTGTTGCCTGTACACAGTGACACATTTTCAGCGATCTTACAAAGAATTTTAACACATAAAGAGTTTTCTATTTCAAGTCAAGCAAGGGATCATTTTCCAAAATTATTTTTACCGCCTGTTGAAATGTGATTAATCCTTGACATATGGGATATTAACCTATAAAAAGCATAAAAATTTCGTCTGTAAAGGCAAACTAACCGCAAGGTTGGGGCGCAAAGCTTCCGGTCCAGAAAAGTGGATAGCGGGGTTGCCGAACGAATGGTCTTTCCTGGTTTTTTCGTTATCGTGTCGATCCCCCCTTTTCTCCGGAAATTTTCCAGTTTTTCAGGAGAAGAATACCATGCGTACCATTTTTTCTTTTTTTCTGATGGTTTTTTTTCTTTTTGCCAACCCCACCTGGGCGGATTCAGGTGGCACATTGGGGGATATCAATTGTGACGGTAAAATCGATCTCAGGGAAGTTATTTATGCCCTGGAGGTCTCCGCAGGTTTAAGACCTGAAGGAAGAACACTAGATCCTTTGCAGGTGTATCGGGCGGATGTGATCAGGTTTTTAAAGAAGACCGCTATAAAACAGGAATACCATATGGCGGAATACAATACCTATACCGAAGATGTGTCCATAATACTACCGAGCGAAACATGGCCTCAGATACACATTAACATTATATCCGCTGACAATCAGGATTTCCAGCATAAAGGCATCCATGAAGCCGTAAACGGGGATTATTGGACTGTAAATTCATATTTTTTGTTTGAAGAAAACGGATCGGCGTTAACACCGGATCTGGAGATATTCGAGCTCTACCGGGAGAAGGTGATGGAGGTTCTGTGGTTGGCAGGAAAAAATCAATCAGCTTACTTTGCAGAGTATGGATACTATACCACCGATTTAGGCAAATTATTTGACCATCCGCATTTTTATCCAGGTGTGACCCTTGAAGTCATCCAGGTCCTCGACACCGACTTTGTTATGAAAGGAACCCATGAAAAGATTCAAGGCTATTACTGGACATTTAATGCGGCATCGGAATATAAAACTCATCTTGAATAAGTGAAGATGAGAGGTGATGACCGTGTCGCGAATATCTGTTATTTCCAGGTGACCCATTGTCGGTTTTGCAAACCCATTGTATTCCGGATATAGAACCGACATATTCATGAGTCCAATGCTGTCTTTTGGTCAGCGGGTATACGCATTACATGGAACTTAAACGGTATAATACCCATATGGCTATGTTCGCTTTGTTGGCCGGGGCGGTGATGATCAGTTTTTCCGGTGTATGGGTGAAGATCGCCCAGGTGGCGCCGGATGTCTCGGCCTTTTACCGGGTGTTTTTCGGCGGTCTCATTCTGTTGCCGGCGGCCTGGCGCCGGGGGGAAATTCAATGGCGGGGTTTCAAGCACCTTCTTCTGGGACTCATCTGCGGAATATGTTTCGCCCTGGATCTGGGGTTTTACCATGCCAGCATCCAGTATGTAGGGCCGGGACTGGGCACGATTCTTCCTAATTTTCAGGTCTTCATCCTGGCGGCCATGGGGGTGGCCTTTCTGGGGGAAAGAATTCGGCTGATATATCTGATATCCATTCCCCTTGCCTTTGTCGGGCTCTTTCTGATAGTGGGGCTTCAGTGGGATCAACTTGGCCGGGTATACAAAATCGGGGTCTACTTCGGGTTGATCGCGGCCGTCTGTTATGCGGGCTTTTTGCTCTCGCTTCGCAAGCTGCAATCGGATCAGACCGGAATATCGATTTTCTATGTGCTGACCCTGGTTTCTTTTATTACCGCGGCTCTGCTGGGTTTAGTAGTTGTATTCAAAGGCGGAAGCTTTCGAATTCCGGACGGTCGAAGCTTTTTATCCTTGCTCGCCCTGGGTTTGTTCAGCCAGTCCATAGGCTGGATTCTCATCACCAACGCTCTGCCCAAAATCCGGGCTTCCCTGTCGGGGCTGGTATTGCTGCTTCAGCCCGCCCTGGCTTTCGTCTGGGATGTGCTGTTGTTTGAGCGGCCGACCAGCTCTCTCAGCTGGCTGGGGGTAAGCATCGTGCTGACCGCCATCTATATGGGAACCATCCGGCGGGCGGCGCCCCCTTCTCGGACCGATTCGAGATAGCAGATCTCCATCCTTCGAATTCCACTTTTTCGGTATGATTTTTCACGTATTCCGTCCGTTTTCCTCTCAAAATGAGGAAATCCTTGACCCGGGAGCCATTCTGATATAATTCCACTGTTGTTGAGGCAAAACCTGAAAACCGGGTATTCCCGCATGGATTCAGGATCTATTCCTCCCCAGCGAAAATTCGTTTTCTTCTGAAAATGCGGGACTGCCTCGAAGAGAACCTCCGGATTATCGAGGTTCGCATTTCCGGCGTTTTACTGGAACCGCCCCAATCCCATTAAATCTTTAAAAAAAGGCCGGCCCATGTCCTCAAAATCCGTCCCGCGACCGGACCCAAAGACATTATTATCCGACCCGAATCACAGATCCCGCATCAGCCGTGTGTTTGCGGAAACCATCGATGTGATGGACATCGCCATGTGGGAGTTGGACCTGAATTACCGTGTGCTCTCTGCCAACCGAAAGGCTCGGAAGATTTACGGAGAAAAGGCCCTCGGCGATTTCTGCTACCATGTCGCAGCCGGGCTGGATCGAGTATGTCCGCGATGTCCGGCGGAAATGGTCTATCAGGGGCGGGCCAGCGGCCGATCGGAACACAAACGCACCGATACCGTTGGCAACTCCATCTATATCGACCACATCGCCACCCCTATTAAGAATCGTCACGGACAGCTCATCGGGGTGATGGTGTTGATCATCGATATCACCCGGTACAAAAAGATGGAAAATGACCTCAAGCGGAATCGGGATCACCTGGAGGAGGTCGTGGCCGAGCGCACCCGTGAACTGAGGGAAAGCGAAAGCCGGTATCGTCAACTCTACAAAGCCTCCAGGCGATCCGAAGAACTGTATCGATCTCTTCTCAATTCTTCGGCGGACGCCATTGTGATTTATGATCTGGAGGGAAAAGCCACTTATATCAACGCCACCTTCACCACCCGGTTCGGGTGGACATTCGAGGAATTGAGGGGAAAACGCATCCCCTTCCTTCCGGATTCGGAGCGGGACGCCTCCATGAGCATCATTCAGGATCTTCTCGAAAACGGCACCCCCTGCCATAGATTTGAGACCCGCCGATACACCAAGGCCGGAGAACTCCTCGATATCAGCCTCAGCGCATCGCGCTTTCATGATCACCGGGGGAATCCGGCCGGCATGCTGGTGATTCTTCGGGATATTTCAGAGAAAAAGCGGCTGGAGGATCAGCTCAAACATGCCGAACGGATGGAGGCCATCGGCACCTTGGCCGGCGGTGTGGCCCATGATTTCAACAACCTGATGATGGGGATCATGGGCAACGTGTCCCTGATGATTCATGAAATCGATCCGGAGCACCGGTATCATGAGCGGCTGCGCCAGATCGAGAAGCTGATTCAAAGCGGTGCCCGATTGACTTCGCAGCTTCTGGGCTACGCCCGAAAAGGGCAATATGAGCTCAAGGCGGTGGATGTGAACCGGATTATTCGGGAGACGGTGGACCCCTTTGTTCGCACCCGCCGGGAAATCGTCCCCCACCTCGATCTGGCCGACCGACTGCCGCAGGTGGAGGCGGATGAATCCCAGATGAACCAGATTCTACTGAACCTGTTCATCAATGCCGCCGATGCCATGCCCGATGGCGGCGCTTTGCTCATCAGCACCCGAGCGGTAAGCGAGCCGTCGTGTTGCGGGGTTTCGATTGAAAAAGGGGCCTCCCCATTAGTCCTGATTCGGGTTACCGACACCGGCACCGGGATCGATTCGAAGATCATCAACCAGGTGTTCGATCCTTTTTTTACCACCAAGACGATGGGTCGAGGCACCGGCCTGGGGCTGGCTTCGGTTTACGGTATCGTTAAAAGCCACGGCGGGCACATCGAAGTCGATTCCGAACCCGGATCGACCACCACCTTCAGCGTCTATTTGCCAGCCTCCGGCAAGGCGGTTTCAGAAACCCCCGCCCGGGAGAGGGAACCGGCCTCGGGCAGCGGCACCGTACTCCTGGTTGACGATGAAGAGATGATCCTAGAGGTCGGATCTCAAATGATTCGACGGTTGGGGTATACGGTGGTCAGAGCGGCAAGCGGCGCCGAGGCCATTCGGATTTTTCGGGAGAATCCTCAGGCCGTGGATCTGGTGGTACTGGATATGATCCTGCCCGGCCTGAGCGGCGGGGAAACGTTTGAGGTTTTGAAGGAGATCGACCCGAATGTGCGGGTACTGGTATCCACCGGCTACAGTGTACAGGGGCAGGCACGGGAGATGCTGGACCGGGGCTGCCGGGGGGTGATCCAGAAGCCATACAGCCTTGAGGCGCTCTCTATGAAGATCAAAGAAACCCTGTCCTGATGCAAAACAAGGTATTGATCATCGTTTCGGCCGTGGCTGGCCCAGTTTGAAGGTAAGCAAGGCCACCCCAGGAATATTTTCCAGGGCCGGGAAGCGATTTGAACGATATTGAATTCTTGCCGGGCCTGGAAAATATTCCTGGGGTGGCCGAGACGGTGATCCCGCGCCCTAAACGGATCGGCCGGCGGGATAGCCCGTGCGGGGTCTAAATGGCGTCCTTTCCTTTCTCGCCGGTTCTCACGCGAATCGCCTTTTCCACCGGCAGGACGAAGATTTTGCCGTCGCCCAGTTTGCCGGTATGGGCCGCTTCCTGAATCTTTTCCACCACCTGGTCGGCCCAGCTGGCCTCTACCACGATTTCGATTTTAATTTTGGGGATAAAGTCGACCACGTACTCGGCGCCCCGATAGATCTCTTTGTGGCCCTTCTGTCGCCCGTATCCCTTGACCTCGGAGATGGTCATCCCCTGAATCCCCATCTCATTGAGGGCTTCCTTGACATCATCCAGTTTGAACGGTTTGATGACTGCCTCGATTTTTTTCATGCAAAAACCTCCTTTGTTATTTAGAATATTCACATTTCGATTTCAAACGCTCTTTCTCCGTGGATTGAGCTGTCCAGGCCCTTGATTTCATCATCATGCTCCACCCGAAGCCCACCGGTCAGCACTTTGGTGATCAGAGCCACCACAATGGTGGCCACCGCGGTATAGAGGATGGTGGCGAAGATGGAGACGATTTGAATCCAGAGTTGTTTGGGATTGCCGTAAAACAGGCCGGCCGCTCCCTCGGTGATGGCCGGGGTGGCGAACAGACCGGTGGCGATGGCCCCCCACATGCCGCACATGCCGTGGACCCCGAAGGCGTCCAGTGAATCGTCATAGCCGATCTTCTGTTTGAGCACGGCCACGCTGTAGAAGCCGAAGACTCCCGCCACCATGCCGATGATCAGGGATGCCGGCATGTTGACGAACCCGGCCGCCGGGGTGATGGCCACCAGCCCCGCGACAACCCCGGAGGCGATCCCCAGAACCGTTGGTTTTTTCTCCACATACCACTCCGCGAACATCCACGCAAGCGCCCCCATGGCGGCGGAGGTGTTGGTCACCAGAAAGGCCGATGCGGCCACCCCGTCCGCGGCCAGTTGACTGCCCGCATTGAATCCGAACCATCCGAACCAGAGCATGGCCGCACCCAGGGCGGTGAGGGTGATGCTGGAGGGAAACATCGCCTCTTTTCCGTAGCCGGACCGCTTTCCCACCATCAGAGTGAGAACCAAACCGGCGACGCCGGCGTTGATATGAACCACATTGCCGCCGGCGAAATCGAGGGCCCCCATATCGGACATCCAGCCCCCGCCCCAGACCCAGTGGGCGATGGGGCAGTAGACGAAGGTGAGCCATAGTATGGTAAACACGATCCACGAGGAGAACTTCATTCGGTCCACGATGGCGCCCAGAACCAGGGCCACGGTAATGGCGGCGAAGGTCATTTGAAAAACCACGAACACATAGGTGGGGATGGTTCCCGAAAGACTGTCCACGGTGATCCCGGCCAGAAAGAAATGGGAGAGGCCGCCGATGACGGCGCCCACATCGGGTCCGAACGCCAGGGAGTAGCCCCACATGACCCAGACGATGCTGCCCAGACAGTAGGCCATGAATGTCATGGCAAAGGTGTTGAGCAGGTTTTTGTACCGGGACATGCCGCCGTAAAACAGGGCCAGGCCCGCCGGGGTCATCATCATGACCAGGGCCGAAGCGACGATGATCCAGGTGGTGTCTCCGGAATTGAGGACATCCTGTGCAAAGGCCGAGGAAAAGGGAAACAAAAGCAGCGGCATCGTGAGCAGGAAGGATTTCAACTTTTTCATTCTGGATTTCTCCTCCTTTGGATGGGTAAACGGTTCAAAATTCATTTTGAAACAGTAAGCGGAAGGTATCTGCGACTCGCTGATCCTTCCTGTGGTAAACGGTTGTCGGTCCTGGTGCATTTTTCGATCATGCCGGATCACTCAGGTAGCGGTTTTTCTTTTTTGATCATAGGGATTCGCTTCCGGCAGTTCCGCTTCGATGGCTTCATGAATGCGGGCCACCTGCTCCGGTGAGTCCACCTTCCGGCCGTCGAAATCCCGCACATAAAAAACATCCACCACCTGATCCACCCGCGTGGAGACCTGGGCGCTCCAGATGTCGAGGCGGCACTCGAACAAGGTGTCGGTCAACCGAAACAGAAGGCCCGGCACATCACAGGTGAAAATCTCGATGATGGTAAAAAAGCTGGAACTGGTATTGTCGATGTTGATGTGGTTGGGATATCCCCATGCCGGGGATCCGGGAAAGGGGTTGCAGGATATCTGGGTTTCGATTTCGGCGGTCAGATCGAGTTTGCCGGACAAAGCGTTGTTCAGGTCCTGTTCGGCCCGGTCCCATCGCTCGTCTTCGAAAATCGGGTCCGGCGGCGGGGAGACCGTGAAGATATTCAGGGCGATGTTGTTTCGCCAGGTATACACCTGAGCATCCAGCACGTGAATGAGATTAAGGGCCAATACGCCGGCGATCTTCGAGAAAAAACCGGGCATGTCTTTGCCGCAGACCGCCACGGTGCGGGTGTTGGATTCGGGGGCGGAGATGATTTTCCATCGAAAAGGCCGATCCCCCAGCTCCTTGAAAAGGCGGATATGGTCCTGAATTTCATTTGTGGGGACATACAGCAGATATCGGGGCGACATGACGTCAAACAGCCCCTCGAGATCCACCCCGAACTGAAGGGACGGGTCGCCTTCCAGGATATCCGCCGTCTTTTCCCGGGCCAGGGCCGCCGCATCCTGGTTGGCCAGCTCCCCTTTTTCCATCACGCTCAGGGTTTTAAAGAAAAGATCCCGCAACAGGGTGGCGGTCCATTCATTCCACGCACGGGGGCCGGTGGCGAGCAAATCTCCCAGGGTCAGCAAGTAGAGCATCTTCAGTCGCAGCGGATCCGCTACCTTGCGGGCACAGTAGACGGCGGTCTCCTCCACCTCGAGATCCCGGCGAGTGGCGGTCTTCAGCAGAAGAAGATGTTCCCGCACCAGAAAGGAGACGGTGTTTATATCCGCCTCGGAATAGCCGAACCGTCGAAGGACCCGGGCGGCGGTTTCGGCGCCGGTTTCGGAATGGTCCGCCTCCGAATCGCCTTTGCCGATGTCGTGAAGCAGTCCGGCCCAGAGCAATAGCCGTTTGTCGGGGAGTTCCCTGTACAGTTCGCCGCGGAGTTCATTCCGGGCGGGATCTTCATTACCCCCGAATCGTTTCAGGGCCCGCACCGTGCGGAGCAGGTGCTTGTCCACCGGAAACACATGGTAGGAGTCATACTCGATTCGGTTCACCACCGCCTCCATCTCCGGGATAAAGCGGGAGAGAAATCCGGTGTTGCTCATTTCATTGAGGACATTGAAGGCGTCCAGGGATTCCAGGATCAGAATTCGTTCAAAGGAGGTCACCGTCTCCGTATCTGCTCGAAAGTCGTCATCCACCAGATCCGTGAATTCCCGAATCAGCCGTCGTGCCTCCGGGCTCAAGGGAATCTTCAGCCGGGCGCTCTCCTCGAAGATGCGGATGAGCAGCGGGGGGTGGTCCATAATGACCTTGGGCGATTCAAAATCGAGGGTGTCTTTGCGAATTTCCAGCCCGTCTACCTCGGGCATCTTCTGAGCGATTTTTCGTTGAATGCGGAACCATTTTTTGGTCTTTCCCACCTCATAGAGGAACATCTGGTGGCATTGTTTGATCACCTCCATGTGCCCGTGGAGATCGCACAGGAATTGCTCTACCGCAGTCTGCTGGTCCGGCCCCTGGTAGTCGAACATCTCCGCGAGCCGTACCTGGTGATCAAAATGGAGCTGGTCGTATTTTCGCCCCGTGAGCAGGTGAAGCCCGCTGCGGATGTTCCAGATAAAGTCGAGGGCCCGGCGCAGGTCCATGTATTCTTCATGGGAGAGGTAGCCGTGGTATTCCAGATCCCGGGGGCGGCGGAGGTTGAACTTGAGCTGGGCGAGCCAGAGCATGGTGTGATAGTCCCGCAAGCCTCCTCTCCCCTCTTTGAGGTTGGGTTCGAGAAGGTAGGCCGAATCCCCGAAATGGCGGTGGCGCTCCTGGTTGGACGTGACCAGCCAGTCGACGATTTTGTGAGACCGTCGAAAGATGATCTTCTCCCGCAGCTGGCGCATCAACTCCGAATAGAGCGGGGACATGCCGCAGATGAACCGGGCGTCGAGCACCGAGGTGAGCACCTCGAAATCCTTTCCGGCCAGGCTGATGCACTCCTTGAGAGACCGGGTGGCATGGCCGATATCGAGGCCGATATCCCACAGCGGATAGATGATCTCCCGGATCAGGGCTTCGGCCTCCTTGGGCAGATCTTTTTTAAACAGGAAGAGAATATCCACGTCGGAATGGAGGCACTGCTCCTGCCGGCCGTACCCGCCCAACGCAATGATGGCATAGGGGTTTTTATTGATTCCCAGGTCGGGGCCGATCATGCTTTTTTCGAAACTGTCCCTGAAATAATCATCCAGAAGCCTCGCATTCCGCTCCAGAAAGGCGGAGGACTTTTCTTTCAAAAAAGCGGCGACCAGGGCCTCACGGTTCTCCAGAAGGCGTTTCGAAGCATCTTGAAAATTCACGGTCTCTTTTGGTTCCGGCATGGCGATCTTTCGGTTCATGACCCGTTGGGCGTCGATGATACGGCTTCGGACGAAAGCAGCCCCCCCTTTTCCCGCTCTCGCCCAATGAATTCAAAATCAATTGGTAAGGGGTTAGCAAGGAGTATGCCGTTTTAGTTTATGGAGTGTAAGATCTTATTTTTAAAGTATTTACTTTGAAAGGGCAGGGGAGGAGATAAAAGGGAATGTTTTACAAATTTGTCTTATTCCGGAAAAGTTAATTACATTTTTGTATGCTGACTTTTTTTTCGATTATGACCGGTGCGAATGAAGATTGGAAAAGGAGTCGGATCAATTCTTTTTTCGTTTTGGAGCGGCTGTATTCAGAACCCAGATGAATCCTCTTGTGAAGTCGAGGGATCGTCTTATCTTACATTCCAAAAAACGAATCCCATCATCATGGCCCGTGATCCATTTCGGGGGAAATCCGATTGGTGCGAAGGGTTATGATTTTTTAGCCACAAATACCCTTGCATCAGAAATCTTTATGAAAACAAAAACCATCCAGATCCGCAACGCGCGCCAGAACAACCTCAAGAACCTGGACATCGACATTCCCATCAATCAATTTACGGTCATCACCGGCCCCAGCGGGTCGGGAAAGTCGTCCCTGGCCTTCGACACCCTCTATGCCGAGGGGCAGCGGCGGTATGTGGAGACCTTTTCCCCTTATGCCCGGCAGTTCATGGACCGGATGGATCGGCCCCAGGTGGATGAAATCCGCGCCATTCCGCCCGCCATCGCCATCGACCGGAAGGACCCGGTGCGGACCTCGCGCTCCACGGTGGGCACCATGACCGAGATCACCGACTACGCCAAGCTGCTGTATCATCGGCTGGCGACGCTGCATTGCCGGGGGTGCGGCCGGCCGGTGGTCCCGGAGACGCCGGGGATGATCTGGGAACGGCTTCGGCAAGAGCCCGACGGGACCAAGGTGGTGATTACCTTTCCGCTCTCCCTGGAGGGCTTCGAAATGGCGGAGGTGAAACCCTATCTTCAGGGGATGGGATTGGACCGCCTCTGGATCGACGGCGGGGTTCGCGATCTGGATGAGTGGACCCCCGAAAATTCCGGGGATACCCCGAACGTCTTGGTCGACCGGGCGGTCCTGAAACCGGATGTCCGCTCCCGGATCATCGATTCTCTGGAACAGGCCTTTCGCTTCGGCAGCGGCCGGGTGGATCTGTGGCTGCCCCCCGACGGGCATTTCGCCTTTTCCGGAAAATCGGAGTGTGCCGAGTGCGGCATCGCCTACCGGCCGCCCATTCCCAACCTCTTCTCCTTCAACAGCCCGGCGGGGGCCTGCGACACCTGTCGGGGGTTCGGCCGCAACATCGGGATCGATATGGAGCTGGTGATTCCGGATGATCGCCTGTCTCTGGAGGAAGGGGCCATCAAGCCTTTCGGGGGCGCCGCCGAGAACCGGGAGGAGTGGAAAGACCTCCTGAAATTCTGCGAAAAGCGGAACATCCGCATTGACGAACCTTTCCGGGATCTTCTCCCGGAGCACCGGAATTCGATCATCGAGGGGCGGAAAGGCTATTACGGTATCCATGGATTTTTCAAATGGCTCGAATCCCGGACCTACAAGATGCATGTGCGGGTCTACCTTTCCCGGTACCGGGGGTATTTTCCCTGCGAGGCCTGCCACAGCACCCGGTTCAAGGACGAAACCCTGCTGTACCGGCTGGGCGGCCGAACCATCGCCGAGGTGTACGCCCTCAATGTGGATGCGGCCGCTGAGTTTTTTGAGGGTCTGGCCGTCCCGGAGACTTATGAGGCCGGGCGGCTGGTGCTGACCGAGATTCAGGGGAGGCTCAGGTACCTCCAGGATGTGGGGCTCGGGTACCTGACCCTGGACCGGCAGTCCCGAACCCTTTCCGGCGGGGAGGTGCAGCGGGTGGCGCTGGCCTCGGCTTTGGGGGCGTCCCTGGTCAACACCCTCTACATCCTGGACGAGCCGAGCATCGGCCT
>CAZNLT010000079.1:0-25791 GCA_964573705.1 uncultured Desulfobacterales bacterium
GTATTTAGCGCTTCAAAAAATTCCATGCACCCTCAAACCGCCCAGTTACAGAATTTTCATGGCCGGTTTGCGCGGGGGTTCCGGGAAGACCATTATGTCTATCGGGCTCATCAGGGCCTGGCGAAAATCCGGCAGGTCCGTCTCTCCCTTCAAAAAAGGCCCGGATTATATCGACGCGGGCTGGCTTGCCCTGGCGGCGGGTCGGCCCTGCTACAACCTCGATACCTTTCTGGTCGACAAACCGCGTGTTCTGCAATCCTTCCAGAGTCACACCCGCCCCGAGGATATCGCCGTCATCGAAGGGAACCGGGGGCTGTACGACGGCATCGATCCCGAGGGTTCCACCAGCAGCGCCGAGGTGGCCAAACTCTTGTCCGCCCCGGTCATTCTTTGTGTCGATTGCACCAAAACCACCCGTACCATGGCCGCGGTGATCTCCGGATGTATCCATTTCGATTCCCGGGTGCGGATCAGCGGAGTGATTCTCAACCGGATCGCGGGTCCCCGCCATGAAAAAATCCTTCGAGACAGCATCGAATCCCACTGCGGCGTTCCCGTGATGGGGGCGGTACCCAAACTGGATCGACAGCAGTTCCCGGAGCGTCACATGGGCTTGGTGCCCACCCCGGAGCACGCCTTGTCCCAGGCAGCCGTGGATGCTGCTGCGGAGATGGCATCGACATATCTTGATCTGGACGGCCTGGCCGAAATCGCCCTGAATGCCGGCCCGATTTCCTCGATCCCCTCGGAGGTTCTCCAAAATTCTCCGGTTCCCATAAACAAAAAGATCACCACCGGTGATTCGCCGTCCAATGGAAAACCGCGCATCGGCATTCTTCGGGATTCCGCCTTCCAATTCTACTATCCTGATAATATCGAAGCCTTGATTGTCGCCGGCGCGGAACCGGTGTTTATCAATGCCTGCAAGGATGCCGAGCTTCCTCCGGTGGACGGGTTATATATCGGCGGCGGGTTTCCTGAAACTCACGCCCGGGCGCTCTGCCGGAATCTCGATTTCATTCGGGGGCTGAAAGCGGCTGCGGAATCGGGTCTTCCCATTTATGCCGAATGCGGTGGATTGATGTACCTGGGAGAGTCTCTGGTGGTCGGCGGCGCCACTTATTCCATGGCCGGGGTTTTACCGATCGTCTTCGGATTATGCGATCGGCCTCAGGGGCTGGGGTACACTATCCTGATAGTGGACGGCGTGAACCCCTATTATCCGGTGGGAACCGAAATACGGGGCCATGAATTTCGCTATTCCAAGGTATTGGAATGGCGGGGCCGGGCCGATGATATGGTATTGAGCATGCGCCGGGGGACCGGGTTCATAGACCAGCGCGACGGCATTGCCTATAAAAACGTTTTTGCCACCTACACCCATATCCACGCCCTGGGGGTGCCGATCTGGGCGGAGTCCATGATCGCCAACGCCGCAGCGTATCGGGACCGGACGAACAGATAGCCGTCTGATTCCTGCCTTTGGCCTTGCCTTTCCGCATCGGTTCCGAATAACAGTGTCGGCCGAAGAATCCATTCGATAAGATCACCAGAAGAGGGTCTTGCGTTACCGGCAAAAAACGATTGCGGCCCAATCCTTTTCGGTCTCTTCCCACACCGGGTGCCATCGGTTACAGAGGAACATCTCTTTCAAATCGGTTATTTCATTCTCCTTAATCCCTGAAATTACCGCAGCGCAGTTGGGGCGGGCCAATCGCCCCATGTCGGGGAAAAGCCGGATCAAAGTAGGCAGGCGTAGATTCGCCAGAATCAGATCCACCGGCCCTTCGACGGATGCGATGGCGGTATCTTGAATGCGAAACCGGTCTTCAATTTCGTTGATTCGGGCGTTTTCCCGGGCCTCGCTGATGGCGCAGGCATCGATGTCCAGTCCCAGGGCCCGTTCGATTCCGAGAAGGACGGCGGCGATTCCCAGAACTCCGGACCCGGTGCCGATATCCAGAGCAAATGATCCGCCGTTTCGGCTCAGATCCATTTCCTTTACAGCCTCCTCAAGTCCCCGCAGTGCCATGCGGGTGGTCGGATGGGTTCCGGTCCCGAAAGAAGCACCATGGCGGAGTTGAATCACCACATCTGCAGTGTCGGTAGAATGGGGTGATTCCGGCGGTTTCAATATGATGTGCGGCGAGACCCGCATGGCCCGGTTGAAGGATTTTTCGATCACCGTCCGGCCGTATTGATCTTGGTAAGCCAGGTGGCCTTCCATCACCAGAAATTTCAGAATATGCCGGGATTCCGACCGGGAAAGACCGAATGCGACGGCCAGGTGCTTTTCCAGGGCATGGGGCGTCAGACTGTTCCACCGATTTTCCACAAAGGTCAGTGCCGATTCTTGGATGGTATCCATCTCTTTTTTCCGAAAGGGAGTGGAATGCCGATTGCGGCCGGTTTTCAAAATTGCGAAAACATTTTCAGGTAGTTGGCGAAAAGATGGGGGTGAACCCGTGAAAAACGGTCGAAATCGGCGGTGATCTCCATCCCGGGAATCAGCGCCCGAACCACCGGCAGTTGCAGATCCTTGCGGGTGAGATCGACATAGATGGGGTGGTAACCATTGGCATCCAGAAGGCGCTCCAGCATCGCCAAATCGGTATCGGGGCTGCCGGTCGAAAAATCGGGCAGTTTTTCAAAGGGCACCCGAAGCAGCCCGGGAAGACCGGTGGAGGCGGGGGGACCTGCCGGGAACGGGTAGGGGGTTTCAGTCATGGCGGAGATCAGCGCGCGGCCCGCATTGAGGTGAGCCCCGGTTCCCCGAATGATGTCTCCGGCTGCGTCCCTGACAAAGCACTTGCAGCAGGGGATCCCCAGGGGAGAAGTAAGGTCCTGGAATTGAACACGGATGCCGTTTTCCAGATAATTCAAAAGAAGCGTGGCCAGGCGGGGCTCGGTTGTTTCTAAATCAAAACACCGATCCGGTGCAAAGGGGGTTATCCCTTCACAATGCCGCTCGATGATCTCCAGCAGAGCACTGACCTTGGCCTGGGCCAGGGTGTTGCCGGAGGCCAGGCCGGTGGAGCCGAAACCCGAGAAGAGGGCGATTTCATCCAGGTTGGAGAAGAGAAAGACGCACTGGACCGGCGCCAGAGTCGGTTCGGAACCGGCCCGACCCGGAGAGGCGCCTTCCAGCCAGTAGAGCGGTTCATCTTCATAGGGAGCCTGAAGGGCCAGGTGATTTGGATTCAGCGCCGGGATATTCCGATCCTTCAATTCGGAAAACAGGCCCTGGATCAGCGGATAAGGCGTCTGGTATCCGATCACACCTTCCGGGCCGATACTCGCAAAGGCGGAACACCGCTCCACCATTTCCATGGCATAGGCGGCCCGGGCCTGCTCCAGGTCCAACCCTCGGCCGTAAGAGGTCTGTTTCCCGGTGAGCCGATACCGATGCAAGCCCACCTCGACGCCGATATCCACCCGCCACTCCCGAAGCAGTGCGATCGGGCTGAGGGAGGCGGTATGGCGCATTTCTTGGCCGGCGATGACGCCGATTGCGGCCAACCGATCCAGAGCGATATCCGCGGTTTCCGCCGGAGAGGGGAGCGTCGGTTTGGCGTTTTCAGATTCGGACAGCACATTTTTCAAGGGGAGAAAATCGGGATAAACGGCCTCGATGGAGATTTTTCTCGACGCCGCCTCAGAAATTTCCGCATCGGAAAAGGGCCGGTCCCGATCGGCTTTTTCCGGAGGCGGCAGTAGTTGGTGTTCATGAATATTCTTGCGAAACAATTCGATCCAGCGGTTGTGAATCCGCCGGTCCGGTAAGCGGTCGAATCGAATAAAGTTCAAAGAGGTCAGGCGGGCGAGGGTTTCGCATTCCTTGTCGGAAAAAGTGTTCCGAAGCGTTTGGAAGGGTTCATTCAGCAGGCAGGCTTCCAGGAGAAGGGATCGGTACACTCCGTCTTCCGGATGTGCGTCCCGAATCCGGTCCCGAAGGTGATTCTTCGACCAACCGCCCATCTGGGCCAGAAGATGTTTCCGCATGAACTGATCATAGGGATGACTTTTCAGATAATCGAGACCTGCTTCGAAATCGATTTCTTTTACGGGAACGCAGGAAAAATAGCCGGTACCGGCATCGGTCTTCGACAACCGGAGTTCATAAACTATCTCAGTATTTTGGGATCGATTTTCCGTCATCCCGAGGGTCTTTCTATCGGGTTACTCACCTTCGGCTCCGCCTTCACGCATGTTTTCATTCCGTGGAGGTTCTTCGTCCTCATCCTCCACCGTGAGCGGTTTTCGGCGAAAGATCCTTGCGCCGATGATGCTGATTTCGTAGAGCACCATCAACGGCAAGGCCATCATCACCTGGGTGACCACATCCGGCGGGGTGAGAATGGCGGAACCGATAAAAAAGAGGAGGAGGGCGTATTTTCGGTTTTTTTTCAGGAATTCGACCGAGACGATTCCCATGCGCGACATGGCGGTGAGTACCAGGGGCAGCTCAAAAACCAGCCCGAAGGCCAGCAGCAGTTTGGTGGCGAACCCCAGGTATTCTCTCATGGACGGCAGCGCCTTCAGGTTTTCATTTGCAAACCCCAGAAAGAACTCGAATCCGTATGGAAAGACCACATAATACCCGAACAGGGCTCCGCCGAGAAAAAAGACCACCGACAGAAAGACCACCGGCAGGAGAATCCGCTTTTCTTTCTGGTACAGCCCGGGGGCCACAAACATCCAGAACTGATAGATAATCACCGGCGACGCCACTAGCAGAGCCGCCAGAAAAGCCGCTTTCAGGTAGGTAAAAAATGCCTCGGGAAGCCCGGTGAAAATCAGGTTGTCTCCTTGTCCCATCACCTGAATGAGGGGCCGGGTGAGGATCTCGAAGAGCTGTTCCTTGAACCCGTAGGCCGCGACAAAACAGACCCCCACCGCAATGAAGGATTTGATGAGACGGTTCCGCAACTCCTCCAAATGGGTGGTAAAGGGCATCTTTTCTTCTTCAGGTGTCATGCCTATGCTTCCCCGTCTTTCTTATGAGACTGGTCGGTTCCGCTGACCGTTGTTTCCGAGATGGGATGGTCTTTCTTTTCCTCCGCTTCCATCAATTCGGCCGGAATATCGGTGGCGGCGTAGAATTCCTCTTCCGGCTTACCGGGCGGGGCCGATGAGGGTGACACATCGATGCCCTTTTTCGCTTCGGTCGGCTGGGGGGATATGATTTCTTGATCCGTTTCCAGAGCGGTGTCTACCGGTTTGACCAGAATCTGGTCGTCGGTCGCTTGGGCTTCCGCATCCTGGGGCGGGGCGCTTTCCGGTTTTATCTCCACCGCCGTCTTTTTTTTTAGCTCAGCCTCCACATCATCGAACGACTTTTTCACCTCTCGAATGTCGTTGTCGAGATCCATGGAATCTTTAAACTCATTGGCCGCATGCTTGAATTCATTCATGGCCCGGCCTAAAGATTTGGCCAGGTCGGGAAGTTTTTTCGGGCCGATCACGATCAGTGCAATGGCCAATATCAGCAGAATTTCGGGCATCCCCATGCCGAACATGTTGTCACCTTTCTGGTTGAGTCAATGATAAGACATTAGAAAAACATTTATTTCTACTGTCTTTGCGACTGGGTGTCAAGGATAAGAAAGGCGTTTGGATGTGAGAAAAATGGATGTGGGAAATGAAGAGAGAGAGAGAGAGAGAGAGAGAGAGAGAGAAATGAAGAGCGAAAAAAAGAGGTTACAGAAAATTTCTGTAACCCCCCGATATTATTTGGCTGAGGGACCAGGATTCGAACCTGGGTTAACGGGGCCAGAACCCGTCGTCCTGCCGCTAGACGATCCCTCATCAATATTTAAGTTCTATTCTGTATAACAAATTTCGGAGGAAGTCAAGAAAAAAAATCATGATTTTTCCTCAATGAAACGAGCAGCCGCCGTAAGCCGGGCAATGACCCGATTTTTGCCGAGGATTTCAACGATCTCGAAAATACCCGGACTGGCGGTTTTTCCGGTCAGGGCCACCCGAACCGGCTGTGCGATTTTGCCGAGTTTCAGACCGGTGATGTCCATCACCCGCATAAAGGCACCTTCCAGCTCTTTTTCCGTGAAATCATCCAATCCTTTCAGTTCCGTGAGCAGCAGATTCAACGGCTCCAAAACAGCGGGTTTGAGGAATTTCAGGGCCGCCTTTTCCTCATACACGACCTCCTCGGTGTAGTAAAACATCGCTGCTTCGGCCATTTCTACCAAGGTTTTGCTGCGGGGTTTCAGGGTCTCGATGACTTTGGCGAGGTATTCGTTATCATCCGCCTCAATGCCCACCGCAGCTAAAAACGGCTCTAAATGAGGAATCAGGGATTCGGCTGAAGCGATCTGAATATGTTCGGCGTTGAGGGCCAGAAGCTTGTCCGGGTCGAAGACACCGGCCGATTTTCCGATGTGATCCAGCGAGAATTTTTCGATCAGTTCATCCCGGTGAAAAAACTCCTGGTCTCCGTAAGACCATCCCAGCCGAACCAGATAGTTGATCAGGGCGTCGGGCAGATATCCCATCTTCCGGTATTCGGTCACCGACATGGCGCCATGACGTTTACTCAAACGGGCCTTGTCTTTTCCGAGCACCATCGGCACATGGGCGAAAACCGGCAGGTCCGCCCCCAGAGCTCTGTAGAGCTGAATCTGCTTGGGGGTATTGCTGACATGATCGTCTCCGCGGATGATGGTGTTGATTCCCATGGTGATGTCGTCCACCACAACCACGAAATTGTAGGTTGGGGTGCCGTCGCTTCGCTGCAAAACGAAGTCGTCCAGTTCGGCGTTATGAAAGACGATGCTTCCTTTCACCGCATCCTCCAGAACGGTCGTACCGGTCATGGGCGCTTTGAAGCGGATGACCGAATTTTCGCCGGCCGTAAGGCCCTTCTCGCGGCAGGCGCCGTCGTATTTGGCCTTACCGCCGGCGGCCATGCCCCGTTTCCGCATCTCCTCCACCTGTTCGGGGGTGCAGTCGCAGTAATAGGCGTGGCTGGAATCCAGAAGCTTTCGGATATATTCTTTGTAGATATCGAACCGTTTGCTCTGAAAATAGGGGCCGTCATCCCACTGAATGCCCAGCCATTCCAGGGCCTCGAAAATGGCGTCCACCGATGCCTGAGTGGAGCGGCGGAGGTCAGTGTCTTCGATGCGAAGCACGAATCTGCCGCCGGTATGGCGGGCGTACAGCCAGTTGAAAAGACCGGTTCGGGCGCCGCCCACGTGGAGATATCCGGTGGGGCTCGGCGGAAACCGGGTAATGATGTTACTCATGGCGGTCACCTCTGTTCATCTTTAATGTAGGCATGGTTTGAATAGTATAATGACTTGTTTTTTTCCTTATAGCCAGTAGTTATTAGTAAATGCGTTTGAAAAAAATATTTTCGACCGTTGTTTTTCGTTTGCGGATGATTATTGTTTCGGATCATCCGAGTTTGACAATAAACCATTTAACATAATGCATCATCTTTTAATTGGCAATTTTTTTAAAGCCTTAGAACCAGGGGCGGGATCTCGAAGGGGTTCAATAGCATATCGAAGGCCGGATCACAAGACCGGGAATCAAAAAAAGAAGGAAACTGCTTGACATTCCCTCGGTTTTCAATTACTAGATGCCATCTTTTTCAAGCGAGTAGTCAAAAAAATAGTAAAATATTATTATATCAAAAAATTAGCGAATCAGGAGATGACTAATGGCTTTGCCCAAGCGAAAAGTATCCAAGTCCCAGCGCGATAAACGGCGCACCCATCAGAAACTGAGCGCTCCCAATGTGACCGAATGTGCCGAGTGCGGAGAGCCCAAACTTCCCCATCACGTCTGTCAGGAATGCGGGTCTTACAAGGGACGGACCGTCCTGTCAGCCGAAGAGGAATAAAGATAGATGTCATCAGCTGAAACCGGTCAAGACGCCCTTTACGGCCTGGACGATGAATCCCGCCAGATGGTGGTGGATACCGTTCGGCAGCTCAGAAAGCGGCTCCTGACCAAAGAAAGAATACTCGAATACGACCGCAGGGAGATCTTCCCGGAGGAGGTCATCCGGGAAATGCTGGGGCCGGAGATCGGTCTGCAGCTGCTCTTCATTCCGGAGGAGTACGGCGGAATGGGCGGCGGCGCCAGAGACTGTTGCGTGGTCACCCGTGAAATGTGCAAGATCTGCCTGGGAATCGGCACCGCTTTTTTCGCGATTCAGCTCGGATCCGACCCGCTGCTGGTGGGAGCCACCGAGGCCCAGAAGGAAAAATGGCTGGGAGCGATTGCGGAAGGCGATACCCTGGTGGCCTACGCGGTGACCGAACCCAATGCGGGAAGCAATCTGGCCGCGCTCACCACCAAGGCCGAACCGGTCCTGGACCAGGCCGGAGAACTCAGCGGATACAGGATCAACGGCACGAAGCAGTTTATCTCCACCGGCGGATACGCCGACTTCATCACCCTTCTGGCCAATACCCCCGAAGGCCCTTCCTTTTTCGTGGTTGAGAAGGGAACCCCCGGGTTCGTCCAGGCCAAGGGAGAAGAAAAGCACGGCATCCGCGCATCCAACACTTCTCCGCTCTCCTTTGACGATGTCATCGTTCCCAAAGAAAACCTGATCGGCGAAGTTCCGGGGCAAGGCATGAAACAGGCCAACCGGGTTTTCGGATATACCCGGCTGATGGTGGCCTCCATGGCGCTCGGAGCCGGAGAGGCGGCGTTGGAAATCGCGGCGCCTTACGCAAAAGAGCGGGTGCAGTTCGGCTCTGCTTTATCCGAAAAACAGGGGTTCACCCACAAGCTGATCGTTCCCCATGCGGTGCGGCTCACAGCGGCCGAAGCCTACATCGAAGAAGCGGCCCGCCGCCTCGATTCCGGAGAACAGGATCTTCAGGTGGAAGGGTCCATCGCCAAGCTTTTTGCAACGGAATCGGCCAACAAGACCGCCGACGACGCCATGCAGGCCCTGGGCGGATACGGCTATATCTGCGAATACGAGGTGGAGAAGATCAAGCGGGACGTCAAGATCACCTGCATCTATGAAGGGACCTCCGAGATTCAGCAGAACATCATCAGCACCTTCCGCTGGAAAAAGACCCGCAAGTCCAAAGGAGAATTTTACGGCGCCATGGCCGCCGAGATGCAATCCCTCCACAAGGAGCGCGACGACCTCGGGGCCCGATTTTACGGAGTGGCGGCCAAGTCTCTGAACGAACTGGTCAATCGGGTGCATGAGAACAAGCTGACCCGGTATCAGTATGTCATGTTCTGCCTGGCCGATCTGATGGCCCATGTAGAGGTGGGAATCAGCCTGGCCAGAAAGGCGGCCCGTCTTTCCGGCGACAATGATCCGCAGGCGGAACATTTCAGGACCGTGTCCCGAGTATTCGCCAATATGGTGTCCGATCTGACGGTGGGAAGCGCCCTGAAAATCCTGAGCGGCACCGGCGTATTCGATACGGAGGCCTTGGGCGATTTCATGACCGTCACACACTGTGATGAACTGTCGGACAGCTACCGGAACATCATCCCGGATATGGACCGGGTGGCGGACCACATTTTCGAGAGGTGAGGATGGCGGAAAGCAGCGGACGAACCATTCTGGTCACCGGCGGTTCCAAAGGCATCGGCCGGGCCATCTGTCTGGCCCTGGCCGGGCCGGACAGCCGAATCTACTTCAATTACGCTTCAGATTCGGCGGCGGCGGAAAAAACCGAAGAATTGGTGGCCGCAGCCGGGGCCGAGGTCAAAGGGTTTCAGGCGGATGTCGCTTCGGAAGTTTCGATCCAGGAGCTTTTCGATTCGGTTGTGAAAGAAGCGGGAGGGCTGGACGTGCTGGTCAACAACGCCGGCATTACCCGGGACGGTCTGGTTTTGCGGATGAAAGAGCAAGATTGGGACGCGGTCCTGGACATCAACCTCAAGGGCACTTTTCGCTGCGCCAAACTGGCGGCCAAGACCATGCTCAAACAGCGAAAAGGACGGATCATCAACATTTCGTCGGTGGTCGCCTTTTCCGGAAATCCCGGCCAGGCCAATTATGTGGCCGCCAAGTCGGGAATCATCGGGCTGACCAAGGCCCTGGCCCGGGAACTGGCTTCCCGGAATATTACCGTAAACGCCGTGGCGCCCGGCTATGTGGAAACCGACATGACCGGCGCCATGACCGAGAAAGCCCGATCCGCACTGGTGGAGCAGATCCCGCTGGGGCGGGTCGGCATGCCCGAGGATGTGGCTGAAGCGGTGGCGTTTCTGGCCTCGGAAAGGGCGGGATACATTACAGGACAGGTGATTCATGTCAATGGTGGCATGTACATGTAATTGAACGATGGAGGAAAGTATTGACAATGTCTTCGGAAGATAAGATTCAGAAAATTCAGGACAAGGTGCGCAAGATTATTGCGGAAAAACTGAGCGTGGATGCCAACGAAGTGGTTCCCGAAGCCTCTTTTGTGGATGATCTCGGAGCCGATTCTCTGGACCTGGTCGAATTGATCATGTCTATGGAAGAGGAATTCGACATCGATATCTCGGATGAAGAATCCGAAAAGATGGTCAAGGTGGAGGATGCCTATAATTATATCGCAGAACATGCCTGAGGGCTGATATTTCAGAGCCGGATGGTGTGTTTTCGTTCATCTGTCACCAGAAGATGGCCGACCGATTCGGGTTTTCATTTTCCCTCGTATGGACCGGGAAATGAAAACCTGAATCGGTTTGTCGTGGTTACATGAGAGGGAGGTTCCGTTGAGCAGGCGGGTCGTTATTACAGGAATAGGGCTGATTACACCCTTGGGGATCGGTGTGGAAGAGACTTGGAGAGGGCTCTGCGCCGGCCGGTCGGGCATCGGAGAGATTACCCGGTTCGATGCCTCCGCCTATCCCACCAAAATCGCCGGAGAGGTCAAGGGATTCAATCCCGAGGATTTCGTGCCCAAGAAGGAGGCCAAGCGGCTGCAACCCTTCATTGCCTACGCCATTGCCGCGGCCCGAATGGCGATGGAGGATTCCGGGCTGAAGATCGACGCCGCCAATGAAGCCCGGGTGGGGGTGGTCACCGGATGCGGGCTCGGCGGGTTGAACACCCTCGAAGAGCATACCCTGGTCATATACAACAAGGGGCCCAGACGGGTCAGCCCCTTTTTCATTCCCATGATGATCGGCAACATGGCGCCGGGAATGATTTCCATTCAGTTCGGGGCCAAGGGACCCAATTCATCGGTGGCCACCGCTTGTGCGGCCGGTACCCATGCGGTGGGAGATGCTTTCAAGATTATTCAGAGGGGCGGAGCGGACGCCATGATCACCGGTGGAGTGGAATCGGTGATCACCCCCACCTGTGTGGCCGGATTCGGCGCCATGAAGGCCTTGTCCACTCGAAACGATGAACCCCGGAAGGCTTCCCGCCCGTTTGACCGGGACCGGGATGGATTCGTGGTAGGGGAAGGGGCCGGCATTCTGATCATTGAAGCACTCGATCACGCCCTGGAACGGGGCGCCAAGATCTATGCAGAACTGGCGGGATACGGTATGAGCGGCGACGGTTATCACATGACATCCCCCCCGCCGGGCGGCGAAGGCGCGGTGCGGTGCATGGAGGCGGCCCTCAAAGACGCCGGCATTTCCCATGATGCGGTAAATTATATCAACGCCCACGGCACATCCACCCCGCTCAACGACCAATATGAAACCCAGGCCCTCAAGACGGTGTTCAAAGACAAGGCCGCTTCCATACCGGTCAGTTCCACCAAATCGATGACCGGCCATTTGCTCGGGGGAGCCGGGGGAATCGAATCGGTGTTTACCGCTTTGACCATTCACGACGGCACCATTCCGCCCACCATCAATCTGGAAAATCCCGATGAGGGATGTGATCTCGATTATGTGCCCAATGTGGCCCGAAAAGCCGATGTGGAGATCGCCATGTCCAACTCCTTCGGCTTCGGCGGCACCAACGCCACATTGATCCTGAAAAAATATCGGCCCTGAATCGGAATCTATTCCAAGGGACATTGAAAGGGATTTTCCGCTCGGGAGATCCCTTTTCAGTTTTTAGAGTATTTCACCCGGCTTTGGCCGCTGTCGATCCAAATCCCGATACTGATGTGGCGTGAAATCTGCATGCACCTGTAATTGCTGGGTTGGAATTTTAGCTGTTTAGAAGATTTGTGCCGATATTTGCTGGCCTGCACCATTCACTCTCCCAGTCTTCTCTTCCCGACAACCCTCTTTTTCGCGGGGGAATGACCCCATCTATCCCATCATGTTTCCGGCACTTGGTTCATTTTGTGTTCCCGAGAGCGACGCCGGTTTTTGTATTTGATCTCCTCTGATTCAGGAAGAACAATTTAGAATAGAAGAATGTAGGGATTTTAGAAGGTTATATCTTGACATCCTTTAGGGATTTATCAATAATGGACTGGTGCTTTTAAGTGATATAGATCACAAGTGTCTTTTTTCACTGCATCGACATCGGCGATCGGATATTACGCAGCTTGGAAGAAGAAGGATACCCCTGCAAAATGAATATAACCCGTGATCTTTGCCTCGGAACGGCGCCGAGGGTTACATGGATGGAGAAGAAAAACTGTCGTGGCTGACTGGATTCGTTCGGAAACAGGTTCCAAATTTCTGATTGCGCTGTCGATTTGCCTGATGGCGGCCATCGGGGTGCTTCTCTATGAAACCCGGGCCATGGTCCATGAGTTCGAAACCGCATTCCCCGCCGGACAGGACCGGGTTCCCGGTACCCTTACGGGGGAGTTGCGCCCCCCGGAAACGCCGGAGCCGAGTGTCGACACCATCGTGGAAAACCGGCTCAGCCGTTTTCTGGTGGTCATCCTTCTGCTTCTGGCGGGGTTGACGGTGATCACGCTGCTTTTTTCCCTCAAACATCTGTTCAAACCGTTTGAGGATTCGGAGGCCGCCCTTCTGACCAAGGATGAACTGCTCGCCGAGCTGGATGAACTCGCGGATGAGGATGGCGAACCGGATGATGATCCGATTCCGGAAGCCGAGGACCTGGACGAAGATCCGGAGGCGGGCCTCTTCGCAGTCAAACAGCTTCATATTCTCAAAGAAGAGCAGGAAGACGGCGCCATTGCCCATTCCTACAACAAAATGGTGGAGGCCCTTCAGAAGATCAATGAGCTGGAAAAAAAGCATACCCGAGATCTGTCGGCGGCGAACAAGCAGCTGGAAAAGGAGATTGCCGAACGCGAAAAGGCGGAACGAGAGATTCGCCACCTTTCACGACAATTGATTACCGGTATCGAAGAGGCCCAGAAAAAATTGGCCCAGGATCTTCATGATGAATTCGGTCAAACCCTGGCGGCCCTGCACATGGGGGTGGAAACCCTCTGGAATTCCATTCCCGATGAAATGGAGGACCAGAAAAGCAGCATCAATGAACTGATCGGGCTGATCGAACAGCTGGGGGATAAAATCCGCAGTATCTCTTCCGACCTTCGACCCGACCTTCTGGATGATCTGGGGCTGGCCCCGACCCTGGAGTGGTACATCAAGGAATTCCAGGAGCAGCGGACCGACCCGAAAATCGACTTCCAGGTGGTCGGCTTTAAAAAACGGGCCACCTCCGAAATTGAACTGGTGCTGTACCGGATTTTTCAGGAGAGCCTCACCAATATTGTAAAACACTCCAAGGCTCGCCAGGTGACGGTGATGCTGACCTTCAACTATCCCAAGGTCATCCTGATGGTCAAAGACGACGGAGTGGGGTTTGATCCGACCCAGCGCTACGGCGGAATCGGGCTTATCGGGATGCGGGAGCGCGCGGTGTCTGTCGGCGGGGTTCTCGATATCCGTTCAGAAAAGGGCAAGGGGACGACCATTCGGGTCGAAATGCCTGTGTCGTAAAGGAGAAAATGATGGAAAAAGAAAAGATCAAAATTTTGATCGCGGATGATCATGCGGTGGTGCGAGAAGGGCTTCGAAAGCTCCTGGAAGAACAGCCGGACATGACGGTGGTCGGGGAGGCCACCGACGGTCTGGTTACAGTCAAAAAGGTCAAATCTCTGACACCGGATGTGGCCCTGATCGACATCCAGATGCCCAACCTGAACGGTCTGGAAGCGGTGAATCTGATCAAGGAATCGGTGCCTGACACCCAGGTGGTGCTCCTTTCCATGCACAAGAAAGACGCCTATGTCCACCAGGCCCTCACGGCCGGGGCCCTGGGGTACGTGCTGAAGGCGTCCCCCACCTCGGACGTGCTGGAAGCCATCCGCACCGTCCATCGGGGGGAGTATTTTCTCAGTTCAAAGATCAATTCCAAGCTGATCAGCACCTTTCTCAAGAGCCGAACCGAAAAGCCGGCGGTGAGCGGGTATGATCTTCTTTCTGAACGCGAGCAGCAGGTGTTTCGACTATTGGTGGAAGGAAAATCGAGTTCCGAAATCGCCGATATTTTGTGCATCAGCCCCAAAACGGTGGAAAAGCATCGGGCCAATACGATGAAAAAACTGGATATTCACAATATGGTGGAGATGGTCAAGTATGCCATCAAGATCGGCATTATCGGCCCGGAACTGTGGGAGGAATAAACCCCTTCCCCGATGACCTCAGCGGAAGTAGGAAATGGATACCCGTTGAATACCGAGTCTTCCCAATTGATCTGCCCTCTTTTCTGTTTTAAGGAACAAGCTGAACCGTTAATGGTCCTTTCGGAAAGAGGAAATGGGAAAAATTCGAATAGTAATCGCAGACGATCACGAAATGGTGCGAATCGGCTTGCGAAAGGTTCTGGAAAACGAGACCGATATGGAGGTGATCGCTGAGGCTGCGGATGGTCTTGAAACCGTGGATATGATAAAAACCCTTCGGCCGGATGTCGCCGTCATCGACATCGCCATGCCGCAATTGAGCGGTCTGGAAGCCATGCGCACACTGCGGGAGTCGGGTCTGGATACCCGAATGCTGATTCTGTCACTGCACAAAAAGGACGCCTATGTTCATCAGGCGCTGCTCTGCGGGGCCATGGGGTACCTGGTGAAGCCCACCCAGGCGGCGGTCATGCTGGATGCGATTCGAACCGTGAATGGCGGCGACTATTTTCTGAGCCCGCAGATCGACTCCGGTTTCATCAATGAGTTTTTGCGGCAATTGAAAGAACAGGGAAGACCGGCACGGTCGGGGTTGGCCGGATATCGGATATGAGAATACCTTTTGGGGGCCAGATGTGTTTTGGGGGGCGGCTGAGATCGCCTCATGAGATATAGAAAGGGGAGGTCAAGTGTGGGAGCCGTGCAAAGCAGCGGTCACAATCTGCACCAGTTTGCCTGGGAACCGGCCCAACTGGAACGGATTGAGCGCATATTCATGAAAGAACTGATCGAGATCGGGGGCCAGAGCGTCCTGCTGATCGATATGATCGGAAACATTATTCTGAACTGTGATAACGGGCATTACGACAAGGATATTTACACCATTGCGGCGCTTGCGTCGGCCAATTTTGCAGCGGTCAGTTCCATGGCCAAGATTGTGGGGGAACAGGATTTTTCTCTGCTTTTCCATAAAGGCAAGAATGAGAATGTTCATTTCACAAAAATCGACGACGATTATCTTCTGGTCACTATTTTCGGAAGCGACGTCGCCTTGGGGGACTTGAGGATGCGGCTGGCGGGGGTAATCCGAAAGATTTTGCTGATCACCGGACAACCGCAAACTTCGTAAAATCGGCTGCCGACAATGGTGGGTGCGGATTTTGTAAAGTATTATAACTATTTGCATATAGATGCATTTCAGATGTCAAAAACCTATTGAATAATAGGGCCGAATATTGAAAAACAAGCCCGGCTTTTCCTCGGTAATTATTTGTTTTTCCTTGACACTCCGCCGTTAATGAATGTATTTTTGCATCGATTATGAGCGGCTCCGAAAACGGATAGAAAAAGCCAAACAGAAGTGCTCAGGCCGGGAAAGCCCTGAAGATGGGTCCAAAAATGGCCAAAGCCTTTTCGGCTGAAGCAGGATATGTCATATATTCACATTCCGGTGATGATCGGCCAAGTGATCCGGCACCTCGACTGCAGGCCGGGCGGGGTCTATGTCGATTGCACCCTGGGCGGGGCTGGCCACTCCCTGGCCATTTTGGAAAGGATATTGCCGGGAGGGATGTTGATCGGGCTGGATCGGGATGTCGACGCCCTGGAGAATGCCAAACGAAAACTGGCACGATTTTCAGATCACATTCGGCTCATAGCCGGGAACTTCAGGGACCTGGCGGTCCATCTGGAAGATCTCCAAATCCAGGCGGTCGACGGCATCGTGGCGGATTTAGGGCTGTCGCGCCACCACCTGGAAGGCAGCGGTCGGGGGTTCAGTTTCAACCGGGATGAACCCTTGGACATGCGGATGGGCCCCGATGCCGAGACCACGGCGGGAGAGCTCATCGCCACCTTCGAAGCCGAAGATCTGGCCCGAATTTTCAGGGAATACGGGGAGGAGCGCTGGTCCAAAAAAATCGCCCGGTCCATTGTGCGTCATCGGGCCCAGGCGGATATTCAGACCAGCCGGCAATTGGCCCAAGTGGTTGAGGCGGCCGTCCCTAAATTCGGGGGCGAAGCCGCCCGGCGAATTCACCCGGCCACCCGGGTCTTCATGGCCTTGCGGATTGCCGTCAACCAGGAGTTGCGGAATGTCACCGCACTCATGGAACAGGCGCCGCGGTGTTTGAAATCGGGCGGCCGCCTGTGTGTGATCTCATTCCATTCCCTGGAAGATCGCATCGTCAAGCATCAAATGCGTGAATCGGAAAACAGCTGCACCTGCCCGCCCCGATTTCCCCAATGTATCTGCGGGCAAAAGCCGATATTGCGGGTGATGACCCGCAAACCGGAACGGCCGAGCGAATCGGAGATCGCGGCCAATCCTATGGCCCGAAGCGCCAAACTGAGAGCGGCGGAGAAGTTATAGCCGGTTTCCATAAACTGTTGGGAAGGGATGGTTCCCCATGAACATATTCAAAAACGGTAACAACTGGCGGATCACCGGCGCCTGGATTCTTTTGATGACTCTGTTCATTATGCAGCTTCTGGTCTATACCTGGACCCGGGTGCAGTGTGTGCAGGTCGGATATGAGATCGCCCAGGAGACCGACACCTATCAGAAACTGATGGGAATTCAGAATACCCTTAAAATCGAACTGGAACGTCTCAAATCCCCCCAACGAATCGCCAGCATTGCTCAATATCAACTCGGCATGATCACTCCCACCTCCCAACACATCCGAATGATCGCCGTACATGAAACCCACTGAGAAGCTCGGTATCAATCGTCGTATCCATTGGGTCGGTGCTTTCTTCGTCTGTTTGTTTCTGCTTATTATCGGGAAGACGATCTATTTGCAGGTGTACCAGGGCCAATGGTTGTCCCGACTCGCCGCCGGAGAATATGAAAAGACCCTGACCATTCGCGGAAAGCGGGGGACCATCTTTGACCGGAATCTCCGTGAAATGGCGGTCAGCGTGGATGCCGCCTCCATTGCCGCCTATCCAAGATATATTCAAAAACCTGGGGCGGTGGCTACCGCACTGGCCGAGATCCTCAATCTGAACCGAGCCACCCTCCTTCGAAAGATTACGTCCGATCGCACATTCGTCTGGATCAAGCGGCAATCCGCCCCCAGTGAAGAACGGGCGATTCGGGCTTTGGGGTTTGAGGGGATCGATTTCATTCCGGAGCATACCCGCTATTATCCCAACCGGTATCTGGCCGCCCAGCTGCTGGGGTTCACCGGTATCGACAGCCGAGGCCTGGAGGGGTTGGAATATTATTTCAACGATAAACTGACCGGAACCGAGCAGTCCTTTACCGTCCTCAAAGACGCCATGGGAAACAAATTCGACGGCGATACTGCGGTGGAAGGGGTATATCGGGGAAACGATCTGGTCCTGACCATCGATCGCACCATCCAGTACATCACCGAAAAGGCATTGGGAGAGGCGGTGGCCGACTTTAATGCCAAATCCGGCCTTGCCGTGGTCATGGCCCCCCAAACCGGGGCGATTCTCTCTATGGCCAATTTTCCGCTCTTCAACCCCAATGCCTTCAGGCGTTACGATCGGGAGCTCTGGCGGAACCGGGTCATTACCGATCCCTTTGAGCCGGGCTCCACCATGAAAATCTTCAGCGCCGCCGCCGCCATCGAATCCGGGGGGTGTACGCCCAACACCATTTTTTACTGCGAAAACGGCAAGTACCGGATCGGCAGGGAGGTGGTCCACGACACCCGGTCCCACGGGTGGCTGTCTCTCAGCATGATCATCAAATACTCCAGTAATATCGGCGCCGTAAAGGTGAGTGAAATGATCGGCGCCGAGGCCCTGCACCGAACCCTCCGCAATTTCGGGTTCGGCCAAAAGACCGGGCTGACCTGCCCGGCTGAGACGTCCGGTAGTTTGTTTCCCTATCAACGATGGTCCAAAATCGATACGGGAGTGATCTCTTTCGGCCACGGCATGTCGGTCTCCGCCCTTCAACTGGTGACCGCGGTGGCCGCCATCGCCAACGACGGGGTCCTGATGAAGCCCTATGTGGTTCAGGAGATTCGAGGACGAAACGGAGAGCCGATTCAGCAGCACCACCCCAAGGAGGTGCGGCACGCGGTATCCCCCCAGACTGCTGAAACAGTCCAAAAGATGATGGCTTCCGTGGTGGAACCCGAAGGGACCGGCGTCAGAGCGGCCCTCGACGGGTATACCGTCTGCGGAAAGACCGGAACGGCCCAAAAACTCAATGAGTCCGGCGAATACACCCGGGATGCCTATGTGGGATCGTTTGTGGGGTTTGTGCCCGCCGAAGATCCGCAAATCGCCATTCTGGTCGTCATCGATGAACTTCCCTACGGCAGTTACGGCGGCACCGTGGCGGCCCCCACCTTTCGAAAAATCGCCCGGGAAACCCTCAATTACCTCAACATCCCCGCCGGCCCCGGCGTGGATCGAATCACGGCCGGCCGGCAGCGGGCCGAGGTCAACGGATGAAACTCTCCCGTTTGATGGACAGCCTTTTGGCGGCCGACGGCGGCGGCTTTTCCGGGGAAAACCGGAGCCGAACCTCGGAAGATCCGGAGATCAATTCGATTCATTATCGGTCCGGTGATGTGATTCCCGGCGGACTCTTTGTGGCTGTACCAGGGCTTAAGGCGGACGGACACGACTTCATCCAAGAGGCCCTGGACCGGGGTGCGGCCGCCGTGGTGGCCCAGCGGCCTTTCGGGAACGATTCCCGGGTCAAGGTAGTGGATAACTCTCGCCGCATGATGGGAACCCTCGGGGCGCGGTTTTATGGGAATCCTGCCGAAGCCCTCTTTTTGATTGGAATTACCGGCACCAACGGCAAAACCACCACCAGCCTGTTGATCGAACATATCCTAACCGCTGCCGAGTTTCAGGTCGGGGTGATCGGCACCATCGACTACCATTACGCCGGAAAAAGCTTTACGAATCCGGTGACCACCCCGGAATCCCTCGATCTACAGCGGATTCTTGCAGAAATGAGAGATCACGGCGTCACCCACGCGGTGATGGAGACCTCGTCCCATGCCATCGATCTGGACCGCATCCAAAACTGCTGGCTGGACCTGGGGGTCTTTACCAATCTCAGCCAGGACCATCTCGACTACCACGGCGACATGGACCGCTACTGGGCCTGCAAGAAAAGCCTGTTTACCCGCCACCTGGCATCGGGGCCCAAAAAAGATCGGGCCGCGGCGGTGATCAACCTTCAGGGTTCCAGGGGGCGGGCTTTGGCCGAAACGGTTTCCGTTCCCTGTGTTCGGGTCGGACAGGAACCCGGTTGTGACATTCGACCCGATGGAATCCGGTATGATCTGACCGGCATTACCGGGCGCATTCTCATCCCCGACGGCGGGTTCGATCTGTCTTCCAGCCTGATCGGGGCCCACAATTTGGAAAACATCCTCTGCGCGGCGGGTGTGGGAAGCGCCCTGCGGTTGTCCCCGTTCGTGATCCAAACGGGAATCGAATCCCTCCGCTGCGTGCCCGGGCGGCTGGAGCCCGTTGAAAACGGCCTCGGTCGGTTTGTGTTTGTGGATTACGCCCATACCCCCGCCGCTTTGGAGAATGTGCTGACCGCTTTAAAACACCTCGGCGGATATCGGATTATCTGCATCTTCGGGTGCGGGGGAGACCGGGACCGGGACAAACGGCCTCAAATGGGCGAGGTGGTGGGCCGCCTCGCGGACCTGGCGGTGGTCACTTCCGACAACCCGAGGACCGAAGCGCCGCTGTCGATTGTGGAGGCGATCATCCCCGGGATTCGAAAAAGCTGTTCCCGATCTTATGATCCGGCTGAGGTGGCCGACGGGTTTGAAGACCAAGGGTTTGTGGTGGAGCCGGATCGGCGGCAGGCCATTTCCATCGGCATCTCCGCTTCCCGGCCCGGGGATATCGTCCTGCTCGCGGGCAAAGGACATGAAACCTACCAGGACGTGGGGGGCCGAACCCTCCATTTCGACGATCGGGAAGAAGCCAAGCGCGCCCTGGAGGCTTTATGAAAAAAACGGCCTGGCGGGTGTCGGACCTTCTCTCGGCCACCGGGGGAGAATGGCTCGGGGGAAGTCCGGAACACCGTTTCTCCGCCATATCCATCGATTCCCGCACATTGCCTGTGGAGGCCCTGTTTTTTGCGGTTCGAGGGGAACGCCTCGACGGCCATGACTATATCGACCAGGCCATCGCCCGGGGAGCTGTGGGGATCGTGGTGGAACGAGAGAAAGCCGGTGCTCTTCCCATTCAGGAATGGGCCGAACAGGGAATCGCCTGCGTGGCGGTGACCGACACCACCGATGCGTTAGGAGACCTGGCCCGATTCCACCGCCGGCGGATCGGATGCCGGATTGCCGCCGTCACCGGTTCCAACGGAAAAACCACCACCCGGGCCATGACCGCTTCGGTATTGGATAGACGGTTCGTCACCCTGGCCACGCAGGGAAATCTCAATAACCAGTTCGGGCTTCCCCTGACCCTGTTTCGTCTGACCCCCGAGCACCGGACGGCGGTCTTGGAACTGGGCATGAATCATGCCGGTGAAATCCGCAAATTGACCCGGATCTGCGAACCGGACCTCGGGGTCATCACCAATATCGCGCCGGCCCATCTTCACGGGGTCGGATCACTGGAGGGGGTGATGAACGCCAAGGGGGAACTTCTGGAGGAGATGTCCGACCGGGGAACCGCGGTGCTCAATGGAGATGATCCCCGATGCCGGGAATTGGCCCGACGGTGGCCCGGCCGGCTGGTGCTTTTCGGAACCGCTTCCGGATGTACCCTTCGAGCCGAATCGATTGAAGAATCGGAAACCGGAATCTCCTTTGTACTGAAATTTCCGGATGAAGAACGCAAGGTCCGCCTTTGCGTCCCCGGCCGGTTCATGGTCTTCAACGCCCTGGCGGCGGCCGCCGTCGGATATGAATCGGGTCTGAAACCGTCGGAAATTCGAGACGGCCTCGAAAATTTCGTGCCGGTTCCCGGGCGCATGAACCTGCTGAATACCCGCCGATCCATTCGCTTGATCGATGATACCTACAACGCCAATCCCGAATCCATGAAAGGCGCCATCCGGTCTTTCGGATTTCTCAAAGGAAATCGACGCGGTTTTCTGGTATTGGGGGACATGCTGGAACTGGGCGAGGACGCCCCGAGCCTGCACCGCGAGGTGGGAACGGCCGCCGCCCAAGCGGCGGCAACCATGCTGATGGCTTCTGGAAGCTTTGCCGAATCGATTCGAGAGGGCGCCCTGGAAGGGGGAATGGCCTCCGACCAGGTTTTTCTCGGTTCCCGGGAGGAGATCACCGCCGCCCTGAAAGCCGTCTTGCAGCCGGAGGACTGGGTTCTGGTCAAGGGGTCCCGGGGCATGGCTATGGAAAAAATTCTCAATTCAATCAAAGGCTGGGCTGAACAATCGGAAGAGGCCTGAGCTCACTGCGATATGCTATATCATCTTCTCTACCCGCTCCACACGACGTTTACGGTATTCAATGTTTTCCGGTATATCACCTTCCGGACCATCTACGCCAGTTTGACCGCCTTTCTGATCTGTTTTGTTCTGGGGCCCTGGGTGATTCGAAAATTGAGCCGAATGCAGGTGGGGCAATATGTGCGGGACACCGGTCCCCAGAGCCATTTTAAAAAGAACGGTACCCCGACCATGGGGGGCACCCTGATTATTTTTTCCGCGGTGGCATCCATCTTTCTCTGGATGGATCTCACCAACCTCTATGTCTGGATCGTTCTGCTGGTGTTGGTGGGGTACGGGTCCATCGGGTTTTATGACGACTACCTGATGCAGGTGAAAAAACAGAGCAAAGGGCTGAGTGCCCGAGACAAGTTCCTGATGCAGACCGCTCTGGCTTTGGTGATCGGGGTATTGTTCTATCTTTCGCCGGGGTTCGACACCCATTTGACCATTCCTTTTTTCAAACGGATTTACCCGGACCTGGGGTCGGGTTACATCCTTTTTGCCGCCCTGGTCATCGTAGGCACCTCCAATGCGGTCAATCTGACCGACGGCCTGGACGGTCTGGCCATCGGGCCGGTGATCGTGGCGGCGGTCACCTATATGATCTTTGCCTATGTTACAGGACATATCCGAATTGCTGAATACCTTCAGATCAATTTTGTTCCGGGCAGCGGCGAGATCAGCATTTTCTGCGGCGTTTTGGTGGGCTCGGGGCTCGGATTTCTCTGGTTCAACGCCTATCCGGCCCAGGTCTTCATGGGGGATGTGGGTTCCCTGGCATTGGGTGCGGCCATCGGAACGGTGGCGGTGATTACCAAACAGGAGATCATGCTGCTCCTGGTGGGCGGGCTTTTCGTCATCGAAGCCCTGTCGGTAATTTTTCAGGTCGGATTTTTCAAGATGACCCACGGACGTCGGATTTTCAGAATGGCCCCACTTCACCACCACTTTGAACTCAAGGGATGGCCGGAGCCCAAAGTCATCGTCCGGTTCTGGATTATCTCCATCGCCTTGGCCCTGGTCTCTCTCAGCACCCTGAAACTGAGATAGCCGAATGGCCCCGATACCGTTTCCATCTTCTTTTTTTGAGGCTGAAGTAAACAGGTGAACCTGCGGATATGAATCTTTCCGGTAAACAAGTCGTGGTGGTCGGCATGGGACGGACCGGCCTGTCTTGTGTGCGATTCCTCTGCGGCCGGGGGGCCTTTGTGATCGCCAATGACGGCGGGCCGGAGCCCGGCGAGTGGGTGGATCAGGCCCGGGCCCTGGGCGCACGACCGGTGTGGGGAGAACATCCGCCGGATCTGTTCGTCCAAGCGGATCTTGTGGTGGTGAGCCCCGGCGTCCCCCACACCCTCGGTTTTCTTCAAACCGCCCGCGAGCGGAACATACCGGTGATCGGTGAAATCGAACTGGCTTCCCGGTTTGTGAAAGCGCCCATTCTGGCGGTCACCGGCACCAACGGCAAAACCACCACCACCAGCCTTCTGGGCCAAATGCTGAAACAGTCCGGATTTGAGGTGTTTGTAGGGGGCAATATCGGCACCCCGCTGATCGATTATGTTTCAGAACAAAACCAGGCCGACCGGGTGGTGGTGGAAGTGAGCAGCTTTCAACTGGATACCATCGTCTCTTTTCGCCCCTCGGCGGCGGTGTTGCTCAACATCACCGAAGATCATATGGATCGGTACCCCGATTTCGATGCCTATGTTCACAGCAAGGGGCGTATTTTTAAAAATCAGACGGCGGAGGACATCGCCATCCTCAACGGGTCCGATTCCCATGTCCTTGCCGCCGCCGACCGGATTAAAAGCCGGAAATGGTTTTTCAACGGCCTGAATGCACACCGACCGGGCGCCGCTGGGAAGGGAAGCCGTCTGGACATTCAGGCGGACGGCAAGCGGTTTTCACTGGACCTTTTCAAGACGTCCCTTGAAGGCGCTCACAACCGGGAGAATATCGCCGCCGCCGCCTTGGCGGCGCTGGCTGTCGGAGGAACGCCGACCGGCATTCGAACCGCTCTGGCCCGATTTCGGGGGTTGCCGCATCGGCTCGCCTATGTGGATACGGTGAACGGGGTCCGGTATTATGATGATTCCAAGGGAACCAATGTGGATGCGGTGGTCCGGGCGTTGGAGACCTTTCAAGAGCCGGTGATCCTGATCATGGGCGGCAGGGGAAAGGGAGGCGGATATGGTCCCCTCAAAAACCCCATTCGGCGCGGTGTGAAAAAACTGATCGCCATGGGTGAAACCCGGGAGGCGATACGAACCGAACTGGGTCCGGTCTGCGCCCGCCGGGTGAAGGCCGTTGCCTCCATCGAGGATGCGGTGCGGTCCGCGGCCGAAGCGGCAGAACCCGGCGACGTGGTGCTGCTTTCTCCCTCCGGATCGAGTTTTGATATGTTCAACAGCTACAGCCACCGGGGGGAATGCTTCTGCCGGGCGGTTCAAGCACTGAAATCAAAGGAGGAACATGCGGCCTTATCTGCCGGGGTATAGGGGCAGTTTTCGAAGCGGGTTTCACATGCCGCCGCCGTATGATCTGCGGCTCCTGTTTCCCATGCTCTTCCTGGTGGGAATCGGGATCGTCATGGTCTACAGCGCCAGTTCCGCCGTGGCGTTGAAGGATTACGGCTCCGACCAGTTTTTTCTGCGCCGGCAGGCCCTCTTTGTTTTCCTGGGGCTTGGGGTCCTGCTGATATGCCGGTATTTTCCGCTTCGATTTTTGCGGGCCCTGGCCTATCCGATCCTGGGGGCGGCCTTCCTCAGCCTGATCATGGTCCTTCTGCCCGGCTTCGGTATCAAGGCCGGCGGAGCCACCCGGTGGCTTCGGCTGGGGTCGATCTCCTTTCAACCGGCCGAATTCGCCCGGTTGGCCATGGTGGTCTACCTGGCCTATTCCATGAGCAAAAAAGATTACAAACTGGAGAGCTTTTCGGTGGGATTCGTGCCCCATGTGATGATTCTGCTGGTGTTCACGCTTTTGATCATGCTCCAGCCCGATTTCGGCACCGTGGTCATCCTTTTTGCCATCACCTGGATTCTGATGTTCGTGGGCGGAGTTCGCCTGAAATATCTTCTCCTTTCGTTTCTGGGCTCGCTGCCGGTGGTGTATCTGTTTCTGATCGGGTCTTCCTACCGCATGCGGCGGATCATCAGCTTTATCAATCCCTGGCAGTATGCCCATGATGAAGGATATCAGACGATCCATTCTCTGATGGCCTTCGGAACCGGCGGTATCTGGGGCGTCGGCCTGGGCAAAGGGTATCAGAAGCTGTTCTATCTGCCCGAACCCCATACCGATTTTATTTTTTCGGTGATCGGAGAGGAATTGGGCCTGATCGGGGTCCTGCTGGTGGTGGTCTGCTTCGCCTATATTCTGTGGAACGGCGTCAAGATCGCCCGCAGCGCCGAAGATACCTTTTCCAGTTTTCTGGCGGTGGGCCTGACCGTTTGCGTCGGTCTGCAGGCTTGCGTCAATATGGGGGTGGCTCTGGCGCTGTTGCCGACCAAAGGGTTGACGCTTCCCTTTATCAGCTACGGCGGCACCTCTCTGATCATGAATATGGCCTTTATCGGTCTGTTGATGAACATCGGCGCCTCTCAGACCCGGCAGGGACCTTCATGAGTCCGCTTCCGGCCCGAACCGCAGGGGTGAGTCCGATCGGCCGGCCGTGGAAGCTGCTGGTGGCCGGCGGCGGTACCGGCGGGCATCTTTTTCCGGGAATCGCCGTGGCGGAAGCCTTTTGTGATTCCGATCCGCGCAACCGGGTGCTGTTCGTGAATGCCGGACGTCCCTTTGAAGTGGAGACCCTGAACC
>CAZNLT010000080.1:0-25447 GCA_964573705.1 uncultured Desulfobacterales bacterium
ATCCCGAATACAATCCGTTCGGGGCGAAATAAAATGACAACTGTCTTCTCGGGTGTCCGATCCGCACGGCCTTCAATCCGCATCTTGACAAGGCCCGGGGATTTTCTTAAATATCAAGGTTTGCAAAACATGTAGTCAGTGCTTGTGAAGGAGGTTCGAGCCGGTGGAAGAACTAAAACCCAAAATCGAAGCGGCCCATCTTCTGGTCAACCGCATCCGTGAAGAGATCGGAAAGGTGCTGGTGGGTCAGCGGGATTTGGTGGACGGGCTGCTGATCGGCCTTTTCACCAAAGGCCACATCCTGATCGAGGGGGTGCCCGGCCTGGCCAAAACCAGTTCCGTGAAAGCCTTGGCGGATACCGTGTACGCGGATTTCAAACGGATCCAGTTCACCCCCGACCTGCTCCCGGCGGACCTGATCGGCACCGAGGTGTACCGGCCCAAGACCGGTGATTTCACCATCAAAAAGGGGCCGCTGTTTCACAACATCATTTTGGCGGATGAAATCAACCGGGCCCCCTCCAAGGTCCAATCGGCCCTGCTGGAAGCGATGCAGGAGCGGCAGGTGACCATCGGTGAAACCACTTTTCCTCTGTCCGATCCGTTTCTGGTGCTGGCCACCCAGAACCCGATCGAGCAGGAGGGGACCTATCCCCTGCCCGAAGCCCAGGTGGACCGATTCATGCTAAAGCTGGTGATCGGCTATCCCGAAAAGAGCGAGGAAAAAGAGATCATGAAACGGGTGGGATTTGATCCTCCCGCGCCGGTGACCCAGGTCTTGGAACCGGCTCAGATTGATGAAATCGCGGGGCTGATTTCATCAATCTATGTGGACGAGAAACTCAAGGACTATATCGTGGACCTGGTGTTCGCCACCCGGAGGCCGGCCGATTATAAAATCGATATCGCCCACTATATTCAGTTCGGGGCCTCCCCCCGGGCCACCATCTTTCTGAGCCTGGCGGCCCGGGCCTATGCCTTTCTTCAGGGACGGGCCTATGTGACCCCTCAGGATATCAAGATTATCGCACCGGCCATTCTGCGACACCGGATCATTCTCACCTATGAGGCCGAGGCCGAGGACATCACCCCGGAACAGATCATCGCTCATATTTTCGATTCGGTAGAAGTTCCCTGAACCCTGTTTCTTTTCGTAAAACCATGCTGCCGCCCGAAGTCATCAAAAAAATTAAACAGATTCATTTCAAGAGCGCCCGAACGGTGGATGCCATGATGGCCGGTCAGTACAAGTCGGTGTTCCGGGGCACCGGCATCGAATTTGAAGAGGTGCGGGAGTACAGCCCTGGAGACGAGGTCAAGAGCATCGATTGGAAGGTCTCCGCCCGTCTGGGGCGACCCTATATCAAACGCTACCGGGAGGAGCGGGAACGGGTGGTCACACTGCTGGTGGATATGAGCGGCTCCGGGAATTTCGGCACCACCGACCATCTGAAACGGGAAACCGCGACTGAAGTGGCCGCCATTCTGGCCTTCAGCGCCATCAAAAACAATGACCGGGTGGGGGTGATCCTGTTCACCGATCAGGTGGGAAAATATATC
Source organism: uncultured Desulfobacterales bacterium (assembly GCA_964573705.1). GTDB lineage: Bacteria > Desulfobacterota > Desulfobacteria > Desulfobacterales > Desulfococcaceae > JAABSQ01. Next base: position 1,561 of record CAZNLT010000080.1, read on the forward strand.
CCCCCGAAAAAGGGGTCGGCCCATGTCTGGCGGGTGATTCGAGAGATCTATGCTTTTGAACCCGACAGTGTCGGCACCGATATTCAAAATGCGGTGGCCTATTTAGGGCGGGTGGCCCGTAAGCGGACCGTGGCCTTTCTGATTTCCGATTTCCTCGACCGGGATTATCACCGGCAGCTTCGCACCGCTTCCCAGCGGCATGAAATGATTTCCATTCTTCTGTCCGACCCGGGGGATTTCATCCTTCCCGAGGCCGGGATTCTCACCCTTCGGGATTTCGAAACCGGCGACACCGTTTTGCTGGATGCTTCCGATCCCAAGACCCGACGGGCTTACCAGGCAGGGAAAATCGAGGAATACCGACAAACCGTGGCCGGTCTCAAGGGGAGCAACATCGACTGCATCGAGATTCATACCGGCGATTCGGCCGCCGATGCCCTGACCCGGTATTTTCGAATCCGTGAACGGCGGAGGCGATGATGGATAGGAAGCGGTTTTTGTCTGTCCTTCTCTCGGTCTGGCTCTTGACCTGGATGATGATCCTCGGACTCGGCGCGGACGTGCAGGCTCAAGCCGACGCCCCGAATGCGCCGCCTGCGGCCGATTCCACGGAACCGACCGAAGGGGCGGTTCCCATGACCGACATTCATGGAATCAAACCGCCGGAACCCGCAGGGTTCGATCCGACTCCGCTCTATTACGCGGCGGCCGGTGCGGTGATTCTGACCGCTGCGATCCTTTCCTTTCTTATCTGGAAACATCGGCGAAGAAGACTTCGGGTCTCGACCACCCCCCGTTTTTCCCCGGAGGAGACCGCCCTGGCCGCTTTGGACGAGTTGGCGAATGTGGAGGGGATGGACCCGAAACTCTTTTATTTCCGGCTGTCCGCGGTACTGCGACGATATATGGAAGCCCGGTACCGCATCCATGCACCGGAGATGACCACCGAGGAACTTTTGCCGGAGATCAAGCAGCTGGGAATGGACCCGGCGCTTCGGCTGGGACTGCGGTCGCTTCTGGAGACCGCCGACCCGATCAAGTATGCCGGCTTGCCGGCCTCGGTGCGCGCCATGGAGGATCATTTGGCTTTTGCCAGGCGATTTGTCCGGGAGACGACCCCGATGCCCGTTCAGAAGGCCTGATCGACCGATATGTTTCGATTTGCCGCTCCCGGTCTGTTGCTGCTTCTGGGTTTGCTTCCCGCGATCTGGGCCTGTCGCCGGCGCGGAGGATTTCGCCCGGCCCTGGGGATCTCCGGGCTGGGGTCATCGGTGCAAAAGATAACGTCCACGGCCCTTCGGCTGCATTGGCTGGCGCCCGCCCTTAAATACGGGGCCCTCTGTCTGATGATCCTGGCGCTGGCCCGCCCTCAGTGGGGAATCAGCAGGGTGAATGTGATGACCGAGGGGATCAACATCGTTCTGGCGGTGGATATTTCCGAGTCCATGGCGGCCCTCGATTTTCGCCGGGGCGGAAGAATCGTCGACCGCCTGGAAGCGGTCAAGGGGGTGGTTCGCGATTTCATCGAAAAGCGAAACGGCGACCGCATCGGGATGGTCGTCTTCGGCACCCATGCCTATACCCAGCTTCCCCTGACCCGGGATTACAACGCGCTGATCTCGGTATTGGAGCGGGTTGAAATCGGTGCGGCCGGGAAAAAGACCGCTGTGGGGGATGCGGTGGGGATCTCTTTGAAGCGACTGGAGGATATCGAAAGCAAGTCCCGGGTCATCATTCTTCTCACCGACGGGCGAAGCAACGCCGGCGAAATTTCCCCGGAGGCGGCTGCTCAGGTGGCGGTTCAAAAGAAGGTCAAAATCTATACCGTCGGGGTGGGCGCCCGGGGCAAAGCCCCGTTTCGGGTCCGGGATTCTTTTTTGGGAGAGCGGTATGTCTATCAGCAGGTGGACATCGACGAGGAGACCCTGCGATCCGTCGCGGAAAAGACCGGGGGCCTCTATTTTCGGGCCAAAAATACCGAAGGATTGCAGCAGATTTATGATACCATCGACCGGCTTGAAAAAACCGAAGTGGAGGTTCAGGAGTTTGCCGAATCGAGGGAGCTCTACCCGTATTTTCTTTTGCCCGCCTTTGTGCTACTTTGCGGATGGGTGATTCTGACCCAGACGAGGTATCTGAAAGTGCCATGAAGTTTGCCCGAATCGAAATGCTGTTTCTGATCTGGACCGTTCCGGTCCTGTTTCTGGTGGTCCTCTACGGAATGAAGCGGCGGCGGCGAATTCTCACCCGTTTTGCTTCCCCCAAAGCATTGAAGACCCTGACCCCGAACCTGTCCTCCCATCGACGATGGCTTAAGGCCGGGCTGATCCTGGCGGCGATGGCCTTTCTCTGCCTGGCCCTGGCCGGGCCGCAGTACGGATTTCACTGGCAGGAGATCGAGCAGAAAGGGGTGGACCTGATGATCGCCCTGGATTGCTCCAAAAGCATGCTGGCCCGGGACATTCAGCCCACCCGCCTGGATCGGGCCAAACGGGAGGTCTACGATCTCTTGGCCATGCTTCAGGGGGACCGGGTCGGTCTCATCGCTTTTTCCGGAACCGCCTTCCTTCAATGCCCGTTGACCCTCGATTACCAGGCATTTCACCTGTTTTTGTCCGCCCTGAAGCCGGATACCATGCCGGTGGGCGGAACCGACATCGAGGCCGCCGTTCGAACCGCCCTGGCCGGATTCGACCCCAAAACCGCTACCGAAAAGGCGGTGATTCTGATCACCGACGGAGAGCATACCGGGCGGGGAGATCCCATTCAGGCCGCGGAAGCGGCCCGGGATCAGGGCATTAAGGTATTCTGCATCGGGGTGGGCAGTCAGGGCGGGGTTCCGGTGCCGGAAGAAGGGGGCGGTTTTAAAAAGGACCCCTCCGGCGGGATTATCGTCACCCGGCTGGATGAGAAAACCCTCAACAAAATCGCGGTGCTGACCGGCGGTACCTATGTCCGTTCGGTGGCCGGAGACATGGATCTGGATGTCATTTACTCCCGGGAGATTCTGGGGAAAATGGAGCGGTCGACCCTGACCGGGGGCCGAAAGCAGGTCTGGGAGGATCGCTATCAGTGGGCCCTGTGCCTGGCGGTGATGGTGCTTGTGATTGAAATGCTTCTGAAATCGACCCGTCCGAAAACCGGGGCCGTGGTGTTGATGATTCTGATGTGCTGGCCCGGCACGGCCCGGGCGGATGCGCTCCGGGAAGGGGTGGCCGCTTATGAAAGGGGGGCCTACCAGGAGGCCTTGAATTTTTTCATTGAGGCTCAGCTGGATGATCCGGACAACCCCAAGATTCTCTACAATATGGGAAACGCCTACTACCAGCTGGAGGATTACGAAAACGCGGTCCACAATTTCCGGCTGGCTCAGGAAAAGGGCGGGCCGGAGCTGAAACACAAGGCCCGCTACAACCTGGGCAATGCCGAATTTCGAAAACAGGCCTTCCAGAAGGCTATCGACCACTACCAGGCGGCCCTGGAACTGGCCCCCGATGATCTCGAGGCCCGGCAGAACATCGAATTCGTGAAAAAGGTGATGGAGCTGCAAAAACAGCAGCAGCAAAAACAACAACAACAACAACAACAACAGCAGCAGCAGCAGCAGCAGCAGCAGCAGAAAACCGGAGATCAAAACCGAAAAGAACCCGAAAAATCCGAGGAAGAAAAACAAAAGCCGAACCCTCAAGATCAACAGGGAGATCCACCGGAAGAACAGGACCAGGAAGAGACCGCCCGACACCCGCCTTCCCCGAATCAAGAAACGGAACCGGAGCCGACGCCCGATGCTTCGCAGGAATCTTCCGAGGGGGAGGATTCGAAGGAAAAAGCGACCGCCGGCGAGAAACCCGAACCCGTTGAATCCTCGGAATCCCCGAAGGAGAAAGCGGCTGCATCCGAAGAAATAAACGATGAGCAAAATCGCGCGCAACCCCTTCATGCAGACCGGATTTTGAACCGGCTTCAGGATCAACCCGGTAAAGCCATGATTCCGTTTTACGGGCAGCCGAAGGTGGAAAAGGATTGGTAGAATGGCGGGCCGATTTAAACGATTGATCCTGGGATTCCTTCTCCTGATTCCCGGTGCTCTGCACGCCGAGGATGTCGAGGTTCAGGCCTCGGTGGACCGCACTCAAGTCGCCGTTGGAGAATCCCTTCAGTTGAAGGTCTCCATAAGGGGAGGCGACGGGACCGTGGATGTCTCATCCATTCAAGACTTTGAGATCATCTCCCGGGCAAGCGCCGCCCACATCAATATGATCAATGGACGCTTCTCTCGGGAGAATGCCTATACCTATGTGTTGATGCCGCTGCGCCGGGGTGAGATGACCATTCCCCCGCTTTCGGTGCGATCCGGCGGCACGGTGGTTCGGACCCAAGCGATTTCAGTGAAGGTGACCTCTCGATCCGAAGCGGATCGGGCCGAAGGCCGAGAGGTCTTTGTGGAAGCCCGAATCTCCAATGAAGCGCCGTATGAAGGGGAACAGATCGTCTATTCTTTTCGGATTTATCAGCGGGTCCAGATCGCCAATCCCCGATTCCAGGAACCGGATTTCAAGGGATTTACTGCGAAGAGGCTCGAAGACCAGCGGAATTTCACCCTGGTTGTCGACAGCCGGGAATACCATGTGATCGAACTCAATTTCGTTCTGCTGTCCCTGGGTCCGGGGATTCGCCAGATCGAACCCGCGATGCTCAATTGTGACGTCATCCATTCAGGCCGCCGACGCGGAAATTTTCCCGACCCTTTCTTCGGTCTCAACCGGGGGCGTTTTGAAACCAGGCGGTTTGCGACCGAACCGGTGACGGTGGAGGTTCGCCCCCTTCCGCCGTATCATGGAGACGGGCGGTTTTCCGGTCTGGTGGGGACCTTTGATATCGAATCACAGATCGAAGCCGACGAACTGAAGGTGGGGGATTCCGCCACCCTTTCTATTCTTATTCAGGGCGCCGGCAATGTCATGGATGCCGAGGAACCGAAGATTCCGCTTCCGGATGCCTTCAAGGTGTACAAGGACGCCCCCGAGGAGACGGTCCGTCTGGAACCGACCGGATATACCGGGCGAAAGGTGTTCCGAATGGCCCTGGTTCCGATGGATTCGGGGGTATATCAGATAGATCCGGTGTCTCTGGTCTATTTCGATACCGACCGGGAGGGTTATGTTCAAGAATTCACCCGACCCCTTCAACTTTCTGTGGCGCCGGCCGGGGAAAAGGATTCGCTGGCGGTGATCTCCTCATCGCCACCGGCAGGCATGCCGCGCAAAGATCGGGTGGTCTTTACCGGTCGGGACATCCTTCCCCTCAAGGAGGATCTGAATGCCCTGAAAACCCGTCGGCCGATGTCCGGGGAATGGTTTCTCCTGCTTTTAATGATTCCGCCGGCGGTGTTCGGATTGGCCAAAACCGCTTGGGTGTTGTCCCGAAAAACCGAATCTCCTTCCCAGCGGATGGCGGAACGGTCCGAAAAAGCGCTTCGGGAGGCGGCAGCGAATGAGGCGGCGGGGGAAGCCTTTTGTGCTTGTCTTTACCGGGCGGTTATTTCCGCCGTATTGGCGAGAGCCGGCACATACGGGGAAAGCCTTACCTATTCCGAAGTCCGTTCGATCCTGAGTAACCGGGGATACTCTTCTGAGCTCATCGACAATGCGGTGAGGCTTTTGGAGACCATCGAGTCGGCCCGGTTCGGGGGCCGGATCATAAACGGTGAGGAGCGTCGAACGCTCTTGAGAGAAACCCGGGGGTTGGTGAAATCCTTAAACAGATGATCCTTTCTTTTCAGTTCCGAATTCGGCGGATCATATGGATTTGCGCGGCCGTTCTGTTTCTGGCGGCGGTCTCTCATGCCGATTCACTCACCCAGTCTTTTCTGGACGGCATTCGGTATTACCAAAATGGGGCGTATGAACAGGCGGTGGTGGAATTTAAAAAGATTACCGATGCCGGCATTCAAAACGGTCAGCTCTATTACAATTTAGGGAATGCCTATCTTCGCTGCAATCAGCTCGGCCACGCGATATTGTGGTACGAGCGAGCTCTGGAACTGATTCCAGAGGATCCCGATCTAAAGTTCAATTACGCCTATGCGCTTTCCCGAACCAAGGATGAACGGGCGGACCGGGGGCCTTCTCTGATCCGAATTCTGTTCTTTTGGAAATTTCTGTTGAATCCCGCCCTCCTTCGGCGAATCGCCATTGCCATGAATTTCCTTTTCTGGTCGGCGGTGCTTGTTCGATTCATCCGAAGGAAAAAAGTGTTGAAAACGCCCATTTACCTTCTCCTCTTCATAAGCCTGCTCTTTACCGGCACTGCCGCCTACAATTATTATGAAAACACTTACGTTCGCGAGGGCGTAATTCTGCCGGAGCAGGTATCTGTCCGGTCGGGCCTCACCGAGGGGGCCACTGAATTGTTCGTCCTGCATGCCGGCACCAAAATCCGCGTTGAAAAAGAAAAGAACGGGTTTGTCCGAATTTTCTTTTCCGAAGGCAAAATCGGGTGGATTAAAAAAGAATACATCGGCATTTTCTGAAACCGACCGTCCCCTTCTGGTGCCTATGCGGATCGCCTGTCTTTCACAGAGTTTACTTGAAAAATATTGTGCAGGAGTTTTCTTGACAATTATTGATATTTGGTAAATATTATTTCCAAGTTAAGTTTTCTTCAGTTATTGAGGCCTCGTTGACAAGCCTGAACGAATGCCGAAATATCGTCTTCGATTTCAACAATAAGGAAACGAATCAACTTCGGGTTTCCATATTCCATTAAATTCCATTTTCCTCAGTTTTTTCACTCTTTCCCATTGCTTACATCTATTGGCTGCGGGGCAGGCTCCAAGGGGGGAAACAGACTATGGTGATTTTTGAATCCGACCTGCTGAACGCCCTCGATTTCCTATTCATTATTTCCGGGGCGCCGATTGAATCCATTGAAGAACGCCTTCTGAAAGATCAACAACTTGATAGAGTCCACTCCCTGAAGCTCCTGAAAGAAGCACGTGATCATCGAAACGGTTTTTTCTTGATCGACGATCAGGCTCATTTTTTAGAAATATTTTTTCTGAAGATGGCTTTTCTATACCAGATCGTTCATCGGGTATTTCCATACCTGGAGAAATATCAACATCCCGAACTCGGGTGTTCTCTGGACCGAATCTGGATTCAACTGGCGGATGACTGTAATATGATTCCACGGAGTTGGAGTTTCAAAGTACGGCTGATTCAAGATGACCTGGATAAAAATGCCGCCAAACCTCCTTCTTTTCCGAAGTCTTCTCCAGCTTATGGCTACTATACTTTAGGGTTGATTTGGCTTTTTACTCTGGTCTTGAATCGCCGACAAGGGTCGACGACAATCTGTTCGGCCGCAGAAAAGATGGTGGAACAACCTTCCGCAGGTAATCCCGAAAAAAACCGGATTGGGGGGGCGCTTGATCCGGTTTTCTACCCCGAAAACATTTATTGGAAACCGGATGCAAATCGGAAACTGCATACAGGGCGGGAATTATGGGAAAAATCCATACGAATGGGGTTGTCTCTGTTCCGGGAAGGCCTGAATTCCGCTCAGGGGGTGATTCCGGAGGATTTCATCCAGAACCTGGATTCTTTGCGTGCTGAGATTCGAAAAATGCTGTTCTCAAGACGTTCACCTAGTCAACCCAGCCCTCGAACATCTCCGGAGGATGTGGCGATTCATAAGGTTTTAATTGAAATGAGAAATCGGCTTTCCGAGCATGCTGAAGCCTCTTTTCCGCTGGAGGAACCTTCAGGGTCGAATTCCGATGAAGAGGATTTAGAGGGTACCGTCGCCTTGAACCGTGACTCGCTACAAAAGACGGACGCAATCAAGATCGAGGAAAAGCGTTTCGAAGAAAGCCATCCCGATGAAACGATTGAACCGGATATGCCCGAGACGCAGATCATACGTCCGGCCGCCCTAAAAAAGGACGGAGCGCCGGATGAAAAAGCCGAAGATTCCACCGCCGGAACTTCTGAATCGGAAATGGCTGAGACAGTGGTATTGAAGAGAGGATCATTGAGCGCCGGCGCCGAATCCGAAGAAGAGAAGGATTTTCCGGAAGAAAGGGATGGGGACGACGAGCTAGTTGAAACCGTCATGGTGGGTCGAGAGGGGACCGGAACTCGAAAATCGGCGGCCCTTTCCAATCACGGAATTGCGCCGGAAGATGGGGTGGACGACAGTGACGATCTCATGGAGACGATTGCACTTTCTACCGGCAAGGCAATGAAAGAACCTATTGCGAAATCGGGGGACGAATATGATTTGGAAGAGACGGTGATGCTTCATCGAAGGAGTTCCGGAAAACCCGATACCGAAAAACCTGATACCGGAAAGCCTGATACCGGAAAACCCGATACCGGAAAGCCTGACAATGGAGCGGCAATGTCTCCGGAAAAAGAGGGTGAAACACCGTCGGCGACTTCCGCATCCGAAGATGAAGAAATTCCTGAAACGGTCATTGTATCCCGTAAACAACAAAGCACTGTCGGGAAAGCCGAAGCACCGCCCTCCGCATCCAATACAAACGATTACCCTGCCCCCGAGGACGCCGACGAAGAAGACGACGACGACGACATCATGTCCGAAACCGTTATCCTCAAACCGGGCGCTTCAGAGAAAGAGGACTAAGGTACATGGAAAACATCCGAACCTACTCGGAGATTGCCGATCAACTGCGACAAATCTATGCCTCGGACCCCTCCCACGCCGATGAAATAATTGCGGATCGCCTTGCAGAACAGTGGGCCGAGTTCTCCGAGCAGGAAGCGCTTCGACAGTTGGACCGATTGATTGCGATGTTCGAATCTCCGGCGAGTACCGACGGTAGGTCCGAAGGAGAGAAAGATATCGAGGTGTCGGTATTATCCCGCCTTTTTCCCCTGCTTCTCGGGGAGCGGGTTGATGAGGGCGAAGTCAGATCCGAACAGCAGCTCAATCGTCTGGCGGAATCCCTGAATATCGTTTTCGATGCACTGAATGAGCTGGTGGAGGTGATCCGAACCTCCCTCTACGGTACGGACGGTGTGGGCCAGGATACCATCCGGCATGTGATTGGCGGCCGGGTTAAGGGAGACGAGGATGCGACCTCTTTGGCAGGCTATATCGATCAGATCAAGCGGGCTTTTCGGGATTCCCAGGCGGGATTTCAAGAAGCGGCCCATGCTATGGTGAAGGAGATCCTGACGGAGTTGGATCCTGAACGGATATCGGAAGAGTGTGGCGGTCGGAAATTCGGCCCTTTCCAAAAAGCGGAGTCATTCAAAGTTTATGAATCAAAATTCCGTAAGTGTCGAAAATGGTTCGAGACCGGACGATTTGCCGAAGAATTGTTGAGAGAATTTGAGCGAAATTGCCATAAATTATCCCAAAACCAAGGAGGTTGACAGTGTTGAGATTTCTGAAAGCGGCTTTTCTTCTACCCATGGTTTTTCTATTCGTATCTTGTCCATCCCACACCAAACCGAACGGTACAGGAGTGGAATGGCCCTATGGGGCCAAGTTTATCTATAAAGAGGGAGCTATAAAAGTTCATGTGACAGCCGATCTCCAACTAAATATATATGAAGGAGACCCGAATACCCTTCATCTGTGTGTGTATCAGCTTCGAAATCCAAATACCATCAACCAGATGGCCGGCAATATGGACGGCCTCTACCAATTGTTGGATCAAAACTGTGGTTTTTCGGATGGCAGTGTTGCCGGTTCCAAAGCGTTGACAGTCTATCCCGGGGAAACGAACACCTATGTTCTTGATCGGGCGGAAGGTGCGAAATACGTTGCGTTTATTGCAGGATATTTCTCTCTTGAAAACGACCGGATCATGCGACTCGCTAGAGTGCCGGTTACCTTTGTGAAGAAGAAGACCGGCCTTTTCAAAAGTGTAGAAATCGCTCAACCGGATCAATTGGATGTGTATCTGACGCTAGGACCGCAACAAATTCAAAAAATAGAAACAACCCAATGATAATATACACCGATTAGGAGAAGAGATTATGGTGAGACCGTTATTCTGGCACCAGGGCTTGTTTCTTCAGCCCCAGCATTTTCAACTGGATGATCTCTATCTCCAGTCCATACTCACCCCTCTCCACAAGTTTCAATCTCCCCATTTTTGGGGCGTCGGCGGACTCGAAACGCCCAAGATCATTTCCGGGAATTCGGTTGAACGCCCTCACCGAGCCGAATTTCTGTTTCCCGATCAAACTTATGTGGTCTACCCGGACAATGCCCTTATTGAAGCAAGATCTTTTGATGAAGGCTGGGTGGAAGGGGGCAAACCGTTTACGGTTTATGTAGGGCTCAAAAAGTGGAACGACGTGGGCAAAAACGTGACGGTTCTGCCCAAGCTGGAAAACCTGTCGGAAGTGACGACCCGCTATGTGACTTCGCCGGAACCCGAAGATGTTCAGGATCTTCATCAGGAAGGACCTGAGGCCCAAGTCAAGCGGCTCTATTTTGTCCTAAAATTCTTCTGGGGAACCGAAAAAGATCAGCTCGGAGATTATCACCTGATTCCTTTTATTCAGTTGGAACGTTCGGGAGAGGAGATCGTCCTCTCCGAGAAGTTCATTCCGCCGTGCCTCTCCTTTACGAGCTCCGCCCCTTTGACCAAGCTGATTAAAGAAATCCGGGATCAGATTTCTTCGCGGGGCAGGCAGTTGGAATCCTACAAAAGGGAGCGCGGTATCCACACGGCCGAGTTTGGTGCCAGAGATATGGTCTATCTTCTTGCCCTGCGGTCGATCAACCGGTATGTCCCCATTCTGTTTCATTTGACGGAATCCGGACAGGTGCATCCATGGACGCTTTATGGGGTGCTTCGCCAATTGGTGGGCGAGCTGACCTCATTCTCGGAAGAGATCAATGTGACGGGGGAGATGCAGGACGGGACCCGGCTTCTTCCCAATTATGATCATGATCGTCTCTGGCAATGTTTCCCGGCCGCCCAAACCCTCATCACCCGGCTGCTCGATGAGATTACCGCGGGTCCCGAATACATGATACCACTGGTTTTTGACGGAACCTATTTTTCCGCTGAACTGCCTGCAGCCATGTTCGAGGGGCGGAACCGGTTTTTTCTGGTCTTCAACACCGAAACCGATCCGAAATCGATTCTCCAATCCATTGAGATGGTGGCCAAGTTGAGCACCCGGGAGGCCTTGCCTATTCTGATCGCCAGAGCCCTGCCGGGGATTAAAATCGAACACCTGCCGACCCCCCCACAGGAGCTTCCGCGACGGGCCCACTCCATCTATTTCCAGGTAGATCACCATAGTGACAAGTGGGCTCAGGTGGAAAAAAATCGGAACCTCGCCTTGTACTGGGATGATGCCCCTGATGATCTTTCTGTAGAGCTGATGGTGGTAGGAAGGAGCTGACCATGAGATTGACCGATTGTTTTATGGAAATAATCGCTTATGTGGCCTACATGATGAAAACGGTGGATGCCAAGCAACCCCCCTTCGATCAGGTCAAGACGGATATCCAACGGATGATTTCCGAGAGCGAGCACTGTGTGGAAAAAGAAGGTTTTTCGCGGGAAGAGTACGACCTGGCTCGCTTTGCCGTCTGTGCCTGGATTGATGAAACCATCTTGAGTTCGCCTTGGAATGAAAGGAATCGATGGCAGGGCGAACAACTTCAACTGGTGTATTACAAAACGACGGATGCCGGCGAGCTCTTTTTCGACCGGCTGAATGCCATCGGTCCGCACCAGCGAGAGATTCGGGAGGTCTATTATTTGTGTCTTGCGCTCGGGTTTCAGGGCCAATACTGCAATGAGGGGGATGATTTTCTGTTGGACCAAGTCAAAACCTCGAATCTCAAATTGCTGACCGGCAGTTCCGTCGGTATTCCTTCCTTGGAGCGGGGAGAACTCTTCCCGGAAGCGTATGTCCATGAAGCGGGTCAGTTGGAACAAACCCGTTCGGGACGAAGTCGTTTTTCCTGGTTTTCTCTCGCTTTTATTCTTTTTCCGATACTCCTGTTCGGTGGATTGTTTTTTATTTATCGTTTTATTCTGGACAATGTCGGAGACAGTCTCCTTAAAACGGTGGCATAAATGAAACAGCTGATTCTTAAGATTTTAAAATATTTCCTGATATTTACGCTGGTGGTTTTGGCTGCGCTGCTGGTGTTCGGAGCCGTGATCTTTTTCGGTTGGCCCTGGTGGGTGGGGTTTTTCGTTTTGATCGGCTTCGTTGGCATATGGATCGGCGTTATCTTCATCAAAAAGCTTTTTCTTCGGCGACGGGAGCAGCATTTTGTTCAGCAGGTCATCGAGCAGGACCAGTCTCGGCTGCAATCCATGTCCGCCAAGGACCGGGATCAGCTCCAGGAATTGCAGGACCGGTGGAAAGAAGCCATCCAGACCCTGCGTCAATCCCATCTGAAAAAGCGCGGCAATCCGCTTTATGTGCTTCCCTGGTATCTGGTCGTGGGAGAGAGCGGTTGCGGAAAAACCACCGCCATCAAAAGCGCCCGCCTGTCCTCCACCTTTGCGGAAGTCAGCAAGACCACCGGCATTTCCGGAACCCGAAACTGCGACTGGTGGTTTTTTGAAGAGGCGGTCATTCTGGACACCGCGGGTCGTTTCACCGTGCGGGTGGATGAAACCCGGGATAAGGAGGAATGGCAAAAATTTCTGGTGCTTCTGGCTAAGTTTCGGAAAAAAGAGCCCATCAACGGGCTTGTGGTGACAATTTCGGCCGATAAGCTGCTTGAGGCGAACGAAGATGAACTCAATGAAGAAGGACGAATCGTTCGACAACGGATCGATGAGCTAATGCGGGTGTTGGGAGCCAAGTTTCCGGTGTATGTGATGGTGACCAAGTGTGACCTGGTGAAGGGGATGACGCAGTTTTGCGACCATCTACCCGAGAATACCCTGGATCAAGCCATGGGCTTGGTCAACCTGGACCTGAACAAAGAGGCGGGTTCTTTCTATGATCGGGCGCTTCATACGGTCGGAGAACGCCTGAGGGATCTTCGTCTTCTGCTTTTTCACAAGTCCGATACCAAGAAGATTGACCCCGGCCTTCTTCTCTTTCCCGAAGAATTTGAACGGATCAAATCGGGTTTGAAGGCCTTTGTCGTCTCGACTTTTCAGGATAATCCTTATCAGGAAACTCCAATCCTGAGGGGTGTTTTTTTCAGCAGCGGCCGCCAAGAGGGAACCCCGTATTCTCATTTTCTGAAATCCTTGGGTTTAATCGCCGAGCGGGAAGTTTTGCCCGGGACGAATAATGGGTTGTTTCTGCACGACTTTTTTTCTAAAGTTTTGCCCAAGGATCGCAATCTCTTCAGTTTGACAGAGCGGACCATCCAATGGAGTCGATTGACCCGCAACCTCGGGCTGACCTCCTGGGTGGCGTTGGGAATCGCCCTTTCCGGTCTCTTGAGTTTTTCCTTTGTACAGAATCTGAAAACACTTCGGGAGGTACAAAATCCGCCGGTTTTGAAAGGAGAAATTCTTCTGGACCTGGAAGCGATGAATGAATTCAGACAGGACATCCTTAAGGTGGAAGCCGCCAATGAAGGATGGTGGATACCCAGATTCGGATTGTACGAGAGCAGGGAGATGGAGAGTCGACTCAAGGAGCGGTATTGCGATCTGGTTCGAGACGGTTTTTTGGTGAATTTCGACGAGCAGATGAACCAAAGAATGGCCGGTTTTTCAGATGCGACTGAGGCGGAGGTTTTGGGGCGTCATGTGGCTTTTCTAGTCAAGCGAATCAATCTGCTTCGCTCCAGAATCAATGGCCGGGAATTGGAGGCGATTCAGAAAATGCCTCAACCGGCTTATGAACCGACCGGCTTGATAGCCAATCCGACCCTCATCCCTGAAATTCGCAATCGATTCCAGAATCTCTATGTCTACAATCTGGTGTGGCGAGACGATGTGACCCGCCTCAACCGCGAAATGAACGATCTGCAGGCGTGGTTGCGTCAGATCCTGACGGTGAAACGGAGCAACCTCCACTGGCTGGTGGATTGGGTGGATAATGATCCTGATCTTACCGGCATTACCTTCCAGGACTTTTGGGGAGGAAGTCTGCCGGGGAGTGCGGAGGCGATCATTCGGCCCGCTTTCACCGTCGCCGGAAAGGATCGAATCGATGCATTTTTAGAAGAGGTGAATGATGCATTGGCCGAACCCATTGTCATCGCAGAACATAAGCTCGAATTCGAACAATGGTACCGAGGGGCTTATCTGAATACCTGGGGCGATTTTGCCCGGCTGTTTCCCCAAGGAAAAGAACGGTTGGATGGGCGCAAGGAGTGGCAGGTCGTGGCGTCCGGGATCGGCAGTGATCAGGGGCCCTATTTTTCGTTGCAGAATCGAATGGCTGAGGAGTTGAGGCCTTTTGTGGGCACGGATAAATTTCCTCGGTGGGCCGGGCTGGTGTATGAGGTCCAGGCCGCCAAAGTTCAGGCGGCCAAAAACGGGGAGGATGCGAAAACCAATCTCTTAGTAAAAGCCGCCCAAAAAGCCGCTCAGAAAGGAGGGCGGATTATCTCTACCATTGGCAGGGAAGCTGAAAATCTACCGACCGGGAGTATTACGCTTGAATCACGAATCGTAGCCGGCAGCGCTTACCAAGAATACCGTCAGGCCTTGAACCAACTGGCCACCGTTGCGCCTTCCCGCCGGGAAGTATTTAAGATCACCAGCCAAACCTTCAGTGAAGACCCTGTGACCGGGACTTCACCTTTTTTTACGCTTCAAAGCACCATTGATCGCCTGCAAGGCGCATTAAACCGGTCCCAGCAGGCCCAAGAGGGGGATATTTTCTTTTGGGAATTGATAAAAGGACCTAGAGACTTTCTTTGGAGCTATTACCGAAATGAAGCAGCATGCCAGCTTCAGGAGCTTTGGGAAAAGGAGGTTATTATCGATTTTGAACCCGGCTCGGATGTGGTGGATAACTTTTTAAAAGGACCTGCGGCCCCATTTGTGGATGTCAGTTCCAGAAAAGGCTATTTCCCCAAAACGGCGTTGGGATCTACAATGCCGATCGACACACCTTTGTTTTCTTTCGTGAACAATCAAAAGCTGAAGCCCAAAAAAAGAGAAATAAAAGACAACTATCGGGTTACCATCAGTGCTTTGCCGACCGGTGTGAATCCGGGTGCTCAGATCAAGCCCCATGCCACCCATCTGCAAGTTCAGTGCAATTCCGGAACTTTGGAGCTGGTCAATCTTCATTACCCGGTACAGCGGGTTTTTAACTGGTCTCCCGAGCAGTGTGGCGATGTTACATTCAAAATCGAAGTGGGCAACCGGATTCTAACCAAAAAATACACGGGAGACATGCCTTTCAGAAATTTTCTTCACGATTTCGGAGGCGGGAAAAAGACCTTCAGACCGCGGGATTTTGCTCAAGATGCCGCCGCATTGGACCGGATGGGAATCGAATACATACAGGTCAATTATCGATTCAGAGGGGATGACGGTGAAATCCGCGCAATTACCTCTGAGAGACAGGTAATTGCGTCAGTTCCGCAGGAGATTGTATCATGCTGGGATCGGTAAAATCAAAAGAAGCCTGGACCTGGGCCGCTTTCGGTAAACACCCATCCGCCCGTGATTTCTTTATGGTCGGGACGGAAACCCCACTGGTGAACGCCTTCTCAGGGTGGATTCAGTCGGGGTATGAGGAATTGATTTCCCGGCATGGTCGATGCCCCGAATTTTATTCCTACCGGCTGTGGGCTAAAGGGATCAAAAAGAATCATGTGTTGATCGGATTGTTGAAGGGGTCCAGCGATCGTATCGGACGATGTTACCCGCTGATGGTCGCAGGCAGCGGTGAATTAAAAGGATGGGAGAAGGAGTGGGATCTGATGCCGTTTGCCTGTGAATCCCTGTGGACCCGTCTGGAATATATTTCTTCTCGTTCCTGGAGAGATGTTGAAGATTTAAGGGAGGAAATTCAAGGCCTTTCATCCCCGGTCCCCCAATGGTCAGAGCTGGAAAATGCAAGGAATCAATTAAAAACCAAACGGGTATGGGAACCGGATATCGGCTCTCCTTCACCGGAGCTTCGTCGAATGGTCGAAAAAGCAAGGGTCATGGCGAATCACCAAGAGACCTTTTTTTCACTCGAACATGGGTATTTCGAGGATCATTTCAGCCGGGTGGGATTTTGGCATCAGGCATTTGAGAAAAACGGGAAAGGGACCCCCAATGCGATTTTTGTCGGAGGGGTGTCCGGCATTGCAGGTATGGCGGTATTCAGAAGACCTTTAATAGCCGGTGATTTCGTTCGCCTATGCATAGAGCCGGAACAGGCGGCATGAGGGCCTGGAATACATATTTTCAGGTATTCCGTATTGACAAGCCGATTGCCATGTTCTAATTTCAGGTTTAAATAGTTTTTATAAGGAATCAAAATATGTGATTCCGATTCATCTTTAAAACATACCCCGTCATTCGAAAGCTTTTCGTGTACTTATCTTCTGAAGGATTAAAAAGTTCAAACGAAGAAAGCATTTCAGGAATCATAGCTCTCGAAATTCTTCCGGCCCCTTTCAATATATACTACCAGGTTATTTTCAGAGGGAATAAGAAAGTGAGGTCTTCATGGACCCGAAGGAACTTATCCGAGCCGGCAAACTTAGCGAGGCCCGACAACAATTAATCGATTCCGTCAAGGACTCCCCGGGGGATTCCGGTCTTCGGGTTCTTCTTTTCCAGGTCCTTACTCTCCTTGGAGACTTTCAAAAAGCCGAGCGGCATATCGACATCATCGCGGCCCAGGATGTGAAAACAGAGGCAGGTATTATGCCTTATAAAAACCTGCTGCACGGAGAAAAGGTTAGGCAGGAAGTTTACAATGGGGAACGTCGCCCTGATTTTTTGCCGAAAACACCCGCCTATGCCGAACGCTATCTTCTCGCCCTTGAGCAGCTGAAAAACAATGAATTCGAATCGGCTGAAAAAACTTTCGAGTTGTTGGAAGAGGACCGTCCTCCACTTGCCGGTACAGTAAACGATCAATCCTTTGCTGATATTCGGGAAACCGATTCCTTTCTTTCCTATTTTATCGAGGCTTTTGTTCATGAGCGATATGTCTGGATTCCTTTTGAATTCATCAGGGAAATGATTCTCCCGGCGCCGGAATCCCTGTTCGATCTGATCTGGATTCCCGCCCGGATCACCGCCTGGAGCGGATTGACCCTCAACTGTTTTCTTCCGGTGGTATACCCGGAATCGCCGTTCCATGAGGATGATCGGATCAAGATGGGCAGAATGACGGATTGGCGTCAGCTCGGAGGGCCTTTTTACAAAGGATTGGGGCAGCATGTATTTCAAATCGGTGAAAACGATGTGCCTCTGTTGGAAATCAGAGAACTCATGCTGAATCAGCCGGTAACCCAAGAAGTTGCCGAAACAGGAAAGGGCGCGGATACTGATGATTGATATCGATGCCATTCTAATTCCGATTTCCGAGGAAAATCCCGCCGGGGAAGACCTCAGATACACGCCCGTCTATGATGAAATCAAAGAGGCTCGACGCGCGGATGATCCCCTGGCGCAAGGCGACTGGAAACGGGAACTGAAAACATCCGACTGGGATGAAGTAATCAAGTTATCGGAGGAGGCATTAAAGGAGAAAACCAAGGATCTTCAGATCGCAGCCTGGTTGACAGAGGCGCTCACGCATACGCAAGGTTTTGATGGATGCCATTCGGGGTTTGAGGTAGTGAACGGATTATTGCAACAATTCTGGGAATCCTTGTACCCGGAAATGGAGGACGATGATCTCGATTTCAGGGCGGCGCCTCTAGAATTTCTAAATAATAATTTGCCGCTTGCCATTCAGAAGGTTCCCCTGAGCGATCCCAAGGCCACTTCCGGGTATTCCTGGATTAAATACCAGGAGGGAAAAGATGTCGGTTATGAAGAGACCACCCGAGACCCCGAAGCCAGAGCCGAGTTGATCAATGAGGGGAAACTGGAGCCTGAAGTGTTCGATGCCGCTGTGGCGAGGTCATCCAAATCCTTTTATGTGCAGATTTCGGAAAAGATCGCCGCGTGCATGGAAGACTTCAATTCTCTGGACCAGTTGGTGGACGATCAGTTCGGAAGGGATGCACCGCGATTGTCGGAAATCGGGGCGGCCCTGAAAAATTGCGAGGGGTTGATTGCGGATATCCTCAAAAAGAAACGGGAACAGGAACCGGATGAAGAGGAAGCGGCGCCGCCGGAACCGACCGGGTCGGAAGCAGAGACGGAAACACCCGAAACGGCCGTCCATTCGCCGACCGAAACGGTCCCCGCTTCCACTCCTTCGCCCGATATGGCTTTGGCATCTATGCCTCAGGCATCGGTCCCCTCGGTCAATCGGCTTGTGGATACCGCCGCGATGGAGGCCGATATTTGGAAGCAATCCCTTCAAACCCTTGAAAGCGGCGGCATCAAAAAGGCATTGGAACAGTTGATGGGGGCGGCCTACAGTGCCCCGTCAGTACGGGAAAAAAACCGGTATCGATTGCTGATGGCCAAACTCTGCCTTCAAGCCGATCGACCGGACCTGGCTCAGCCGATCGCGGAGGAATTGAATGCCTTGGTTGAAGAGCTGACCCTGGCGCGTTGGGAATCCCCCATTTGGATCGCCGAGGTCATGGATATCCTCTATCGTTGCCTGACCTCTGAAAACGCCTCCAGTGATGACCAATATAAAGCCCAGGAATTATTTCAAAAACTTTGCACCACCGATGTGACCAAAGCGATCGGTTATAAAGGGGCGATTTAGAACCCCGCTGCCGGAAAGGAGAAACCGTAATGGCTAGAGAAAGTCGACAACATACGCTGGATCGGGTGAGATCGCCCAGGGTGCATATCACCTATGATGTGGAAATCGGGGATGCCATCGAGATGAAGGAAATCCCCTTTGTGGTAGGTGTGCTGTCGGATCTATCCGGTAAACCGGAGGAGCCGCTGCCGAAACTCAAAGATCGAAAATT
This sequence comes from uncultured Desulfobacterales bacterium, assembly GCA_964573705.1. Taxonomy (GTDB): domain Bacteria; phylum Desulfobacterota; class Desulfobacteria; order Desulfobacterales; family Desulfococcaceae; genus JAABSQ01. The sequence goes on from CAZNLT010000080.1 coordinate 20,554, forward strand.
CATCGAAATCGACCGGGACAATTTCAATTCGGTGATGGAGGGTATGAAGCCTCGGCTGGCCTACCGTGTAGATAATAAATTGACGGATGACGATTCCAAAATGGCGGTGGAGCTTCGGTTCAAATCCCTGGATGATTTTCATCCCGAGCGGGTGGCGGACCAGGTGGAGCCGCTTCGCAAGCTGGTGGAAACCCGTCAACGCCTGTCGGAAATGCTGAGCAAGCTTGACGGCAATGACCGACTCGAAGAATTGCTTCAGGATGTGATCGCCAACACCGATTCCCTTGAAAAACTCGGTAAGGAAACCGGGGTTGAAAAGAAACAAGGAAGTGAAGCCAAAGAATCCGAAGAAGAGAGTCAATGATAGTGTAAATCCCACGAATTCCATTCACGATTATTCATAAACTTAAGTTCTAGGAGGTCTATATGGCTGAAAACGAACAAGCCCGGGCTGAAACCGCATCAGCTGAAGCGGAAGTCCAGGAGGAGGAAAAAAGCCTTCTCGATCAGATTATTTCCGAGGGGCGAATGGCTCGAGAGGAAAGCCAGAAACAGCGGGCCAAGGATCTTATCAGTGAGTTTGTCAGTCAGGTCATGGAAGGAACCATGACCATCGCCAAGGATACCGAGGCGATGATTAACGCCCGAATCAGCCAGATCGACCATCTCATCTCGGCCCAGCTCAATGAAGTCATGCATGCCGAAGAATTCCAGAAGCTGGAAGCCTCCTGGCGGGGTCTGCATTATCTGGTCCATCAGAGCGAGACCGGCGAGCGGATGAAAATTCGGGTGATGAACGCATCTAAGAAAGAATTGCTGAAGGATTTCGAACGCGCCAGTGAATTCGACCAATCCGCCCTGTTCAAGAAGATCTATGAAGAAGAATTCGGCATGTTCGGCGGCGCCTCCTACGGGGCCTTGATCGGGGATTATGAATTCGGTAACCATCCCCAGGATTTGTCTCTTCTGGAGGAGTTGTCCCATGTGGCCGCAGCCGCCCATGCACCCTTCATTTCATCCGCTTCCCCTGGAATGCTGAACCTGGACAGCTATACCGAGTTGGGGAATCCCCGGGATCTGGCCAAAATCTTTCAGAGTGTGGAATACGCCAAATGGAAATCCTTCAGAGACTCGGAAGATTCCCGGTATGTGGCTCTGACCCTTCCCCATATTTTGATGCGCCAGCCTTACGGACAGGCGAATGTGCCTGTTGAAACCTTCAATTTTGAAGAGGATGTGGACGGCAAACAGCACCAAAAATATCTTTGGGGCAATCCCGCCTATGCGCTTGGGACTCGGCTGACCGATGCGTTTGCCAAATACAGCTGGTGTGCCGCCATTCGAGGGGTAGAAGGGGGCGGGCTGGTGGAAGGCCTTCCCACCCATACTTTTAGAACCGATGAAGGGGAGGTCGCGCTCAAATGCCCCACCGAAATTGCTATTACCGACCGAAGAGAAAAAGAGCTGGCCGACCTTGGTTTTGTCCCTCTGGTCCATTGCAAGGGGACCGATTTCGCCGCCTTTTTCAGTACCCAGACGGCCAATAAACCCAAGATTTACGACACCGATTTCGCCAATGCCAATGCGAGGCTCTCTTCACAGCTTCAGTATATTATGGCGGTATCCCGGTTTGCCCATTATCTGAAAGCGATCATGCGGGACAAGATCGGCAGTTTCATGACCCGTCAGAATGCACAGGATTTTCTAAACCGGTGGATCAGCAATTATGTGCTCCTGGATGACAGTGCCGGTCAGGAGGCCAAAGCCAAGTACCCGCTTCGGGAAGCCCGGGTGGATGTTGCTGAAGTGCCCGGGAAGCCGGGGGCATACCGAGCGGTGGCATTTTTGAAACCCCACTTTCAATTGGATGAATTGACGGTATCCCTGCGGCTGGTGTCGGATCTGCCGCCGCCGGCCAAAGGATAGACTCTACTTACCGCCATACATACATGCTTTGAAGAAGGACTGGACGCACATCCCAAAATACAAACCAATGGTCGTGATGATGTGGCGTCTTTATAAACCAAAACTCCATTAAACAGGAGGGTGTAACCATGGCGTTTGATGCATTTATGAAAATCGACGGTATCGACGGGGAATCCACGGACGACAAACACAAAGATTGGATTGAGATTTTATCTTATTCCCACGGGGTTTCCCAGTTAAGTTCAGGATCTGTCAGCAGCGGCGGGGGACGGAGTGCGGAAAGGTGTGATCATCAGGATCTGGTCGTGATGAAATCGCTGGACAAAGCCTCCCCTAAACTGAACCTGTACTGCAGCGACGGAAAGCACATCAAAGAAATCAAACTTGAGTTGTGCCGAGCCGGCGGAAACAAGGAAGTCTACATGGTCTACAAACTGGAAGATGCCATTGTCACCAGTGTGCAGCCGAGTGGTTCCGCGGGTGCGGGAGATTTGCCGGCTGAAAGTGTATCCTTCGGTTACGGGAAAATCACCTGGACCTACAATGAAACCGATCACAAGACCGGCGCCAAAAAGGGAACGATTGAGCATAACTGGAGCCTCCATGATAACAAAGGCGGATGATCTGCAGGTTGGTCGGTGTGGTTTGTAAACTGAACCTGAATATGGGTACCGGGCAAAGGCCCCCCTTTGCCCGGTATTTCCCAGTTGAACTTTTATATCCGAATTTTTTCGGACACCTATAAACCTGATTGATTCAGTGGGACCAATAGGCTGGATATCGTCAAAATGGCGGCGAATAATGAATACCTGCAATCGTCCATTATAGACAGGCTGATCGATTACGAGCCGCGGGTCAAACAGGAAACATCCGTATCCAGGCGCTTCGGTAAAGCGGACATTCGGGATGCGGTGGTCAGGGATTTGGAAAATCTGTTTAATACCCGCCAATATATCCAGATGCCGGATGAAGAATACCCCCAAGTTCTGAATTCGGTGTTCGGATACGGTCTTCGTGATTTCTCCTCTGAAAATCCCAAAAGTCCTTTTGTCAGGAGGCGTTTGCGTCAGGAGATTGAAGAAACCATCGCCCATTATGAACCCCGTCTGAAAAATGTGGCTGTCCGACTGGATACCCCGGATGAGGCATTCCGGACCTTCAGTTTTCGAATTACCGGTGTTCTGGAAGTGGAACCTATTTCCGAGCCGGTCGTCTTCGACACTTATTTTGACGTGAATCGGGGGGAGTATGTAATCGAAAAATGATCTGACGCGGAGTATAACACCGATGGAAGACCTGCTGCTCACTTACTACGAACGAGAACTTACATTTATCCGCGAAATGGGGGCGGAATTTGCAAGAAAATACCCCAAAATTGCCGGACGTCTACTGCTGGAACCGGATAAGTGCAACGACCCCCATACGGAGCGGTTGATTGAAGCGTTTGCCTTTATCGCCGGTCGCATTCACCGAAAAATTGATGATGATTTTCCTGAAATTACCGAAGCTCTTCTCAATATTGTCTATCCTCATTATATTCGACCCATACCCTCTCTTTCCATCGTCAAATTCGAACCGATAGCGCAGAACATTCCGGAAACCGGATACCTGGTAAAAAAAAGAACCAATCTGTTTTCCAAACCGGTAAAAGGCGTACCCTGCCAGTTTGTGACCAGCCAAGCGGTCCGTATATGGCCGGTGGAAGTGGTTTCAGCAAGTCTTCAAGATCCCAAGCGACCTCTGAAGAATGCACAACAGTGCATCCATATTCGGCTGAAAACCTTCAACGGAATTAAGTTGTCTGAACTGAATTGGGAAAGATTGCGGTTTTACCTGAACGGCCAGTCTCAGCATGTATTCCCGTTTTACGAACTTCTTTTTAACAATGTGATCCATGTGGAAATGGAGGCCGCCACAGAAAAAGGAAAGACAACCCGAATCACCCTTTCTCCCCAAGATATTCAACAGGTCGGGCTGGAACCTGAAGAGAGGGTTCTCCCATTTCCGCAACGCTCCTTTCCAGGATATCTGCTTTTGATCGAATATTTTAGTTTTCCGGAAAAATTTCTATTTTTTGATCTTCTGGGAATGAGCCGGCTTCGGAATCAGACACTGGGTGAGGAACTGGATATCTGGATTTACTTGGACCGAGCGCCTCGCTCCCAATTAGTAGTGGACCAGGATACGTTCTGTCTGAATGCTGTTCCGGCCGCCAATCTGTTTCATCGCATCGCGGAGCCGATTCGGGTGGAACAGCGCAAGGTCGACTATCAGGTAATTCCGGATATTCGCAGACAGGAAGCGACCGAGGTGTTCAGTGTGGATCAGGTGAAATCCTCTCCCTTGGATAACCAGGATGAAAGCGTCGAGTTCAAACCTTTTTATTCGATTCGCCACCATCTGGAAGAGACATTGGACAGGCGGCATAATGCCTTCTGGCACTTGACCCGGAGATTCTCCGGAAGGAAAGGCGATCACGGAACGGAGATTTTTCTCTCCTTTACGGATCTGGACTTGAAACCGTCGGATCCGGGAGTCGAAGTCCTGACGGTGCATGTCACCTGCACCAACCGGGATCTGCCCGGACGGCTGCCTTTCGGTGATCCGGAGGGGGATTTCGATTTGGAAGCCGCGGCCCCTGTAGCTCGAATCAACAGCCTGGTAAAGCCGACCCCCACTCGCAGACCTTTTCTAAGGGGTGCGCTTCAGTGGCGTCTGATTTCTCACCTTTCCCTCAATTATCTATCTCTGGTAGAAGGGGGGGAAGAAGCGCTCCGGGAAATTTTAAAGCTCTATGATTATGAGGATTCGCCAGCCACCCGGCAGCAGATTGCCGGGATTGTGGGGCTCGGTTCCGAGCATGTGACCAAACGAATCGGCCAATCCTTCGGCCGAGGGGTCCAAACCACCGTTACTTTAGATCGGAAGAGCGTCGTGTAGGGAAAGAGTGTAGATCTCGGTGGTCGCC